>JBDTMB010000256.1:0-8306 GCA_039934485.1 Vicinamibacterales bacterium
GAGCGATTCGTCCAGCTCGAAAGTTGCCAGCCAGCCCTGCTCGTCGGCCAGGTGAACTGCGGCTGTCCCGCCACTGTCAGGTGCGGCGCAAAAACTGGCCGACCCCAGACGCAGGGCCATGCCCTCCACGACGCCGCTGACGCCCTCGCCCGACTCCTCGCGCACACGTGAGGCGGCTGCAACCGGTGCCACCGCAGCCGCGGCGATGGCGCGCGAAGCCGGATGCAGCGACCCTGCCGCAAGCGCTGCAGCCAGTCGCACAGCTTGCGCGGCCGTGGTGCCGGTGCGGCTGCGGCAACCCATCACCGACATGCGGTCATGCGTGAGCGTCCCGGTCTTGTCGAACACCACGGTGTCGATCGAGGCGAGGCGTTCGAGCGGCTCCCCGCCCTTGATGAGGACGCCCGCCGCGGCGCCGCGGCCCGTGGCGACCATGACCGCCGTCGGGACGGCCAGCCCCATCGCGCAGGGGCACGCGATGATCAGCACCGAGACGGCGGCGGTGAGGGCGCGGACGAACGACGGCTCCGCGGGCACGATCATCCAGACCGCGAAGGTGGCAATGGCGAGACTGATCACCACCGGCACGAACACCGCCGAGATCCGATCCGCCAGCCGTTGCACGGGCGCCTGCGAGCCCTGGGCTTCCTTCATCAACCGGACGATGCTCGCCAGCATGCTGGTGGCGCCCACCGCCGTCGCCTTGATCTCGAAGGCGCCGGTCTTGTTGACGGTGGCGCCGATGACGCGGTCGCCGGCCTTCTTTTCCACCGGCATCGATTCGCCGGTGAGCATCGACTCGTCGACCGCGCCACTGCCGGCCTGGACTTCGCCGTCGACGGGAAAGCGTTCGCCCGGACGGACCAGCACGAGGTCGCCAAGGCGCACGCCGGCAATCGGGATCTCTTCCTCGCGGCCGTCGCGGCGCACGCGCGCGGTTGACGGCTGCAGCTTCGCCAGTTGGCGAAGCGCCCGAGTCGTCTGGCTCTTGGCGCGAGCCTCCATCGTGTTGCCGAGCAGCACCAGCGCGATGATCAGGATCACCGCTTCGTAATACACATCCGGCCGCGCGTTGCCGGTGACGAACCAGCCAGGCTGGAGCGTGGCCGCCAGCGAATAGAGAAATGCGGCGCCGGTGCCGACGGCGATCAGCGTGTTCATGTCGCTCGTGCGGTGGCGCAAGCTGGACCACGCGCGCGTGTAGAAGTGACGGCCGGCCCATCCCATCACGACGAGGGTCGCGACGAGCAGCGTCACCATCAGCGTCCGGGCATCGAGCGCGTAGAGCCAGGGCGCCACGCGGCGCAAAGCGGGATCGACCACCGCCATGGTCCATCGCAGGACGGGATCACCGCCATGCTCGGCATGGGAAGGGGTGCCCGCCATGAGCGGCATCGAGAGAAGCATCGCCACGACGCCGAGGGCGAGGCTGACGAGCGCCTTCGTGCGCAGGCCGTGATACTCGCGCTGCTGTGCGGCTTCGCGCGCCTCATCCTCCGCCGCGACGCCTTCAACGGGAACGGGGAGGTGCGACTGATAACCGGTGTCGTTGATTGCGGCCACCAGCTTCTCCGCGTTCAGGACCGACGGATCGAACGTGATCGTGGCCTCGTGCATCATCAGGTTCACCGCCGCCTTGGCGACCCCGGGCGTCGCGGTGAGCGCGCGCTGGACATTGGCCTGGCACGACGCGCACGTCATGCCTTCAACCGGCAGCGTGATGCGGGTCGTGGCCGGTGTGGTTGGCGTAAGAACTTCGGTGGTCATGATGAACTCACTTCACCGTGATCGATCCGTGCAACATCCCCATCCCGCACTTGAACTCGTGGCGTCCCGGGGCGTCGGCGGTGAACTCGATGATCGTCTTGGCGAACGCGGGCAGGCTGCGGCGAATCGAGAAGTCGGGGATCACCAATTCATCGGAGCAGGGATTATCTTCCTGGCGATCGAAGGTGAGGCGGACGCGGGCGCCGCGGGGGACTTCCACCGCGTCGGGCGAATAGCCGCCCTCAACTCGAATGGTGATGTCTGCCACGCCCGCGGCTGCGGTGGCCACCACCGCGGCCGCCCGGCGCGGGCCGAGGAAATACCAGTTCACCGCGATGATGAGGAGCAGGGCTGCCGCCGCGATGCCCCAGTCGAGGCCGGTCATGACGTCAGCTCTCCTTGACGACGGAGAAGCCGGCGCGTTCGATGGCGGCCTTGGCCAGCTCGGCGGTGGCCAGGGCCGGGTCGATGCTGACCGTGGCCTTGCCGACCTCGACGTGGAGTGGTTCGATGCCGGGCACGGCCTTGAGGACGCGCGTCACGCTGTTGACGCAGCCGCCGCACGACATGCCCTGGATGGTGAAAGTGGTCTCGGCACTCATTTCAATACCCCCAGGGCCTATTGTATACCCTCACCCCCTATTGTCAAGGACGCTGCCCGCGCTACCGCCACCAACTCATCATGTTGCCGGCCATCATCGTACCGCCGTCGCGAAACAGGAGCACGAGCAACCAGACGATGACAATGGTCCCGAAGATGAACGCGATGGTGCGGTTATTCGTGGAATCGGTGTTGGTGTTGCTCATGGAATGAGTTTCCTCAGATTGACTACCCAAGCCGTTGCCCAAGAGTCACATACGAAGGGGCAACGGGCGTGTCCCCGTTTGCACAGGAGCCGGCTGCGGCTGGCTCCGGTCAGGTGACAGGGCCCATAACGATTGGACCAGGCCGGACGTCAGATCAACGTCGGTTCGATGCCGAGCGACGCATTGGTCTTGGCGATCGACTCATTTGCGTCCGTCACGGTTCCAGTCAAGGCTCGAATGGCGTCGATCGTCTCCGGGATGACGATGGCCTGGTTGTCCACCATGTAGGCGTAAAACAACTCATCGCCCTGCACGCGCAGCATGTCGGCCCACAAGGCCACTTCGTAGAGGTTGTCGTACGGGCGACCGCGATCGGCCATCAGTTCTTTGACTGTATTGAGCGCCACCAGGCCGTCGCTGGCGTGCAGCAGCGCGATCCGAGTGGAAGTGCGAAAGGCTGCGAGCACCTCGTCCTTGCCGACGGGACGCGTCATCTGCACCGACCAGTAGTGCAGGTGTCCCAGCGTCTCCGGAACCTTGACCGCCATCGTGACCACGTCGAGAGCCGCGTCGACGCTTTGTGCGTCTGGACCCTGATGACTCGGAATCTCCGGTTCCGGCACCAGCGTGTTCATGATCCCGGTTGCGTGGCTTTCCCACGCATCAGTCGCGCGGCGCAACAAAGTGCCCCTGGCGCGTCGAAGCAACCCGGCCCGCTTGAGCGCGGTCAGCGTCCGCACGATCGACGTCGTGTTGCATGAGACGACACGCGTGGCTTCGCGACCGAGCGCGCTGGCATAGTTCGCCTCGGCCACAAATGAGTGCCCCGTGGCCTCGTGGGTTTCCCCGCCTTGAACAATGAACTTGATGCCACGGCGCCTGTAGAGGTCGATATTCTTCGCGGCGACATGCTTGGGCGTGCAGTCCACAACCACGTCAGCCTGCCCCAGCAAGTCGTCCAATACTCCCGCGACCTCCAGTCCGACAGCGCGCATCCCGGCTGCATGTTCGCTCGTCGCGGCGAACAGACCAAAGCCATTCCGGATCAGCATCCGCGCGCGCCAATCCGTCACGATGTCCGCCACGCCGGCCAGCAACATGTCTTGCTGCAGTGCGACCGCCGCCGCGACGCGCTTGCCGATTACTCCATAACCGTTGACAGCGACGCGAATTCGATTTGGTTCAGTCATGTCTCGACTCCGTCAGCTCGCCGGCCCCTGCCAGTGGGGCTCGGCCTCGGTCGGCAGTCGCCTTGGAACCCGGCCACGCAATGGTCTGCAGAAACCCGCTCTCTTCGAGCGCCTCGATGTCGTGAAGGACTCCGTGATCCAGCGCGAGCAGACCGCCGGCGCGAAGACTGAACGTCCGGCCTAAGGCCCTCACGTGGATGTGGCCGGACAGCACCTGGACCACGATTCGCCCGTGGGTCTTGTGTTCGGGAACGCGGATGGTTGCCTGAAGCGCGGTGAGAACGACCCGCACGTCGTCGTACTTGATGAGCGTCTTGGCATTGTGACCGGTGCTCCAGGTCGCCTCCGCGTGCAACCGGTGGATTTCGGCCGGCAGATCGAATTCCATGAACGGACCCTCAGCTGGCGGTACGTGCGGTCGCCGGTGAGAATCGTGCTGGGGAGTATCAGGCATCGGTGACTGAACCCCAACCCTCACACAGTGAGCGGCGACGGTGCTGTCCACAAGTGAACACCCTCGATTGGGCGCCATTTAATAGGTTGCGGCTGATGGCAACGACTCGGGGTCCGATCTTGGGCACCGGACACGGAACCGCCATGTGATTGGCCGTTGGGCAGCTGGTCTTTGCCCCGGCTTCCTCGATGTGGTTGCTTTATGTCGCGCATTCTCGGAGGCATCCTGTCGTCCGCCACGCTGCCGGTGTCGGCGCCGTGGCCTGTCCTCGATTGCACAGACGGCCTCAGCCGGACAGGTCATATTCACACCAAGACTTAGAGGGGACCGACATGCTGAAGATTCTTCTGGCCATCGATGGTTCTGAACATAGCCACGCCGCCGTTGACGCGACTGCTCGCCAACACTATCCCGCAGGCAGCGAAGTGCGAGTCATTTCGGTGGTCGAACCGCCGTATATGCCGGATACGTTTGCGGGGGGCGGCGGAAATGCGGGTCTGTATATTCAGATCGAGGATAACGGGCGTGAGCTGGCGCGGGCGGCAGTCGACGTGGCCGCCGCCAAGCTCCGAGCCGACGAGGGCAGCCGCCACCTCAAGGTCACGACGGACGTCCTCTCCGGCTCACCCAAGCGGGTGATTCTGGACGACGCCGAAGCGTTCGGGGCAGATTGGATCGTAGTCGGCTCACACGGCCTGGGAACGATCGAACGTTTCCTGCTCGGCTCGGTTTCACAGGCGGTGGCGCTCCACGCGAAGTGTTCGGTCGCGATTGTGCGCCGCGCCCAAACGCCGACGACCAAAGACAGTCTCTCGTGAGACAGGCATGAGCAAGAAGGTCGCCGACCGGGAATCCAGCGGGCACGCGCCGCCGATGTCGACCAAGACCTATAAGGACCGTCTACGCAAGCTCCAAGTTGAACTCGTCAAGCTGCAGCGGCACTCTATCAAGTGCGGCGACAAGATCCTGATCATCCTGGAGGGCCGGGATGCGTCCGGCAAGGACGGCACGATCAAGCGCATTGTCCAGCACCTGAGCCCACGCGAAACCCGCGTCGTCGCCCTCGGTAAACCCTCGGACCGCGACCGTAGCTCGTGGTACTTCCAGCGGTATGTCCTGCATTTGCCTGCAGCGCAGGAACTCGTGCTCTTCAATCGCAGTTGGTATAACCGTGCCGGTGTCGAGCGGGTCATGGGCTTCTGCACCGAAGTGGAGCACGAAGAGTTCATGGGTTCGGTGTCAACCTTCGAGAATATGTTGGTCCGCTCGGGGGTGAAGCTTCTCAAGTACTACCTCGATATCAGCAAAGATGAACAGAAACGGCGCTTGGGGAACCGGAAAACGGACCCGCTCAAGCGATGGAAGGTCAGTCCGATCGACGGTCAGGCGCTCAAGCGCTGGAAGGCATACAGCCGGGCCCGCAACGAGATGCTGGCGCGTTCACATACCCCGATCGCGCCGTGGACTCTGGTCCGCGCCAACGACAAGCACCTGGCGCGGCTCAACATCATCAGCGATCTGCTCGGCCGGCTCCACTACAAAGGCAAAGACGATCGACTGATCCGTCCGGATCCTGGAATCGTTTTCGAGTATGCCCGCTCGAACCTCGCAAACGGCCAGCTGGCGAAGTCACTGAAGACAACACCGCTAGGAGAGGCTTATGAAGACCAGCGTTATGGAAGTGCACGACATGCTATCGGTCCTGAGCGTGGAGGGAGTAGAAAAGCGCATCAGTGAAGTGCCGGGTGTCGATAGCGCGACAGTGAATTTTGCTGCCGGAAGCGCCACCGTACGCTACGACGAGACCCGGCTCGAGATCGCCGATATCAGGTCGGCCGTCCGTCAAAGCGGGTATGAGCCCACTGCGCCGGGCGCAGCTTCAGCGGGTGAGAGTCACGCCGGCCACGCCGCCTCGCCCGCCGCACCCTCGCCGAGTGCATCGCCTGCCGCGCCGAGTGCGACCAGCGCGCCGAAAACGTCCCCGGACGCCGCCGCGGCCCCAGCCGCTCCAATAGGCGACGTGTCACCCGGCAACACCGCAACGCACGGTCAGGCAGCGCCAGACAAAACCTAATCAAGGAAAGCAACATGTCAACAGCCAATGTGACGCTAGCAAACGCCTCGGGTTTGCCACCCGCTTTGAGAACCGCGCAGGAGGCGATCCGTCTGCCTGAAGTGCAGGCGATGCTGCAGAGACTTGCCGAGTACCAACTCGGCATCTTCATGCCGCACAGGCATGACGAACAAACCGGCGAATTCCAGCCGCTGCCCGATGACGTGATGCAGGTGGAGTCTGGCTTGGCTGTGTCCTTCAAACCCACGCCGGAAATTCTCAACCAGGGCGCACGGTTTTTCCCGGTGGGATGGCTATGGCGCGCCGGTGCCGCGGTACCCGTGGCCGCATGCGAAATGGTTTGGGACGAGGGGCAGGACGGTTCGGTGCGCCAGGGCAAACATACGATGTCCAACGAAGACTAGAGAGACGGGATGAAAACGAGCGTCATTGACATCCACGACATGTTGTCGGTCTTGAGCGTGGACGAAGTCGAGAAGCGGATCCGTAGAGTGCCTGGAGTTGGCAGCGCCACCGTGAATTACGCCGCGGGAAACGCCACGGTGCGCTACGACGAAACCCGCCTCGAGGTCGCTGATATCAAGTCGGCCGTACGCCAACGCGGCTACGAGCCCGCGGCGCAGTCGGCCGCACCGGCGACGGACGGGCACGCGGGCCATACCGCTCCTGTTGCGGCGCTCGCGGCTGCCACCGCTTCCGCGGCTCCGGCTGACCAAGCCCACGAGGGTCACTCGAAGCCGGGCGCGCAACCCGCGATGGCGGCGGACATGGCGCATGAGATGGGCCACAGCGGCCATGACCTTCCAGCCATGGTTCGGGACATGCGCAACCGTTTCTGGATCTGCCTGATGTTCACCGTGCCGATCTTTGTCTACGCGCCGATGGGCGATATGTTCACGCCGCCGGCGCCGCCCTTCGGGCTGTCGCTGAACTTGTGGCTGTTCTTTCTAGCGAGCGCAGCCGTTCTCTATCCGAGCTTCCCGTTTTTTGTCTCTGCCTGGCGCGCGCTGATGACAGGCACCCTGGGCATGGCAGCGCTGATCGTGTTGAGCGTCGGCACCGGGTATCTCTTCAGTGTTGGCGCCACGTTCTTCTTTACTGCGCAAGGGCAGTTCTTCGAGGCCGTCGCGGTCCTCCTGGTGTTCATCCTGCTCGGCCACTGGCTGGAGATGCGAGCCCGTGCGGGTGCCTCGTCCGCCATCAAGGCGCTGATGAATCTCACCCCAGCGAAGGCTTTCGTGATCCGGAACGGCGCCGAAGTTGAAGTGCCGACGGCGGAGGTGCTGGCCGGCGAGATCGTCGTGATCAAGCCGGGTGGCAAGATACCGGTCGACGGCACGATCGAAACCGGCGAATCACTGGTCGACGAGTCGATGCTCACCGGCGAGTCGATGCCGGTGCAGAAGGGCCCTGGCGCGACGGTCATCGGTGCGACCATCAACAAGAGCGGCAGCTTTCGCTACAAAGCGACAAAGGTGGGAGCCGACTCGGCGCTGGCGCAGATCGTCAAGTTGGTCCAGGAGGCGCAGAACTCCAAGGCGCCGGCGCAACTACTGGCAGACAAGGCCGCCCAGTGGCTGGTGATCGCGGCGATCGTCATCGGTCTGGCGACCTTTGCCGTGTGGTTCTGGTGGATCGGACAGCCGCTGCTGTTTGCGGTGACGCTGACCATCACGGTGTTCGTCATCGCCTGCCCGGATGCGCTGGGGCTCGCGACGCCGATGGCAGTGATGGTGAGTACCGGCCTGGGCGCCACCAAAGGCATTCTCTTCAAGAACGCCTCGGCGCTCGAAGATGCTACCAAACTGAACGTGATCGTCTTCGACAAGACCGGCACGCTCACCGTTGGCCAGCCGGAGGTCGTGGAGATCGTGACGGCGGATGGAGTCACGGAGGACGCGGTGCTGGCCGCCGCGGCGGCCGTGGAGCAGGGCTCCCAGCACCCGCTGGCTCAGGCCATCCTGCGACGTGCGGCGAATCTCACCGTCGCGGCACCAACAGGATTCGCGAGCCT
>JBDTMB010000257.1:0-8256 GCA_039934485.1 Vicinamibacterales bacterium
ATTCGTTATTGTTTATTCGTTATTGTTTATTCGTTATTGTTTATTCGTTATTGTTCATTCGTTATTCACTTCGGCCAGAGCCAGCCGAAGGTGCCGGCCGTCATCAGGCCATAGACGAGCCCGTCGATCATCGACTTGATAGTCGTGCCCCAGTTCTTGCTGTACCAAATCGATTGCGGCATCTGGCCGAACGAATACGCCATGAAGGCCACGCATCCGGAGACCTGGAACACCTTGAGATAGTCGGCGCCAACCGGCAGTGCAACACCGGCCACGTAGGCGGTGAAAAAACCAACCAGCAGGGAAAACAGGAACCACTTGAAGAGCGTGGCGCCCATGTTGAACTCGCCGGACTGGCGCACGGTCATGAAGATCACCGGGCCCTTCTTCAGCTTGTCCTTGAATTCAGGCGTGTTCATGTTGGCCATGCTGCCCGCGAGCGGCATGCCGTAGTCGCCTGGTGCCAGGTTGAAGGGGCGAAGCGCGTTCATCACGTTGTCTTCGCTGGGCACTTTCAGCCAGTCGCCCTTGTGCCACGGCGTGGCCATGTGGATGACGGACGAGACGAGGAACACGATGACGGCGGCGACAATGATCGGGAGCCAAAGCGACAGGACGGATACCATGCAGTCCTCCTCAGCCGCACATCCTATCCCATGAGAAACCTGATCGCGTCGCGGGCGACGGCCAGGAAATAGACCACGCAGAACACGCCGATCACGGCGAATTCCGCCGTGAATCGTGGCCTTCTCCGGCTCGCAAGGGCCGTTCGGCGGAACATGCGCTGACGGCATTTCACGCTGACGCGCGTGGCGCGCGCCGTGCTCGGGGTCAGCTGCGGAAGTTGTTCAAGGCTGCGCCAGGCGTTGTCCGGCGTCATGTCGTGACCTCCTTCAATCGCGCGAGGATTGGCGCGTCGATGTGCCCGAGACGTTCCGCGAGCAGCGTCCGGGCCCGGCTCAATCGCTGCCGCATGGCCTCGGGCTGAATGCCGCACACCTCCGCGGCCTCGGCGGGTCGAAGGCCTTGCACGGCAACCAGCAGCAACGCTTCGCGGTAGGCCAGTGGCAGCGTGGCGAGTGCGAGTTCCACCCTGCGATCGGTTTCGTTGGCGACGGCAGATTCAAATGGTGTCGGCGGCGGCGTTCCGTACGGCCACAGGCCGATCAGTTCGCCCGCATGGCTGTCGGCAACCCGGCGCGAGCGGCAATAACTCACGTAGAGATTCCTGGCCACCGTGAACAGGAATGGACCGAGCCGGGTTTCGGGATCGAGACGCGGCGCGCGATCGACCACGCGCAGCCACGTTTCCTCGAGCAGGTCCTCGGCGACGTCGCGCCGGCGCGAGAGCCGCGCCAGGAAATTGAAGAGCCGCGCGTTGAACGACTCGTAGACCACGTCGAACGCGGCGGTGTCGCCGGCCCTGAGCCTGGCCACCAATTCGAGTTCGGACTCCCGGTCCATTTCTCTCATAACGCGCGACCTGCCAAGTCGTGACAGCCGTCACGATCGGGCCGCATCGGCGTTATATCCGTGTTGGATGGGGAGGGACAACCATGGAATTCTTCCGGATACTGAGCAACGCAGGCATCGCCGCGCTTCTCAGCTTGCTCGTCAGCATTTTCCCGTTTGGCGCGGGCCTGGCCTATCTACTAAGCCCCACCGAGGCACGGTTGGCGTTGTTGCGGCCGATCTCGCTCGCCGGCATCTTCGCGGCGCTGGGCGGCACGATCCTGGGATTCATCAATGTGTTGCGAATGATCGGCATGGCCGACCCGCCACCTGCGGCTCGAGTCGTGGCCATCGGTTCGGCGGAGGCGCTAGTGCCGTTGTTTGTGGGCTTCGCGTGCCTGACGGCGGCATGGCTGTGTGTGGCCGCGGGCATGAAGCGCCGGCCCTGACGCGGGCTCAGTCGATCGCCAATGAACCCGTATAGATCGCCATGCCCACGACCGCGTCGATGCCGAGGGCATCGAGCGCGTCGATTTCCGCGCGCGTCGTGATGCCGCCGGCGGCGGTCAGTTTTCGCTCGGTCGCCTTGGCGACGGCGCGGATCGCATCCATGTCGGTGCCCTGCATCAGGCCCTCCTTGTCCACGTGGGTGTAGAGGAACTCCTCGCAGTACGGCTCGAGCGCGGCGACGGCTTGCACAGCCGTGAGCGGTAGCGTGGTCTTCCAGCCGTGGATCACCACGCGGCCGCCCTTCGAGTCCACCGCCGCGATCAGCCGATGCATGCCGACGGTGTCGGCCAACGCCTTCGCAAAATCCAGGTTGATCAAATCGGACAACTCGGCCTGGGCTGAAGCCCCGGCCCGCCGAGCGTTGAACAGACCCGAGCCGGCGATCACCGCCTGCGCGCCGGCGGCGATCAACTCTTCGGCGCGCCGCACGCTGCGCACGCCGCCACCGACCCGGCACGGGAGCCGGGCGGCGATTCGGTTGACGAGCGCGTCGTTGTTGCCGCGCGACATCGCGGCGTCCAGGTCGATGAGCTGCACTTTCGGGAACCGGGAGAACTTCTCGATCCAGCCGTCGAGGTCGTCCGACGCGACGGCGAGCTTGTCGCCTTGCACGAGCTGGACGACGCGTCCGCCCTGGAGATCGATCGATGGGATCAGCATGGGTCGATCAAATTCTTACGGGAATGCCGCGCGCGTGCAAGAAGCGTTTGAGCTCGCTCACGCTCTTTTCGTTGAAGTGGAAAATCGACGCCGCGAGCGCGGCGTCGGCGCGGCCGCTGGTGAAGACATCGGCGAAGTGCTCGAAGGTGCCGGCTCCCCCGGAGGCAATCACCGGAATGTTCACGGCGTCGGACACCGCGGCGGTCATTTCGCAATCGAAACCACTCTTGGTCCCATCGCGATCGATCGAGGTCAGCAGGATCTCGCCGGCGCCTCGGTTGGTGGCCTCGCGCGCCCATTCCACCGCGTCGCGCGTGGTGCCGGACTGGCCGCTGCGCACGTAGACCGCGTAGCGATCGGCTTCGCGCTTCGCATCGATCGCAATCACCACGGCCTGGCTGCCATAGCGGTGGGCCAGCGTGGTGATCAGTTCAGGCTGATTGAGCGCGGCGGTGTTCAGGCTCACCTTGTCGGCGCCCGCCTCGATGGCCGCCGCGGCGTCTTCTTCACTGCGGATCCCGCCGCCGACGGCGAGCGGCAGGAAGATCTCTCGCGCCACCGCGGCAATCGTGTGCGCCCGCGCTTGACGGGATTCCATCGTGGCGGTGACGTCGAGGATCACCAGTTCGTCGATACCCTCGGTGTTGTAGCGGCGCGCCAGCGCGGCGGGATCGCCGGCGTCGCGCAGGCCCTCGAAGTTGATCCCCTTGACGACCTTGCCGTCGCGCACGTCGAGGCAGGCGATGATGCGTTTAGAGAGCATATGACGACACGTACACTAGCCACGGAAAATGCGCCGTGTCCTTCGTGACCTCCGTGGTTAACGTCTTCATACCGTTCGAATCCAATTGTGGAGGACCTGCAAACCAGCGTCGCCGGATTTCTCCGGGTGAAACTGGACGGCGGAGATGTGTCCGTGTTCGACGGCGGCGCTGAAGGGGACACCGTAGTCACACAGCGCAACTGTTTCATCGATCACGGGGGCGGCGTAGGAGTGCGTGAAATAGACCTGCGTGCCTTCGGCGATGCCAGCCATCAGCCGGGACGAACGAGGCATCGAGAGGCTATTCCAGCCCACATGTGGCACTTTCAGCGGCCTGCTTACGTATTCCGAAAAATTGAAGCAGGTTCCTTTGAAGGCGCCGAAACCGTCGACGCCGGGGGCCTCGGTGCTGCCCTCGAACAGCCACTGCAGGCCGACACAGATCCCCAGCAGCGGGGTTTCGTCGTCGATCGACACCCGAATCGCCTGGCGCCACTCGTCGCCAAGGGCGCGCGTCGCGTCGAAGTGGCCAACTCCCGGCACGATGATGCCGTGGGCCCGCGCCAGTTCGCCAGGGACCGTCGGCGTCCACACCGCGGCGCCAATCGCGGCGAGCGCCTTGCGCACCGAGGTCAGGTTGCCGGCGCCGTAATCGATGAGTGCGATCACAACAAGCCCTTGGTGCTCGGCAGCATCCTGGCCAGCCGCTTGTCCTTCGCGCAGGCCACCCGCAGCGCCCGGGCGAACGCCTTGAAGCACGCCTCGATCTTGTGATGGTTCGACCGGCCGTACATCACCTTGAGGTGCACGTTGGCGCGGGCCGCCATGGCGAAGCCGTCGAAGAAATCGTCCACCAGTTCGGCCTGCAGATCGCCGACCAGCCGCACCGTAACCTTGGTGTCGACGACGCAGTGCGGCCGTCCGCCCAGGTCGATGGCCGCCACCGCCAGCGTCTCGTCCATCGGCATCACGAAATAGCCGGCGCGATTGATGCCGCGCTTGTTGCCGATCGCCGCCGCCACCGCCTCGCCCAGCGCGATGCCGACGTCCTCCACAGTGTGGTGTTGGTCGACGTCCAGATCGCCGGTGGCCTTCACCTTCAGGTCGAAGCCGCCGTGCCGCGCCACCAGGTCCAGCATGTGATCGAGAAAGCGGATCCCCGTCTGGTTGTCGTATCGCCCCTTGCCGTCGAGGGCGAGCGTGAGCTTGATCTGCGTTTCGGCGGTCTGCCGATCGATCACCGCGCGACGCACAACGCCTCCAGGGCCTCAACTGCCGTGCGCGTGTGCTCCACCACGCCGGTCGTCAGGCGGAAGCAATTGGGGGAGGCCGGGTCGCTGGTCTTGTCGCGGACGAACACGCCCCTGGCGATCAGGCCGTCGACGAGCTGGCGGGCGCGCTCGGCCCCGTCGATCAACACGAAGTTGGCGGCGCTCTTCCAGTAACGCAGGCCGGCGCGGTCGCAGGCCGCATACACCAGCGCCTTGGACTCGTTGGCCTGCGCGATGTACCACTCGCGAAAGGAGGTGTCGGTCAACGCAGCGCGAAGCGCGGCCACGGCGACCACGTTGAGGTTGAAGAGCGGCATGGCCTTCCGGATCGGCGCGAGGATGTCCGGCGACGCGATCATCACGCCGACGCGCATGCCGGCAAGTCCGTACGCCTTCGAAAACGTCCGGCCCACCAGCACGTTGGGGTAGGCCGCCGCCTCGGCCAGGAAGTTCTCGCCGAGAAAGTCGTGGTACGCCTCGTCCACGAACACCAGGGCGTGGCCGGCTTCGCGGGCGACCCGGTGAATGTCGGCCTTCGGAATCGGCCGGCCCGTCGGGTTGTTGGGGTTGTTGACGTAGACGATGCGCGTATTCGGCGTGATGGCGCGAATGACCGCGTCGACCGGGTAGGAATAGTCAGCCGTTGGCGGTACCGAGACGACGCGCGCGCCCATCGAGCGCGCGGCGTGAATGTACGGATCGAACGCGGGTTGCGCCACGAGGATTTCCGGCACGCCCGACGACGCCGTCAGCGCCGCGCCCAGCGCGACGAGCGCGTCCGGCGTGCGGTTGATCAGGTAGCCGATCGACGCCAGCAGGATGCCTTCGTCGAGACCATTGGTCAGCACGATGCGGTCGGGATCGACGCCGAGAAACGCCGCGGTCTCGAGGATCGCCTCGCGAAAGTCGGGATAGGTGGCGAGTTTCTGCCCGTCAAAGGCGCGGACCGCTTCCACCACCTTCGGCGAGCAGCCGCCGGTGTTTTCGTTGAGGTGAAGGCGAAGGCCGGGCCCGAGGTCTGGCACTCCCTGGATCGTCGTCATGGTTTCTGCCTTATCTCAATCGATCGCGCATGACCTTCCAGTCCCTCGGCGCGCGCCAGGGTGATGATGGTCGTGGCGATTCGTCCGAGTCCTGTGCGCGTCAGGCGTTGCACGGACACCAGTTTGACGAAGTCCGCGGCATTCAGGCCACCGCGAAATCTCGCCGCGCCGGCGGTGGGCAGCACGTGATTGGAGCCGATGGCATAGTCGCCGGCCACCTGCGCTGTCCAACCGCCCACGAACACCGCGCCAGCATTCCATACGCGTCGAGCCAGGGCTTCGGTTCCCACCACCAGGTGCTCGGAGGCTGCGGCGTTGGCCAGGTCGATCGCTTCGCCGATGTTCCGGCACACGATGATCCCGCCGTGTCGCGACAGCGATTGGCGCGCAATGGCGGGCGACGGCTGGGACAGCGACTGCGCTGCAATGGAGGGCGATGGCTGGGACAGCGACTGCGCTGCAATGGAGGGCGAGGGCTTTAGCCCTCGCCACGAGCTCTCATCCAGTTGTTGCTCAACCGCGCGCGCCACTTGCCCGGCGAGGCGGCGATTGGGTGTGATCAACACCGCGCGCGCGTCGGGGTCGTGTTCAGCCTGCGCGATCAGATCGGCGGCGATCCAGCGCGCGGGCCCGGTGGCCGTGACGATCAGGATCTCGGTAGGCCCGGCATAGAAATCGATCCCGCAATCGGCCGAGACGATCGACTTTGCCGCTGCCACCCAGCGGTTGCCCGGGCCGACGATCTTGTCCACCCGTGGCACGCTGCGCGTGCCGTAGGCCAGGGCGCCGATCGCGTGGGCGCCGCCAACCTGGAAGAAGCGATCGACCCCGGCCTCGATCGCCGCGGCAAACACCGCCGCGTCGGGCCGCGGACAAGCGACGATGACCTCGGGCACGCCCGCGGCGCGGGCGGGAATGGCCGTCATCAGGAGCGACGACGGCAGCGGGAAGCGTCCGGCCGGAACGTAGCAGCCCACCCTGGCCAGCGGAATCACCCGCTGCTCGACGCTGATGCCCGGCGCCACCTGCAGCCGCCAGCCCTTGGGTGCCTGCCGCCGGGCGACGCGGCGAATCTGCGCGGCGGCCCGCGTGATGGCCGCCCGCACCGCCGGCGCCAGCCCGCGCGCCCGCGCCTCCTCGGCGCGGCGGGGCACCTCGAGCGGCCCCTCGAGCCCGTCAAGCTCGCGCGCGAAGGCCTCGAGCGCCGCATCGCCGCCGCGACGCACGCGATCGACAATCTCGCCCGCGCGCGCCTCGGTCGCGCGATCGCGAATGCGCGTGGCCGACAGCAACTTCTCGACGGCGCGACGATTGGTTGAGGCAACGATCTTGATCATCAGACGACAATCTTGTTCAACGGGTATTCGACGATGCCCTGGCCGCCGGCCATCTTCAATTTCGGGATCAGGTCCCGCGCCGTCTTCTCCTCGAGGATCGTGTTGATCGCCACCCACTCCGGATCGCTCAGCGACGACACGGTCGGACGCTGCAGCGCGGGCAGCAGCGCGATCAGCTTGTCGAGATCGGTCCGCCTGGCGTTGAGCATCAGCCCGACCCGGCCTTGCGCCTCGATCGCCGCCTTCAGCAACAGCGCGAGGTTCTCGATCTTGGTCTTCTTCCACGCCTCGGCCATCGCCGGCTGGTTGGCGATCAATTGCGTGTTGGATTCCATCACGGTGTCGAGGATGCGAAGCCGGTTGGCGCGCAGCGTCGAGCCGGTCTCGGTGGCTTCCACGATCGCGTCGGCCAGCATCGGCGGCTTCACCTCGGTGGCGCCCCACGAGAACTCGACGTCCACGTTGAGGCCCTTCTGGTCGAAGTAGTCCTTGGTCACGCGCACCAGCTCCGTGGCGATGCGCTTGCCGTTCAAATCGGCGGCGGTCTTGAACGGCGAATCCTCGGGCGCGGCGAGGACCCACTTCACCTTGCCGAAGCTGACCTTCGAGTAGACGAGGTCGGCAATGCGCGCGAGCTTCGGCTGATCGGGGTGGCCGATCTCGTGCTCGGCGATCCAGTCGCTGCCGGTGAGGCCGGCGTCCAGCACGCCGTCGGCGACATACCGCGCCATCTCCTGCGCGCGGATCAGCATGCACTCGATCTCCGGATCGTCGATGGTGGGAAAGTAGGAACGCGAGCTCACCAGCAGTTGGTAGCCGGCGCGCTGAAACAACTGGACCGTGGCGTCCTGCAACGATCCCTTGGGAATGCCGAGCCTGAGTTTCATGAGTTGCTCCCCTGAGCGGAGTCGAAAGGCTTGCCCTGAGCGGAGTCGAAGGGGAGTTCGACGAAGAAGCACGTGCGAGCCCCGGTGTGACAGACGTTTCCGTCGCCTTCGCGAGCGGCCTTGATCAACACCGTGTCTTCATCACAGTCGATGAAGATCTGCTTCACCGCGAGTCGGTTGCCCGAGGTTTCTCCCTTCATCCACAGCTTGTTCCTCGTGCGGCTGAAAAAGGTGACAAACCCCGTCTTCCTGGTGAGCTGCCACGCTTCATCGTTCATGAAGCCCACCATCAACACTTCGTTGCTGGTCTCGTCCTGCACCACCGCCGGAATC
>JBDTMB010000258.1:0-8212 GCA_039934485.1 Vicinamibacterales bacterium
GCGGCTGCCCGGCGACATCGCCCTGGCAATGCAGCGGCAGGCGCTTGTCGCCCTGAGCGGTCAGCCAGGCCCTGCCGGCCTCCGGCGCCGCCGTGAGCGCCGTGACGCTGACCCCCAACAAGCCACAGTCGCAGCCGGTGGGCACCACGATCACGTGGACGGCCACACCGTCGGGCGGCACCGCGCCGTTCCTCTACAAGTGGTGGACCTTCAACGGCGACATCTGGATCGCCTCGGGCGGCTGGACGTCGTCGAACACCTTCGGATGGACGCCGTCCCAGCCGAGCATCAACTATCGCATCGGCGTGTGGGTCAAGCGCGCAAGCAACGGCGCCGACGAGCAGGAGGCCTCAACCTCTGAAGGATTCCTGGTCACCGGCTTGACGACGCCGCCGACATCAGGCCCCGTGAGCGCGGTCATGCTCAGCGCGAACCGTATGGCTCCGCTGCCGGCGGGGTCGACGGTCGTCTGGACCGCCACGCCAACCGCCGGTGTCGCACCGTATCAATACAAGTGGTGGGTGTTTGATGGTGATGCATGGATCATCATCGGCGACTGGTCCACATCCAACACCCTTGCGTGGACGCCGACGGCGGCGAACGCGAACTACCGCGTCGGCGTGTGGGTGCGTAGCGCCGGCAACACCGTCGATGCGATGGAAGCGTCAACGGCCACACCCTTCGCGATCACACCGGGCTCGTACTGATCGAATCGCGTAAGAACGACGCGTCGGTCGTGTAATTGTTTTACAAACAGATCCTGATCAGGCTCTCCCGCATCCCCCCGGCGGGAGAGCCTGATGCGATCTGCCGCATCTGGCCCTGACCTTGCACTAGCGCGGCTCGTCTGTTCCCAAAAACTTACGAGGACCCTAAGTACATGTGGAAACACTGCTGCGCGTTCGTGTGCGTACTCGGCGCACTCGTCCTCATCACCTCTACCATGGCCACCGCGGCCGACGATCCTTCAACGCTTCCCCTGATTCAGTTCACCGATCTTATTTATGCCGGCGCCTTCAGGTTGCCGGATGCACTCGTCAATGGCGATGGCTTCAGCATCGGCGGACGGCCGGTCGCCTTTAATCCGGCAAGAAACTCCCTCTTCATCGGGAGCCGCTCGGGCCGCCTCGCTGAAATCGCCATCCCCACACCGGTCAACTCCACCAACCTCGCCGCCTTGCCCTTCGCCACCTTCCTCCAGGGTTTCAGCGATCCGACGGAAGGCAATCTGTGGCAAATCGCCAGCGACGGCGCCTCAATCGACGGCGTCATGGTGCTTGGCGATCATTTGTACGGCAGCGCATCGATCTACTACGACGCCAACAATACGCAACGCGTCTCGCACTACGCGCGATCCACCGATCTGTCGCGGCTCAGCTTCCAGGGAATGACGCAGGTCTGGAACGATCAGAAAGCCGGCTTTGTCTCCGGCTACCTGGCGACCGTGCCGGCTGAATGGCAGGCGAAGCTGGGCGGACCGGCGGTCACCGGACAGTGCTGCTTGCCGATTACCTGGCGCACGTCCTGGGGGCCGGCGATCTTTGCCTGGAACCCCGCCAACATCGGCGTCGTGAATCCCGTGCCGGCCACGCCGCTGGTCTATTACCCGCAGGAGCATCCCAGCCTTGGACCGTGGGATGGTTCGGGACCCACCTACGGCGGCACCACCCAGATCAACGGCGTCGTCTTGATTGCCGGCACCCGCACCGCGCTCTTCTTTGGCCGCAACGGTACTGGACCTTTCTGTTACGGCAACGGCACCAGCGTCCAGAGCCTGGTCGGCACGATCGGACCCGATCAAGAAATTTATTGCTATGACCCGAGCTCGCCGGCCAAGGGCCAGCACGCGTATCCGTACAACTATCAGGTCTGGGCCTATGACCTGAACGACCTCGCCGCGGTGAAGGCCGGCACCAGGCAACCGTGGGACGTGCGTCCGTACGGTGTCTGGCCCTTCGCGTTCCCGACCTCGGAACCCACCGTCCGCATCGGCGGCGTCGGTTACGACCCGGCGCGTCAGATCATCTACGTCTCGCAGTTGCTCGCCGATCAGGACGGCTACGGCTACCGTCCGATCATTCACGCGCTGAAAATCGGCGGCGTCACCGGCACGCCCCTTCCGGGCCCGGACCCAACGTCACCGACTGCGATCACGCCTCCGCCGTCATCGAAGGCCACGGCGGTGACAATCACCGCCGACAAGGCGGCGCCGCAAGCGCCAGGCGCCACGATCAACTGGACCGCCGTTCCGGCCGGCGGCGTCGCGCCGTATCAGTACAAGTGGTGGACCTTCGATGGCTCGAGCTGGGTCGCGGTCACGTCATGGGCCACGTCCAGTGCCTTGGCGTGGACGCCCTCCACCGCCAACACGGCTGATCGAGTCGCGGTCTGGGTCCGCAGCGCCGGCAATACAGTGGACGATCAGGAAGCCTCGACGGCCGTCTCGTTTGCGATCTCAGGCACGGCGGCGCCCGCGCCAGCACCTGCGCCGGCGCCCACGTCGCGCGCCACGGCGGCCACGCTGACGGCGGACCGGGTCGCGCCGCAACCGCCGGCAACCACGATCACCTGGTCGGCCTCGCCGTCCGGAGGTGTCGCGCCGTATCAGTACAAATGGTGGACGTTCGATGGTTCCTCGTGGGTCGCGGTGAGCAACTGGACCACGAGTCGCACGTTCGCGTGGACGCCAGCCACGGCCAACGCCAATTACCGCGTCGCCGTGTGGGTGCGGAGTGCCGGCAACACCGTGGACGACCAGGAGACCTCCACCGCGGTCTCGTTCGCGATCTCCGGAACCGCCGCCACCACGCCGCCGCCGACGACACCGACGGCAAGGGTCAGTGCGGTCACGCTATCGCCGGACCTGATCGCGCCGCAGCCGCCCGGCACGACGATCAACTGGACGGCCGCGGCCGCCGGCGGCGTCGCACCCTACCAATACAAATGGTGGACCTTTGATGGGTCGGCCTGGGTCGCTGTCGGCGCCTGGACGACGCAGCACACGTTGGCGTGGACCCCGGCCACCGCCAACGCGAGTAACCGCGTCGCGGTTTGGGTGCGCAGCGCCGGCAACAGCGTTGACGATCAGGAAGTCTCAACCGCCGTATCATTCGCGATTAGCGGCACGACGACCACCACGCCACCACCGGACCCGACGACGCCCCCAACCACGTCACCGTCTTCGAGCGTGAGCGCCGTGGCCCTCTCGGCCAACAGGCCCGCGCCGCAGCCGGCGGGAACGACGACGGTCTTTGCCGCCGTTCCGGCCGGAGGCGTCGCACCACACGAGTACAAGTGGTGGGTCTACGACGGCACCTCGTGGGCGCTGTCGGGCGCCTGGACCACCGCCAACACGTTCGCGTGGACGCCGGCCGGGATCAATCCGCTGTTCAAGATCGCCGTCTGGGTGCGCAGCGCCGGGAGCACGATCGACGCGCCGGAATCGAAGGCCGAGATGGCGTTCCCAACCTCGACGTCAGCGGCCTCGACCACCTCGGCGCGAGTCACCGCCGTGGGCCTGGCCGCCAACAAGACGGCGCCGCAAGCCACCGGCGCGGCGATCACCTGGACCGCGACACCGACCGGCGGCGTGGCGCCGCATCAGTACAAGTTCTTGTTGTGGGACAGCTCGACCTGGATCGTCGTCCGGGGCTGGAGCAGCACGAACACCTTCAGCTGGACGCCGGCCGCGGCCAACCAGTACTACAAGATGGCGGTGTGGGTCCGAAGCGCCACCAACACCGTTGACGAGTCCGAGGCCACGACGGCGGTGCCTTTTGCGATCACCAGCGGGACGATGACCACGACCACGGCGCGGGTCACGGCAGTGACGATCTCCGCCAACCGGATCGCCCCGCAGACGGTGGGCGCGACGACGACCTTCGCGGCCCTCCCCAGCGGCGGCACCGGCACGCTGCAATACAAGTGGTGGCTCTATGACGGCACCACCTGGGTCGTTACCGGCGGGTGGACCACGTCAAGCCTGTTCGCCTGGACGCCGCAGGTGCCTAACGCCAACCTCAAGATCGGCGTGTGGGTGAAGAGCGGCACCAATGGCGTCGACGAGGGGGAAGCGACCTCGTCGATCAGCTTCCCGATTCAGTAAGCGCGATGGGCGGCGGCGCGATCTTGTAAAGCATCGCCTCGTCGCCATCGATCAAGTCCGCAATGTCGCGGTTGATTCGGCTGCTCAACGGATTGCCGTTGGGCAGCCACCCGGCCGCCTGGCGCACGCCCTCCAGGATCGATCGCGCCCACGTGCCATCACCGTACGCCCGATGCGTCCAGACCAGCGTCCACGTCGCCGGTGGATGCGTGACCTGCTCGGGCAGCGTCATCTCGTAGGACGAGGTGTAGACCTTGGCCGCCTGGCGATCGAGCAGGACATAGGCGTCGCGTGCCGAGCCGGGATTCGAGGTCACCACCATCTCGCGCGTGGCGAAGTGCGCGTGGTACCACACGTTCACCTGCGGCAGGCCCGGCTCGAGCACCCGCAACACCCGCGCCCCGTAGTAGTCGGTGTAGAGGGGCTCGGGCTCCAGGTCGCGGAGCGCCGGCAGGACCGCCAACGTATTTCGCGTGCGCTCGTTCGACGCGATGGCGAGGTAGGCGGTGCAGGGCACGGCGGCGATGACCACGAGCGCCAGCGCGGCGGCCGCCCGCAGCTGCCGGCCGCGTTCAAACGTCCAGGCGAGCCACGTGCCCACCAACAGGATCACAAACGGCGTCAGGAGCGCGGTGTAGCGCGGCGTTTTCGGCAACGGCACGTACGACGACAGCGATCCGCTGCCAAACTGCAGGTACGCCGCCAGCCCCAGGAAGGCGACGGCCAGGAATCGCAGCCGGGCATCGCCGCGGCGCCACGCCGCCCATACGGCCGGCACCGCCAGCCACCAGAGCAGGCCGACCTGGACCGGCAGGACGAACAACGATCGCAGGAAGGCGTCCCATTTCCAGATCTGCGCGATCTGCAGCTGTCCCTGTTCCTGCGCGGCAAGTCCCGCGGTCGCGGTCAACCGAAACAGCGCATGCCCGGTGGACCACTCGTAACCCACGCACTCGAGTGAAAAGACCGCGGCCGCACCGGCACACACCCCGATGGCGATCGACCGCCTCGGGAAGCCGGTGACGAGCGAGGCCAGCAAGATCGCCGGCACCACGATCGCGACGTCCTCCTTGACGAGATAGCCCAGACCGAGCGACGCCCCGGCGGCCAGCGCGCCTCCCCATCGCCATCCGGCAGAGGCCGCGCGGGCTTCCGCGACGCACGTCAGCAGGACCGCCAGGGCGATGAACATCACCTGGAAGGCCGTCGGATAGAACATCGCCGACTGCTGAACAGCGATCGGATACACCGCGTAGAGCACCATCGCCGCGAGCCCGGCGCGGGCGCCGGCGAGCACCCGGCCAATCGCAAAGAGGCACAGCAATGTGATGCACTCCGCCGCCGTGGTGAGGATCCAGAACTGGTTGGCCGCCAGCCAGCCCGCGTGCAGCAGCCACCCGAGCGGATAGGCCATCCCGACCCGCGTGCGAAACAGCGGGAACAACCCTTCGAGGGAGCGGCCGTCGCTGACGCGCTGCGCGGCGTCGAGGTAGCCGGCGTCGTCCATGCCGTCGAACTGCGGCGACATCGCCACGCGCAGGAGCACCGCCGCCGCACAGACGGCGGCGGCCGCGACCAGCAGGGCGCCGCCGGAGCTATCCAGCCTTGCGGATGGGCGGCGACTCGAGCCGGCTGCGGCGGGATTCATACAACATTTCCTCGATCTGAAAACGAAGCCGGGCAATGAGATCCGCCAGCAGGGCGACCACCGCCAACAAGATGCCCAACAGTACGCCGCCGATGCTGATGGTGATGAGCGACGTGTACGGCGCCGTTTCGCTGGTGCGCAGCCAGTGCACCGTCACGAACAAGCCGATCAGGAATGCCGGCATCAGCGCGGCGAGCGACAACAGCCCGAAGAATTTCATCGGGCTGTAGTCGCGGGTCGCGCGAATCAGCACCGGGCCCGAGCGCATGCCGTACTTGAGGACGCTGCGCATGATGCGCGACTCGCCCACCGGCCGCTCGGCCAGCACCGGCAGCGCCACCTCGCGGATCGTCAGCCCGCACCGGCTCCAGTTAAGCAGCGACTCGTGGATGTATTCGTAATCGCTGTGGATGTCGACGCGAAGCGCAGCGTCGCGAGACATCGCGCGGAACCCACACGACACGTCCGTGAACCGGGTGCCGGCAATCCAGCTGATCACGCCCGTCAACGCCGCGTTCCCGGCGCGCTTGGGCCAGCTCATGCTGCCGATCAGGTTGCCGTCGGCAAACCGCGAGCACAGCGAGACGTCGGCGCGGCCCTCCATGATCGGCGCGATCAATCGGCCGAGATCCTCGCCGCGAAACTGCCCGTCGGCATCCATGCTGACGATGATGTCGGCGCCCTCGCGCAGCGCCGCCGACACGCCGGACACAAATGTCTTCCCCGTGCCCAGGTTCGTCTGGTGACGCACGACCAGGGCGCCATGTTGTTGCGCGATTCGCCCCGTCTCATCGTCGGACCCGTCGTCCACGACGATGGTGCGGATCGAGGTGACGCCGGGGAGACGCGACGGGATGCCGTCGAGCACGGCGCCGATCGTCTCGGCTTCGTTGAGCGCTGGGAGATAGACCACAACCTTCATGCGGCACCTGGGTTCACGAAATGAAGAGGACAATGGCGATGATGACGGCGGCGGAGACGCCGGCACCGGCCAACGCCAGCTTGTGCTGCAGGCGCCGGCGGAGAGGGACAAATGGCGTGCGCGCGGCATCCACCGGGGCGGCCGTCGCGACCTGGGCCGGCGTCAGCAGCGGCCGCTGCAGGCCATAGGCCAGGAGCAACACGATCGGCCGCGTCAGCCGGCTGGTCGGCATCCCCCGCAACGTGGCGATCGCCGCATCGAAGAATTGCGCGGCGCGGACCTCGAGCGAGGCGCGCTCGTCCGGGGCATCGGCCAGCCGCGCCGCAAACTCCAGCACCGCCGCCTTCCGCAGGTCCTGCGCCGCCCAGGTCTCGGTCGGAAACTCGAGCTGCTCGGGATGGTCGAGATACGGGCGTTCGTACCGGGACATCCAGCGGGCGTAGCGCAGCAGTACGGCTCGCGCATAGGCGTAGTGCCCGTCCACCAGGTCCCGCTCGGCGCGATGCTCGAGATACTTGCCAAGCGCCTGCAGGAACACCGTGTAGGACCACCGATTCTCGGCGTCGAGCGGATGGATCGCCGCCGGATCCTCGGATGGATGCACGCAGCGCGCGATCAGCTGATCGGCCTTGTCCAGGTAGCGCGGCTCGCCGGTCAGACGATGCGCATCGAGCAACGCGTTGATCGAGTTGCCGGCACCGCGGCCCGGCCCGTGGTAATCCGGTGACCGCGTGCCGCTCGCCAGCCCAGTGTCGTCCCGATCGATCCACCGGAACCGCGACTTCGCGCCATCATCCATGTCGAGGACCCAGTTGGCCAGCTGCACGACGGCCGCGCGCGATCGCTCGGCACCGGTCAGGAAGTAATGCAGCATCAGGCCGGTCGTATAGTTGTGTTCCGCCGAGGGCCCGCCGCCATGCGATCCGGTCCATCGCGAATAGGCGCGATGGGTCGCGGTATCGGCGGCCGCATAGTGCTGCGTGTGCCAGAAGTAGCCACCGTTGTAGGCGGCGCGATCGCCCGTGGTGTGATACAGGTCAATGTCGGTGACGTGGCCGGCGAGCTCGTCCATCGCGACGAACCATTGCGGATCGCCGGTGAGCAGGAACCGCGTGGCGCAGCCGCCGATGGCGTCGTACTGGTTGTTGTAGTGCGACACCCGCGGCTCGACGTGGCCAACCGACTCGTGATCGGCGTACAGCTCGCCGAAGTGGCGCCAGCCGTATTCATCGATGATCTCGCGGCGCTCGCGGAAGGTGTCGGCGCCTTCGATCGCCACGTTGATCAATTCGTGGTAGCCGTCGACGGCGCGCTTCGAGCCGATGGCGAGCGGCGCGCAGGCCTCCGCCTCAACGCAGGCCGACGGCTCGACACTGACGCGCAAGGGCGAACGCGTCCAGAACAGCGGTTCGTCGGACACGCTGTCCTCGCCAACGCACAACACCACGCTCATCGTCGTGCGTTCCCCGCCTTGCAATTCATGGGCGTTGGAGAAATGCCGAGGAAGCATCCCCACGGTGCAGTGACTGCCGCCCGC
>JBDTMB010000259.1:0-8206 GCA_039934485.1 Vicinamibacterales bacterium
GAAGACGTCCCCGACGCAGCCATTTCCGTTGAAGCCTCCACCGCTGGCGCGAAACAGCCTGAAGAAGAGCGAGCTGCCCACGAACATCTCCCCTGAACACACCGCCTACTGCGCGGCGCTCTGGGACAAGTACAAATTGCAAGACACCGTGCCTTTCACGCCGTGGCCGGTGGGTCAGGACGTCGTGGTGTTTCCAGGGGCCATTGGCGGCGGCAACTGGCAGGGCGTGACCTTCAACAAGAAGCACCACCTCATCGTCACCAACGTGATGAACGCGGGGCAGTGGGGCCACCTCGAAGAGGCAACCGCCGGCGGCGGCCGCGGTGGTCGTGGCGGCGGACCTCCCGGTGCAGGAGGCCCCCCGGGCGGTCGGCCTCCGGGTGGCGGCGGACCCCCGCCGAACCGCGAGAAGTTCCGGAAGGTGACGCCGGAAGGCGGACGTTTCTGGGATCCGAAGACGCAATACTCCTGCAATCCCACGCCGTGGGGTGAGCTGATTGCGGTGAACGCCGACACCGGCGACATCGCGTGGCGGGTGCCGCTGGGCGTCTTCGAGGAGCTGGAGAAGAAGGGCATCAAGACCGGGACGCCAAGCCTCGGCGGCGCGATCACGACGGCCGGGGACCTGGTCTTCATCGCCGCGACCATCGACGGCTACTTCCGCGCGTTTGATGTTCGCAACGGCAAGGAGCTATGGTCGTCGAAGCTCGAGGTGCCGGCGCACGCGTTCCCCTCGACCTACCTGGGCCGCGATGGCAAGCAGTACGTCGCGATCACCGTGGGTGGCGGTGGATTCCTGCGGAGTCCAACCAGCGATGCGGTCGTCGCCTTCCGCTTACCCTGAGGAGTGCCTGGACATGACTCGCTTACGAATCCTCGCCGCTGTGGTGACCCTTACGATCGGGTGCGGGTTGTTCCCGCTCGCGTTTGAGACGGCGCTGGCCGAGCAGGGCCGCGGCGGCGGCGGTCCACCGCGGGTGAGGACGCGAAAGGTCGTCCTCGCCTGGGCGGACACCCGCAACGGCATCGCGCAGCACGACTCGGTGTCGCACGCCCTGTCGGTGATCGAGCGCCTGGGTTACGAGTCCGGCGCCTATGACACGTTCATCCGGACCGATTCGAACATCGCGGCGATGGAACCCAAGCGCACGACCGGTGAGCCCGCGAGCGGTGGCCCCAGCCTCAAGATGGCCGACGCGATCTTCTTTCTCGGGCATCGCGACGTGCCGATCGACGAGCAGCAAAAGAGCGACCTGCTGAAGTTTGTCCGCGATGACGGCAAGGGGATCGTCGCTGCACACGTGGCGCTGACCGCGTTTGAGAGCTGGCCGGAGTTTGGCGAGCTGCTGGGGGGACGCTACGACGGGCATCCCTGGAACCAGGCCGCCGGTACGATCATCAACGAGGGATCGGACTTTCCCGCGACCAAACACTTTCCGGCCACGTTCCCGTTTAACGACGAGTTCTACCAGCCGAAAGACTTCTGGCGCACCAAGTCTCGCGTGCTCCTGAGGCTGGACGTCTCGAAGATGCCGCCCAACGCCGAGAATCATTCGAAGGACGGCGACCTGCCGCTGGTGTGGGCGAAGAGCTACGGCAAGGGCCGCGTGTTCTATTCGTCGTTCGGCCACGACGCCGGCGTGTGGGACAACCGCGACATCCAGCAAATGTACTTCGAGGCGATCAAGTGGGCGCTCGGTATGACCGACGGCGACGCCACGCCGCGGCCGCTCAAGCCAACCCAGTAGGTCTGTTATGCGCCGGATCACGCCCGCTGTTGCGGCACTCGCCCTCCTGTCGTTGCACGTTGTTGTCGGGGCCCAGGTCCCGGCCCCGAGAACCTTTCCCAAGCACGTGCTGGCGTGGGCCGACGTGCGGAACGGGTATCAACACGAATCGATCACTCATGCCCTGAGTACGATCGAACGGCTCGGGTGGGAGTCGGGCCTGTACGACACGATCATTCGCACCGATTCGCAATCGATCACGAAATCCCCCATCCAGTTCAAGACCGGCACGGGCATCGCCACGGGCGAGCAGTTTCTGGCCCGCAACCTCGATTACTTCGACGCGATCTTCTTCTTCGGCGTGCGCGAGGCCGATTTGACGCCGGAGCAGCGCGCCGACCTGTTGAAGTTCGTTCGCGACGATGGCAAGGGGTTCGTGGCGACGCATGCGGGCGCGACCGGGTTCTTCTCCTGGCCGGAGTTCGGCGAGATGCTGGGCGGCCGGTTTGACGAGCATCCCTGGGAGATCACCAACGCCACGGTGATCGTCGAAGACAGCGCGTCGCCGATGACCAGGCACCTGCCGAAGACGTTTGACGTGATCGACGAGCACTACCAGTTGAAGGATTTTTCGCGCAGCAAGCTGCACGTGCTGGCGCGGCTCGATGCGTCGAAACTGGACCTCAAGGCGCCGCTGGTGCATCGCACCGACGGGGACTTCCCGGTGGCGTGGACCAAGACCTACGGTAAGGGCCGGGTCTTCTACTCCACGCTGGGGCATCCCCGCGAGTTGTGGGACACCAAATGGATGCAGACGATGTACTTTGAAGCCCTTAAGTGGGCCATGACCAAGTAGCGTCGGGGCCCGGCGGCGGGGCGGGCTAGCTCAGGCCAAGCTTTCGCGCGACGGCCGTGAACCGCGCGTCTTCGCGCAACCCCTCGAAGCGCGGGTCGAACTTCAGCGCCAGCAGCTCGAAGCAGCGATCGTCACAGGCCTTGGCGAGCCAGCGATAGCCGCCTTCGCTGTCGCCGACGGCGAACGACATGGTGACAAACTCGAACGGCGACACGTAGCGTGTCGTCGTCAGCTCTTCGAGCGTGCGCAACGTCTCGCGGGCGTGGTCGAGCTTCCCCGACAGGGCCAGCGTTCGCGCCAGCGCGCTCTGCATCCGCATGGAGTGTGGCGCCAGATCGACGGCTCGACGGAAGGCCGCCGCGGACTCGTCGAAGTCCTTGCGTTGCTCCTGGATCAATCCCAGCGTCAGGTACGCCGGCGCGAAGTGAGGATTGAGCTCAATGGTGTGGTCACACTGCTCGAGGGCGGCTTCGAAGTCGCGCCGGTAGCACTGAATGACGGCCACGTCGCGCGCGATGATCGACGAGACCGGGTCGAGCGCCTGCGCGAGCCGCATCTCCTCGAGCGCTTCGTCGAGCCGCGCCATCGGCACCAGGCACGACATCGCGTACCAGTGCCTCCCCGTGGGATAGCGGGGATTGAGCTGGAGGGCGCGGTGAAACGCGCGCTCCGCGCCCGTGAAATCCCAATCCTGCGTGGCGCGGACATGCGCCAGCGACGTATGCGCCTCCGCGGAATGATCATCCAGCATCACGGCTGACGCCGCGTTCGACGCCGCCTTGGCCCACACGTCGGCCGGGCCCAGCACGCCGTAGTGGGCCAGCAGGCCATAGGCGTCGGCAAGCCCGCTGTGGGCCAGCGAGAATTGCGTGTCTTCCACGATCGCCTTCTCGAAAAAGTCTACCGCCTTGTGCAGGCCTTCTTCGGTGCGCTGGTTCAGGTGATAGCGCCCTTGCAAGTAAAGTCCGCGCGCGGCCAGATTGTCGCTCTGGCGCCGCGCACTCGGCGCGCCGTCAGCGTCGAAGACTTCGGCGGCCAGCTTGTCGGCCAGCATCCTGGCAATCTGTTCCTGGCCTGCCACCGGGTCCGCCACCGGGACATCGACCGATTCGGACCAGAGGTAATAGCCGCTGGCGCCATCAACCAGGTGAGTCGTGACGCGAAGTCGATCGCGAGCCGGCCTCACGCCACCCGTGATCAGCAACGCTGCGTCGGGGCGCTCGCTCTCGGCGGCGGTGTCGGTCGCCTCATCCTCGGTCGCGGCGAGGACGCGCAACGCCTTGAGCGGCGTCAGGGCATGCACGATCTCGTCGCGCAGCCCCTGGCAGAAATAGGCGAGCGTGGCGCCGGCGCTGTGGTCGGCGAGGGGCATCACGGCGACCGTATTTCGTCCCACCAGCGTGGCGGTCAGCGATCGTTTGGCGGTGGGCACGCCTTCCCGTGAACGGAAGACCGGCGCATAGCCGCCCTTCGGGAGGTCGACAATCACCTCGTCCGCATTCCCCTCGTCCTCGTAGTAGCGGCTGAGCCGTGTGCGCAGTCGTCGTGCCTGCACCCGCACGATCGGGTCGGTGCGCGGGTCAAACGAGGGCTCCTTGCCGAAGACCTGCACGCCGATGACGTATTCCTTGAGGTCGCCGCCGCGCCCGGAGACGGTTTCGCTCACGATGAAGCCGACAAAGCGCTTCAGGCGATCGACCTGGCCGAAGGTCTTGCTGCCAAGGATGCGGTTCAGTTGCTGCCGAACCGCCTTGTCAGACACCTTGCCTGGCGTAAGCGTGGCTGAGCGGGCGCCCATGCGGCCAATCTTATTCGATATGGGTCCGGGCCGATTGTTACCGTGCCGCCACGGTAACGTCCTTCGTCACCGCGATGCCGGGTGGTAGCCTCGAAGCATAACCATGACTATCAAGCAGGCGCTCACCTCCGTTGCGGTGGCGGGCGTCCTCTTCGCGCCAGTTGCGGCCCAGCAGGTGGATTGGGCGTCGCACGATCGCACGCTAGCGGGCGACCGCTTTTCGCCGGCCACGCAAATCACGCCAGCCAACGTTGGCAGCCTCCAGGCGGCGTGGACCTTCGACACCGGCGTCACCGGCCTGCAGGTCACCCCGCTGGTGGTGAACGGCGTGATGTACATCACGAGCGGAAAGGACGTGACGACGCTCGAGCCGGAGACGGGCAAGGTCATCTGGAAGTTCACGGCACCAGCGACGGTGAGCCGCCGCGGCGTCGCCTACTGGCCCGGCACGCCCACCATGGCACCTCGACTCTTCATGGGCGCCGGCGAGACCATGCTGGCGCTCGACGCCAGGACCGGACAGCCCGTGACCAGTTTCGGCACCGCCGGCTACGTCGATCTCAAGCAGGGAATCCTGGGGGATGTTGACGGCCGGATCTCCCTTGTCTCGCAGCCCATCGTCTACAAGAACATCATCATCACCGGCGGGAACAACGGCGAGCAGTTCCCGAGCCTTGGCCTCTACGGCGACATCCGCGGGTGGGATGCGGTCAGCGGCAAGCTGCTGTGGTCGTTTCACACGGTGCCGCGGGCCGGTGAACCGGGCGTGGACACCTGGGACGGCGACAGCTGGAAGAACCGCTCCGGCGTCAACATGTGGGCGTTCTTCACGGTCGATGCCGAGCGCGGCATCGTCTACGCGCCGCTGACGTCGCCCACCGCCGACTATTACGGTGGTGACCGCAAGGGCGACAACCTCTACGGCAATTCCATCGTGGCGCTCGACGCGACGACCGGCAAGCTGAAGTGGCACCGCCAGTTGGTGCATCACGATCTGTGGGATTTCGATCTACCGGCCGCGCCGACGCTGATCGACGTCAAGCGCGGCGGCCGGACGATTCCCGCCGTCGCCGTGATGACCAAGATGACGTTCGTCTTCATCTTCGACCGTGTCACCGGCGCGCCGATCTTCGGCATCGAGGAGCGGCCGGTGCCCAGGAGCACGGTGCCCGGAGAGGCGTCGTCTCCCACGCAACCGTATCCCGTGAAGCCGGCGCCGCTTGGCCGCATCACGTTCGATCCGGAGAAGGACTTCTATAACTTGACGCCGGAGCACGCGGCCTTCTGCAAGGAGTTGTGGAAGAAGAACGATCTCTACACCGAAGGCACGTTCACGCCGCCCAGCGTGGACCGGTTCATGGTGACCTTCCCGAGCACGATCGGCGGCGGCAACTGGAATGGATTCTCCTACGATCCGGTCCAGGGGCTGCTCTTCACGAACTACATGAACCTGGGCCAGGTGGGGCGGATGCAGCCGGCGAAGGATCCGCAGACCGGCCGCGATACCTATCGGCGAAACTCTCCGTGGGGAGGACCGGTCGGGAGGTTCTGGGATCCCGAGACGCAGGTGCCGTGCAACGCGCCGCCGTTCGGCGAGCTGGTGGCGATCAACGTGAACACCGGCGATATCGCGTGGCGCGTGCCCCTTGGTATCGTCGAATCGCTGAAGGCCAAGGGCTTCGCCGAGACGGGGAACCTCAACATCGGCGGCAGCATCGCCACCGCGGGCGGACTGGTGTTCGTGGGCGCGACGATCGACCACCGGTTCCGCGCGTTCGATTCGCACAACGGGAAGCTCCTGTGGGAGGTCGAGCTCGAGGCGAGTGCCCATTCGATTCCGATGACGTTCGTCGGCAAGGACGGCCGGCAGTACGTCGTCATCGCGGCGGGAGGCGGCAGCTACGTGAATTCGCCGCCAGGCACGAAGATCACGGCCTTTGCGGTGCCGGCCGCGGCAGCCACGCCTCTGGCTGCGAATAGTGGCGCCCGGCCGTCCACGTCGGCGTCAGCGGCGCTGTCCACGCCGTCGTCCTCGACGCCTGACACGCTGCCGGAGGGCGACGGGCGCGGCGCCGTCGTGACGATGTGCGGAGACACGTGCCATGGTGTCGGGCCCTCCGTGGCCAGGCGCCACAACCGCATCGAGTGGCAGGCCATCGTGGACGACATGCGCGACAAGGGCGCGCCTGGCTCGGATGCGGACGCCAAGTTGGTGGTCGCCTACCTTGCGAAATTCTACGGGCGCGCCAGTCAATAGGACACCCGCCGATTAGGCCGTCACGAGCGCCGGTTCGTAGGTGAGCACGGGACGCAGCCACCGCTCGACCTCCGCCGTCGTCATTCCCTTGCGGCGCGCGTAGTCTTCCACCTGGTCTTGCGCCACGCGCTGGATCGCGAAGTACTTCGCTTGCGGATGCGAGAAGTAGAGCCCGCTCACCGACGCCGCTGGCGTCATCGCGAACGACTCAGTCAATTCCAGTCCCACCGATCGCGCGCCGAGCAGATCGAACAGGCGACCCTTCTCGGTGTGATCGGGGCAGGCGGGGTAGCCGAAGGCCGGCCGGATCCCCTGGAACTTCTCATCGATCAAATCGTCGTTCGACAAGAGATCGACGATGCCCCAGTCGCGCCGGGCCTGGGCGTGCAAGTACTCGGCAAACGCCTCGGCCAGCCGATCGGCCAGCGCCTTGACGATGATGGCGGAGTAGTCGTCGTGTTGGGCTTCGAACTTCCTGACCAGTTCGTCGACGCCAAGTCCGGCCGTCACCGCGAACGCGCCGACGTAGTCAGCGACGCCGCTGGCGGCAGGAGCGACGAAATCGGCCAGCGATCGGTTCGGTTTGTGGTCCGCGATCATTTCCTGCTGACGAAGCATGGGGAATCTGGCAATCTCGGCCGGGGCTAAAGCCCCGGCCCTCCACGCGGCGTCTCGGGCGGCGTCATGGAGGGCGCGGCCTGCAGCCCCGGCCGCCCACGCGGCGTCATGGAGGGCGGGGGCTTCAGCCCCGGCCGCCCACGCGGCGTCATGGAGGGCGGGGGCTTCAGCCCCCGCCAGCACGATGTCGTCCCCGTCACTGTTCGCGCGCCAGAAGCCGTAGACCCCGCGCGCGCGAATCAGCTTGCCGTCGACGATCTGCTTGAGGAGCTTCTGCGCGTGCTGGTAGAGGTCGCGCGCCGCCGATCCCAGTTCGGGGTGATCGAGAATAGCGGGGAAGCGCCCCTTCATTTCCCACGCGGCAAAGAAGAACTGCCAGTCGATGAATGGCACCAGGTCCGCGAGGGCCACGTCCACCTTCTTCACCCCCGTGAAGGACGGAACGGGGGGCAGACCTGAGGGTTTGCCCCCACCAAAATCCAGCTTCAAGCGGTTCTCGCGCGCCCTGGCGATCGACAGCGTCGGCCGGTCGCGGCGGCCCGCGTGTTGCTCGCGCAGCTTCGCCTGGTGCGCGCGGTTGGCGGTGTCGAAGGCCGGCCGCTGCTCGTTGCTGATCAGGCTGGCGACCACATCCACCACTCGTGACGCATCGGGCACGTGCACCGTCGGCTGCGCATACTCCGGGGCAATTTTCACCGCCGTGTGCTGCGGACTGGTGGTGGCGCCGCCGATCAACAGCGGCAGATTGATCTGGCGCCGCTCCATCTCGGACGCGACAAACACCATCTCGTCGAGCGACGGCGTGATCAAGCCGCTCAAGCCGATGATGTCCACCTTGCGATCGACGGCTTCCTGCAGGATCCTGTCGCACGACACCATCACGCCGAGGTCGATCACCTCGTAGTTGTTGCAGCCGAGCACGACGCCGACGATGTTCTTGCCGATGTCGT
>JBDTMB010000260.1:0-8205 GCA_039934485.1 Vicinamibacterales bacterium
TTATCTGTGGCCGCTGTGGCCGCGGCACAGGGCAGCCCCTTCCCGGGCTCTCCGGTCAGCACCGAAACGATGCACCTCACCGTGGTCGCGTCGTCCGCCGACTCGCCGGCCACGCGCGGCAAGCGCGTCGCGCTCGCGTTCGACATCACGCCGAAGAGGGACATGCACGTCTACGCGCCAGGCAAGCACGACTACCAGGTGATCACGGTCACCGTCGATCCGCAGCCGTGGTTGAAGGCGCAGCCCACGGCGTATCCGCCGTCGGAGATTCACGACTTCAAGGAGCTGAACGAAAAGGTCGAGGTCTACTCGAAGCCCTTCAAGCTGGTCCGCGAGGTGCTCATCCTCTCGTCGCTCGAAGCCAAGAAGGCGTTGGCGGCGACGCCGGCGCCGTCGATCACCGGCAACGTGGAATACCAGGCCTGCGACGACAAGGTCTGCTACGCGCCGAAGAAGGTGCCGTTCAAGTTCACGCTCGACCTGAAGGCGGCGGCGACGAAATCGAAGTAGGGCCCCAAACGTAATCAATTACGGCGCTCGTAAGGAGCGCGGGCGGATATCCTCGGTTTTCCATACGATATCGCTGGTACGAGGCTTGCCTTTGCATGGTGCGGAGGAAGACTCATGAAAGATGTACGACTCTGGGGATTGGGACTTGCGGTAGCCGGCGCAGTAGGGCTTTGGGGTTGTGGTGGTGGGGCAGGAGGCGGCTATGCCGCGTCGAGCCCAACCGCGCCGACGGCAGCGGCGCCAGCTCCCGCGCCCACACCCGCACCCACTCCAGCACCGACGCCGACGCCGACGCCGACGACGTCCACGGTGACGGTAGCAATCGTCGGGTCGCTCGGCAACGCCGCCTACCAACCGAATCCGGTGACCGCCAAGGCGGGTGATACGGTGATGTTCCGGAACAGCGACGGCGTGATCCACCACATCGTGATGGACGACGGCTCGGCGGACCTGGGCGACATTCGCCCCGGGGCCACGAGTTCGGGGATGACGCTGCGTAGTGCGTCGGCGTCCTCGTTCCACTGCACCATCCACGCGACGATGGTGGGCAGCATCAACGGCGCCTTGCCTGAAGCGCCGCCCTGCATGCCCGACGCCTACGGCTACGGCTGCTGACGCCGTCCCGTCGAGGGCTGGAAGGCGATGGCTTTAGCCGTCGCCGGGGGCTGGAGGGCGATGGCTCAGCCCGTCGCCGAGGGCTGGAGGGCGATGGCTCAGCCCGTCGCCGAGGGCTGGAGGGCGATGGCTCAGCCCGTCGCCGAGGGCTGGAGGGCGATGGCTTTAGCCGTCGCCGGGCCAGGCGGGGGCTCAAGCCCCCGCCCTCCAACGGGCCCGGCCTTCAGTGCGTCATCGCGTAGAGCACGATATCGATGCCGACGGCGTACGCGTCGGGCGAAAAGCGGAAGAAGTACTCGGGGTCTTCGCCCTCGCGCTCCCAGGCATCGGGGACATCGGTGTTGTGCAGCATCACCACCATGACGCGCCCATGGTCATCCACAATCCCGCGCACATCGGGACCGGCTCCATCTTCGTTCCAACGTTCCAACACGCCACCGGTCCGGCGCCAGGTGTTGATCGACGCCATTTGCGGGATGCGCTGCACCTCGAACATCGAGTGCCACATCACATGCTCGGGAGGCGTGAGGTCGACGATGGGATATTGGGCCGCGGGCAAGGCGCGCCTGATCTCTTCGTCGAATTGTTCTCTGGCGAAGGTCCCGTGATAATCCGAGACCAGCAGAAAGCCGCCCTTCAGGAGATACTCCCGCAGCCGCTCGACCTCGACGTCACTGAAGCGCGCCGTGCCGGCATCCTCCATGAGCGTGAACGGACATTGAAACAGCGCGTCGTCGGTCAGCCGGACCACCACCGCGTCGGGCGTCTCATCTTCGCCACGGTCGCGCATCTTTACGTTGACCTTGGTCAGTTCCTTCAGGCGGACGCTGAAATTGATGTCGGCGCCCGGGTAATCGGTGCCCCAGCCCTGCTTTTCACGGCGGTCACTATTGAACATCACGCGGCAGAAGTTGAAGCTGCCGGCAAAGGTCGTCGAGGTGGCAAACCGCGGCGGGGTGCGGCCGTAGAAGCCGCCCCAGATTTGTTGGGCGTGGCCGACACCGATGGCGGCGGCGATGACGCCGATGATGCCCAGCAGTGTCCAGGCGAGACGCGTGCGGCCGGCCTTCATGAGCCCCCCGTGTCGCGACGACCAAACGTCGCCGTGTTCTCGTATGGTAGTCCGGACGAGGCCGGTTGGTTATAATTCCCTCACTTTGTCTCGGCAGACCGCGCCCGTCGTTGTCGCGCTGGGCCTGATAATCACGGCCGGGGTAACCGCCCAGCAGCCGGCGAATACCGACCAACTCATCGCCACGTTGCAACGCGTGGGCGAGCGGGTTGAACAGTACTTCGCGCGCGCGCAGAGCATCGTCTGCCTCGAGCTGGTGCGGCTCCAGCCCCTGGGCAGCGGACTGGGCGCCGAGGGCTTCGCCCGCAACGTCCAATCCGAGCTGCGCCTCAGTTGGGACCCGACCTCCGGCGATACCGACGACGCGCCGGAAGCCAAGGCCGTGCGGCAGGTCATCAAGGTCAACGGCCACGCGCCGCGCAAGAACGATCACGACAACTGCACGACGCCCGAGCAGAACAGCACCGAGACGCAACCGCTGTCGATGTTGCTGCCCGGCCAACGCGTGAAGTACGCGTTTTCGCTCGTCGGCCCGGGCAAGCTCGACGGCCGCGCGGTGCTGATGCTCGATTTCAAGGAACGCAAGCCGGTCACCGTGGCAGTGAGCGAGGTGCCGGACAACGAAGACTGCGTGAGCTACGACCTCGATGGCGGGATGGCCGGACGCCTCTGGGTCGATCCGCAAACCTTCGACGTGCTCCGCCTGGATCAGCGGCTGGCCGGACTGGTGGACGTCCGCTTGCCGAGGAAGATGGCCCGCCGCCCCGGCGTCAACGAATACTGGACGGTGGAGCGCTTCGATTCGTCGATCCGTTTCAAGCCGGTGGCCTTCCAGGAGCCCACCGAAACGCTCATCCTTCCCGTGTCGATGTCGCAGCTGCGCGTCACGCGCGGCGCCGGCACGCCGCGCCTCCGCACGACCACCGAGTACTCCAGCTACCGCCGTTTCCTCACTGGCGCAAGGATCGTCAAAGACCCGCCGTAATCAGCCGGGAGGCACTTCTTGTCGGGAGGTTATCTTCCCGGCGAGTGTTTAGACTTCCTTGAGCCCATGCCCGCGGATCAGGAAGAAGATCGCGACGAGCGAGAGGGCGATGCCGTTGACCATCAGCACCTTCGGCGCCGAGCCCACTTGCGTCACCAGCCAGCCGCTGGCCAGGCCGCCGAGCGGCGAGCCGCCACGAAACGCCACCATGTAGATGCTCACCACGCGCCCGCGCAGTTCCGCCGGGGCCAGCAGCTGCGCCAGCGACGTCGTCAGGGAGAAACACATCACGAGCAGTGAACCGCCGAAAAAGAGGATCACCGCCGACAGGTAGATATTACGCGACAGCGAGAAGCCCACCATCGCGGTGCCGAAAAGCGCGAGAAAGATCAGCAGCATCCGGCCCATGTGCCGGTTCTTGCCCAGCCACGCCACCACCAGCGCGCCGGTCACCGCGCCGGCGCCGGAGCAGGTCATCAGTTTCGTGTAGAGGCCCACGTCCTGGTGGAACACGTCCTTGGTGATGACCGGCAGGAACGTCAGCAGCGGCAGGCCGAGGAAGGCGCCGGTGAAGCCGATGATCATCACCGTGATGAGGCTCGGCGACTCGCGCACGAAGCGCAGCCCGCCCTTGAACTGCGTCACCATGCTCTCGGTGGCCATCGGCGGGACGTGGACGTTGCGGAGCGCGAGGATCGCGGCAATCACGAAGAGGAACGAGATGGCGTTCAAGCCGAAGCACGCCACCATGCCGAAGGCCGCCAGCGCCGCGCCGGCGACGATCGGGCCGATCACGCGCGCCAGGTTGAACTGGATCGAATTGAGCGCCACCGCGTTGGGCAGGTGTTCCTTGCCGACCAGCGTCGGAATCAGCGACTGATACGCCGGCCCGCCAAACGCCTGCGCAATGCCGGAGATGAACGACAGCGCAAGAATCTGCGAGATGTGCACCTTGTTGGTGAAGACCAGCACCGCGAGGATCACCGCGACCCCCATCTGGATCACCTGCGAGGTCAGCATCATGTGCCGGCGATCGCGGCGGTCGGCGACGACGCCGCCGATCACGGTGAAGAGCAGGATGGGCAGCTCACCGAGGAAGCTGTCGAGGCCCAGGTAGAACGCCGAGGACGCCCCGGTCATCGTGACGATCAGCCACGCCTGCGCCACCTTCTGCATGAAGGTGCCGATGCTGGACGTGAGGGCGCCCATCCAGAGCAGGCGGAAGTTGCGGTGGGTAAGGGCGACCGCGATGCGCGTGGGAGCCTGCCGGACTTGGGCGAACAAGGACTTGATCTTATCGCATCCATGTTGGCGAGCGATGGCTTTGGCCGCTGGAGAGCGACGGCTTTAGCGGTTGGAGAGCGACGGCTTTAGCCGTCGCTTGGGCGCGGGCTAAAGCCCTCGCCCTCCACGGCGAGTTGGTTGATAATGCCCCGGGGAGACGACATGGCTGACTTGAGCGCGACCAGACGACGATTCATGACGCACTTTGCCGGCATTGGCCTGGGCACCACGCTCGCGCCCGGCATCCTCTGGGCCCGCATGCAGGACGCCGGCGCGCAGAAGGTCACGCTGGCCATGGTCACCGACGCGTTGAAGCTCTCGGGCATCGAGATGACCGAGGCCGATCGGCAGGCCCTGGTCGACGGCGCCAACCGCAATCTCACCGGCTACGAAGAGCTGCGGGCAGTGCACATTCCCAACGACGTCTCGCCGCCGTTTCATTTCAGTTCGATCGTCCCGGGCGTCACGGTCAACAAGACCAGGCAGCCCTTCCGCCTGAGTGCCGCGCCGGCCGTCAAGCGGCCGGCCAATCTCGAAGACGCGGCGTTCTGGCCGATCCGCAATCTCGGCGAGCTGCTGCGCACGCGGCAAGTGAGCTCGGTCGAACTCACCAACATGTACCTGGCGCGGCTGCATCGCTACAACGGCCTGCTGAACAACGTGGTCACGTTCCTCGACGATCACGGGCTGGCCGAAGCGAAGCGCGCCGACGCCGAGATCGCCGCCGGGAAGTACAAGGGGCCGCTGCACGGCATCCCGTGGGGCGCGAAGGACATCATCTCGCTCAAGGGCTACAAGACCACGTGGGGATCGCCCGCGTTCAAGGACCAGGTCCTGGACTACGACGCCAGCGTGATCGAGATGCTGCGCGACGCCGGCGCCGTGCTGATCGCCAAGGTCACCACGGGTGAACTGGCCGGTGGCGACAACTGGTTTGGCGGCCAGACCAAGAACCCGTGGGATCCCACGCAGGGTTCGAGCGGATCGTCGGCGGGCCCGTCCTCGGCCACCGCCGCCGGCTGCATCGCGTTTGGCATCGGCAGCGAAACCAGCGGCTCGATCCTCAGCCCCGCCTCGCGGTGCGGTCTCGCCGGATTGCGCCCGACCTTCGGGCGCGTCAGCCGCTACGGCGTGATGGCGCTGTCGTGGACGATGGATCGGCTCGGGCCGCTCGTCCGCTACGCGGAAGACGCCGCGATCGTGATGCAGGCGATCGCCAGGCCCGACGGCCGCGACATGAGCGTGTCGGACATTCCCTTCAACTGGAACGCGCAACTCGACATCAAGAAGCTCAAGGTCGGCTACCTCAAGGAATCGTTTGACGCGCTGACCAACGCCACCGCCAAGGCCAATGCCGAGAAGATGCTCGACACCTTCAAATCGATCGGCATCACGAACTTGATCCCGGTGGAAGTGCCGGACGCGCTGACCAATGTGTCGGCAATCAACGTGGAGCGGGCGGCGTTCTTCGACGAGCACGCGCGCGCCGGGCACATGAAAGAGGCGCGCGGCGGCATGCAGGCGGCGGGCCGCCTGGTGTCGGCGCCGGACTACCTGCAGGCGCAGCGCGTGCGCATGATGATGATGATGAAACTGGCCGAGGCCACTTCGCACGTCGATGTGTACCTGGTCGCGTCGAACAACAGCGGAGTGGGTGGGCCCGGTGGTGGCGGCCGCGGCGGCGCGGCCGGCGGGCCCCCGGCCGGCGGTCCGCCGCCCGAGCGTCAGCAGACGCCGACGCAGCGCCACTCGAACATGGCGAACCTCGCGTGCTATCCCGCGATCAACCTGCCGAACGGCTTTGGCGAACACGGCAGCCCGACCAATGCGACGATCTTCGCGCAGCCGTTCCGCGAGGCCGACATCCTCGCGGTGGCCAAGGCCTACCAGGACGCCGCCGGCTTCCACTTGAAGAAGCCGACGAAACTCGATCAGGCGCCGACGACGCAGGCCCCTTGATGTTGGTGCTGTGGAGAGCGACGGCTTTAGCCGTCGCTCTGGTCTCGGCGCTGTCGTGGAAAGCGACGGCTTCCTTGTCCGCCGAAGCACCTCGCGCGAAGGTGGAAGCCGTCGCCGATCAGGATCTGCGCGAATCCCTCGTCTTCGGCGGCAAGCCGCGCAGCTATCGCGCCTTCATCCCTGAATCGTTCGGCAAGAATGGGCCGGCGCCGGCGGTGGTGCTCTTCAATGGATCGGGCAGCAAGGTCGATGGCCTGATGGATCCGTGGCAAGACGTGGCCCGCGCCGAGGGAGTGATGCTGATCGGGCCCGGCGCGTTCGCGCCAGGGGCGTGGCGCATTCCCGAAGACTCGCCAGATTTCACGTCGGACGTGATCGAAGCGCTGAAGGCGAGATACCCGATCGATCCGCGCCGGGTTTATCTCGCCGGCCATTCCGGAGGAGCCGGGCATGTGCTGCTGCTCGGCCTGCTCGAATCCGAATACTTCGCGGCCGTCGCGGCCCACGCCAGCGCGCTGCGGCCGGGCGACGCGCAACTCATCGACCTCGCAACGCGCAAGATTCCGATCGCGATCTGGGTCGGCACGAAGGACGACCTGGTGCCGATCAAAGCGGCGCGAGAGACCCTGGCGATCCTGACCTCACGGGGGTTCCCGGTGAAGCTCACCGAGATGAATGGACACACGCATTCGTACACCGAGCGCGAGAAGGCCCTGACCGCCGCGTCGTGGGAGTTCTTGAAGAAGGAACGCCTGCCTGACGATCCCCGGTACGCCAGGTATCCGTTCAAGCGGCCTCAGTAGTTTAGCGGCACACCGCCGGTATAATGCCGGGCAGCCTGGAGGCTGGAGCATGGAGACCTGGATCCGAACGTCATCAATCGCGTTGATGTTGGCCATCGCCGTTGTCGTCGCCGGCCTGGCTCAAGTGCCGCAACAGGATCGCCAGCCGGCCGGCTCGGCGCTGCGACCGGCCGTGATGGGACCCTCCGGTGGCGTCTCAACCGGTCATCCGCTGACGACAGCGGCGGCGTTGCAGATCCTGCTTAAGGGCGGCAACGCCTTCGATGCGGGCGTGGCCTCGCTGATCGCCGGCGGCGTGCTCGAACAGGATCTGTACTCCCTCGGCGGCGAAGCGCTGGTCCTCGTCTATCCGAAGAAGGAAGGCAAGGTCACCTCCGTGGTCGGCCAGGGATGGGCGCCGCACGCGGTGGACGTGGACTGGTACCTGTCGAGAAAGAAGACGCTCGATGGCGCCGGCCTGGATCCGGCGGTGGTCCCCGGCGCGTTGCACGCCGCGCTCACCGTGCTCGAGAAGTGGGGCACGATGAGCTTCGAAGAGGTCGCCGCGCCCGGCATCGGCTACGCCGAGAACGGCTTCCCGATGCGCAACAGCACGGCGCGCGCGATTCAGAACCAGCTGAAGTTCTTCGAGAAGTTCCCGGGCAACAAGACCTACTGGCTGAAGCCGGATGGCTCGATCTACAAGCCGGGTGAAACCATCAAGCTGCCGGCGACCGCGCGCACGCTGAAGCGGATGGTCGAGGCCGAGCGCGGCGCCAGGTCGAAGGGCCGCGCCGCCGGGATCGTCGCGGCCCGCGATCGTTTCTACAAGGGCGACATCGCGCAGGAGATGGTGGCGTTCCTGCAAAAGAACGGCGCGCCGTTCGACCTGAGCGACTTCGCCGAATACTTCGCGCGCCTCGAGGAGCCGGCCAAGACGACGTATCGCGGCTACACCGTCTACAAGCACGGCTTCGGCAGCCAGGGGCCGGTGCTGC
>JBDTMB010000261.1:0-8101 GCA_039934485.1 Vicinamibacterales bacterium
GCTCAACATTTGCTTCTCGTCACAGCTTTCCTGTATCTTGCCCGATACCTCTAATTTGGCCCCGGGTCTGGGGTCCGGTTAGGGGCTGTGTATTTTTGGTTCGGTTTGTTTGACTTGTCGGGATCTGGCTCTTGGCCGGCCCCCACATCGTGAGGAGGAAGAGCATGAGGCGTTGGACTACGGGCCTATTGGCCCTGTTGGTGGCGCTAGCTTTTAGCGCGCCGGCGTTTGCGCAGGGCGGCGGCGCCAGCAGCACCGGCACGATTCAGGGTCGCGTTGCCGACTCACAGGGTGCCGTTCTACCGGGCGTCACCGTCACAGCCACCAGTCCGTCGGCGCTCGGTGCGCAGACGACGGTCACGTCGGAAACGGGCAACTACCGCTTCCCCGCGGTGCCTCCCGGCACCTACGAGCTGACCTTCGAACTGGCCGGCTTCAACTCGCTCAAGCGCGCCGGCATTTCGATCACGCTGGGTTTCACGGCCCAGGTGAACGTCGAGCTCGCGCTCGCGACGCTTCAGGAAACCGTCACGGTGAGCGGCGCCTCGCCCGTGATCGACACCAGCACGACGCGCATTCAGCAGAACTTCAAGATCGAGCAGCTCCAGTCGCTGCCCAACGGCCGTGACATGTGGGCGCTGCTCGCCGTCACCCCGTCGGTGCAGATGGGCCGTATCGACGTGGGCGGCAACCGCGCCGGCACGCAGACCGGCTACACCGCGTATGGCCAGAACGGCCAGGTGCGCGTACTGATTGAAGGCATCAACACCACGGAAGGCACCGGCGGCGCCGGCTTCTACTTCGACTACGCGTCGCTCGAAGAAGCCTTCCTCGGCACGAGCGGCCAGTCGGCCGAGATGCCGAACCCCGGCGTGCAAAGCCAGTTCATCGCCCGCTCGGGCAGCAACCAGTTTGCGGCCGAGTATCACCTCGACTGGTACAACGACTCGCTGCAGGGCTCGAACATCCCCGATTCATACACCGCGCCGACAGCGTTCAACAACGCCCCGATTCGTCCGCACAGCAACGAGGTCCTGAAGTACTACGACCACGACATCAATGCCGGCGGCCCGATCAGGAAGGACAAGATGTGGATGTTTGGCACCTACCGCGAGCAGTTCAACGCCGTGGCCCAGCCCAACTTCCAGTTCGACAAGACCTTCAACACCAAGCTCTGGAACGCGGTCGGCAAGGCCACCTACCAGGTGAACCAGAAGAACAAGTTGATCGGCTACTACCAGTGGGGGCAGAAGCAGCAGCCCAACCGGTTGCCCGAGTCAACCTACACCTACGCTTCACCGGAGCAGACTTACTTCCAGAATTCGGGAAGCTGGGTCTACAAGGGTGAGTGGAACAGCACGGTCAGCGACAAGGTGTATCTCGAAGTGCGCTACGGCGACTTCGGCTACTACTTCCCGCTCACCACCAACAGCCCGGAGGACTACTTCTTCCGTGACACCGGCGCGCTCTACATGCTCGGTGCGCACCAGAAGCAGCAACTCGATCGCGACCGCAAGCAGTACAACCTCGCGAGCACCTACTTCCTCGACACCGGCAAGGGCAGCCACACCTTCAAGATGGGTGCGGAATTGCTGAAGGAACAGTCGTGGGAAGGCTACTCGTCACGCCGCGGCGGCACGAGCGGCATTGAGCAGATCTACAGCAACGGCGTTTCGTCGCAGGTCATCTTCGGCCTCCCGACGGCTTCGTGCCCGGTCGGCACCCTTGCGGCGCACGACTGTCTGACGTCGCGCTCGGCGCTGGATCAAATGAGCGCCTTTCTCAACGACACGTGGGCGATCGGCAAGCTGACCATCAACGCTGGCGCCCGCTGGGATCGTTACAAGGGCTGGCTGCCGGAGCAGGAACAGCTTGCGGCCACCACCGGCCGCACCAGCGTTCCCGCCGCGACGTTCGCTGAGCAGGACATGTATACCTGGAACGTGTTCGCGCCCCGCATTGGCGTCGTCTACGACCTGAGTGGCGACGGCAAGACGGTGATCAAGGGCAACTACGGCCTCTACTGGCACAACCCGGGTGTGGCGGTTGCCAGCAATGCCAACCCGAACATCGCCGCCAAGTCCGAAACCTACACCTGGAACGACCTAGCCGTGTGTCCGGGTTGCATCAGCGGCGACAAGAAGTGGCAGCTGGGTGAAGAGAGTGCCGCGGCGACGGCGCAGGCCCTCAGTGGCGGCGTCAAGCTCGACCCGAACATCAAAGACCCCTACACGCACGAAGCCAGTGTGTGGGTTGAGCGCCAGATCACCGACACGATGGGCGTTCGCGCCGGGTTCGTCTACAAGACCGAAGACGACCTGATCTCGACGGGCCTGCAGCCCTTGCGCGGGCTCTCGGCTTACACCGTGCCGTTCACCTTCGTGGACATCGGTGTTGACGGCGTGCGTGGCACGACCGATGACCGGAACCTGACCTACCTTGGGTTCCCCACCGCCAACGCCGCGCAGTTCCCCAGCACGACGATCGTGTCGAACTTCCCGCAGTTCTCGCGCTACAAGACCTACGAGGTCTCGATGAACAAGCGCTACGGGAACAAGTGGTCGGCGTCAATCGGCGGCGGCTACACCATGCTGAACGACTTCCCGAACAACTACCCGCAGAACCCGAACCAGCCGTTTAACGAGGACCGCTCGACGTGGAACTTCAAGGCGTCGGGTTCGTACGACGCGCCGAAGGGCATCCGCCTTTCGCCCGTGCTGCGTCACCAGTCGGGCGCGAACTACGCGCGCACGCTGACCATCGTCGTGCCGGCCGGTTCCGGCCTGAGTGTCGCCGGCACCACGGCCTACGCCGAACCGATGAACGCCAACCGCGAAGACAATATCTGGGTGGTGGACGTTCGCGCGGAAAAGAGCCTCGCGTTTGGCTCGAAGGTCCGCCTGCGCCTGTTCTTCGACGCGTTCAACCTGACCAACAGCCACGCGTCCGAGACCATCGGCCGCGCCACTGGCCTCGCGTATCAGAAGCCGACCGCGATCCTCGCGCCGCGAACCGCGCGCGTGGGCTTCCGGTTCATCTTCTAACGCTCCGCGTTCCCGACGGGATTCACCTCCTGTCGGGAATGCACCTCCCGTCGGGAAGTTACCTCCCGTCGGGAACGCAGAGCTCGACTCCTGTGGGGGAGTCGTTTCGGCGGGAAGGCGCTACGCCGGCGCCTCCCGCCCTTTTTTTTCGAAGGGATGCCGCAACTCGAAGTCCCGACCCAAAATTCCTCCCGATCAGAATTTCCTTCCGACAGGTATTGCCTCCCGGCTTTGCGTTAGTCTGAGAACATGTCCGACGAAGCGGTTACCTACGGCAGCTACCTGGCTGTCGATGAGCTCCTCGCGCTGCAGCGGCCGCGCTCGGAAGGCCCCGAACATGACGAAATGCTCTTCATCGTCATTCACCAGGTCTACGAGCTGTGGTTCAAGCAGGTGCTGCACGAGCTCGACCACGTCGTCGTGTTGCTCGACGCGCGGGAGCCGCATCGCGCGCAGCATTCGTTGAAGCGCGTCCTCACCATCCTCAAGGTGATGGTGGCGCAGCTCGACATCCTCGAGACGATGACCCCGCTCGAGTTCCAATCCTTCCGCTCGCGGCTCGAGGCGGCGAGCGGGTTTCAATCCGATCAGTTCCGCCAGCTCGAGTTCGTGCTCGGCAACAAGTCCGTGAAGGCGATCGATCGATTCGCGGCCGGCTCGCGCGCGCGCGCGGCGCTGGCCGCCAGGTTCGATCACCCCACGCTGTGGGACGCCTTCCTCCAGTACCTGTCCCGCGAGGGACACGCGGTGCCGGCGGGGCAGCTGGCGCGCGACAAGACCCGGCCGATCGAACCGTCGCCGGAACTGCAGGCGATGTTCATCGCGCTGTATCGGACCGACGCCAAGCACGTCGAGATGTGCGAGCGGCTCGTGGACCTCGACGAAGGCATCCAGGAGTGGCGCTACCGCCACGTCAAGATGGTCCAGCGGACGATCGGCGCGAAGATCGGCACCGGCGGATCAGCCGGCGCGCAGTATCTGGTAACCACCCTAATGAAGCCCCTCTTTCCTGATCTGTGGGCAATCAGGTCGCAGCTCTAATCCATTCAACCGGAGAAGCGACTTTCAATCCCTTGGATTCAGGTGGTCACCACGCCCAGGCGCTCCCGGCATTTCGTTGATTCCAAACGGTTTTCACTTTGGCGTGGTGACGGCACGTCGATTGCTCTTATGGGGGTGAGATTGATTTAGACCCCCACAGGAGTTATTTGCTTTTTAGAGCTAGGCTGACTAGGCCACTGGCTCAAGGGCCCTCAGAATGAGGGCCCTTTTTTTTGCCCCACCGACGCCGCCCACTCTCGCACCGGCTCTGGTGGGCAAGCCGCGCGACTTGTCCGCCGAAGCGCCCCGGCGAGTGCGGGCGCGAAGGCGGATTATGATTCGTACCTCATGACCTTCGGGACCCGGCTGGTGTGTGGCGCCACTGCTGTGCTGCTGCTCGCGGTGACGGTCATCCTGCGGGGCTCACCTGCTGCCCAGTACGCGGCCCCTGCCGCACCAGGTTCCGGTCACAATCCGCAAGCCGACTACCTCGGCTCCAGATCCTGCACCCGCTGCCACGAAGTGGAGAGCCGGCAGTGGAACAACTCGCTCCACATCAAGATGACCAAGCCCGTCGCCGAAGCGACCATCGTCGGCAACTTCGCCGACGGCACGCGCTTCGCGGATCACGATCGGGCGTACACGTTCGGCAGGAAAGACGGCAAGCCGTTCATGACGGTGGCGTTCGGCAAGAACGCGCCGGAGACGTTCTCGATCGACTACACGCTCGGCGCGAAGCGCTACCAGGGGTATCTCTCGACGCTGCCCGACGGCCGCATCTACGTGTTGCCGGCGTTCTGGCACATCGCCACCAGGCGCTGGGTGGATTGGAAGGAGATCACGCCGATCCCGGAAGGCGCGCACGGCATCCGGCAGATCTGGAACGCCAACTGCTTCAACTGTCACGGCACCAACATCGTGCAGGGCTACGACCTGGCCACCAGGAAGTATCGATCGACGTGGACTGAAATGGGCATTGGCTGCGAGGCCTGCCACGGTCCGGGCCGCGAGCACATCGCGCTGATGGACGCGTGGGAGAAGGATCCGTACTCGCGCCCGCGATTCGATCTCAGCTCGAAGAACCGGCAATTGAGTGACGCGCTCAAGATCTTTGTCACGCGCAGTTCGGAACCGCGCCGCGTCTACGACACGTGCGCCTACTGCCACGGCAACAAGACCAACGTGTTCACCGGCTTCAAGGCCGGCGATCCGTATGCCGATTACGCGCTGCCGTTCCTCGTCAGCGAGCCGATTCCGGCCAACGACCTGCAGGGCGAATTCTGGCCGGATGGCCGGCCCAATCGCTTCAATCGTCCGCAGGCGCTGACGCTCAGCGGTTGCTTCAAGGCCGGCGCGATCGCCTGCACCAACTGCCACGTCGCGCACGGCTCGCCGAATGATTTCTCGCTGAAGGTGAATATCAACCAGGGCCGCGACGGCGATTCGCTCTGCACGCAGTGCCATGCTGAATCGCGTCGGGAGTCGGGAGTCGGGAACCGGGAGTCGAAAGTCAGCTTCGTCGGCGCGGCCCTTCAGCAACACACGCATCATGCGGCCGACTCCGCCGGCAGCCGGTGCATCAGCTGTCACATGAGCGACGTGAACTGGCGGCTGCTGATTCGCCGGCGCGACCACACGTTCCAGCCGCCCGTGCCGGAGGTCACCGCCAGGTTTGGCGTGCCCAACGCGTGCACGACCTGTCACGACGACAAGACGCCGGAGTGGGCGGCCCAGCAGATGAACAGGTGGTGGGGTGATGGCGGCCGGCGCGCGAAGTCGGCGTCGATGGCCGACACCCTGTATCGGGCCGGCTCCGGCGACAGCAGCGTCGTGCCCGCGCTGGCCTCGCTGGCGCTCGATCGCACGCAGGGCTTCCTGATCCGCGCCAGCGCCGCGGACTACATTGCGCAGCTGGTGTCCGCGGGACGCACCGGGGCGCCGCAACGCGCGTCAAACCAGAGCCAAACGTCGTTTGACGAACGATCGTCGGAACGATCGTTGGAACCCTCGTCGAGCGGACGTCGAACGAACGTCGCTCAAATCACGCCCGCGATCATCAACGCGCTGATTGGCGCTGCGTCAGACCCGGAACCGGTGGTGCGCGCCGCGGCGCTGAAGGCGCTCGGCACCATCGGCGCCAGCGAACCGGCGCTGGCGGCCGTGCTGGCGCGGCTGGTCGATCAGTCGCGCGTCGTGCGCGCCAGGGCCGCGGAGGTCCTGGTCTCGTTCGGTGTCGTGGAACTGCCGGGCAATGCGGGCGCGGTGCTGAAGAAGGCGCAGGCCGAGTACATCCTCAGCCTCGAGATGTTTCCGGATGTCGCCTCGAACCATGCGGCGCGCGGCTGGCTGGAGGCCGAGCGAGGACAGGTCGCCGAGGCGCGCACCGCGCTGGATGCGGCGATCGCCGTGGAGCCGAAGTACGCGTTTCCGTGGGTGGTCAAGGGCGTGCTGGCCGCGCGCGAGGGAAAGTTTGGGGAAGCGGTGGAACTGTGGGAGAAGGCTCGATCAATCGAGCCTTCGTACCCCAACATCGATCAGCTGATCGCTGAAGCGAAGAAAAGAAAGCCCTAACCTTTCTTGAGCTGCTCGATCAGCGACTTGGCCTGTGCGGCCTCTTGCGAATTCGGGTCGGCGGCAATCACCTTCTGCATGATCTCGATCGCACCGGCGGTGTCGGCCTTCTGCAGTTTCGCGAGACCAATCTTGAAGAGCGGCTTGCCCCAGGTGCCGTCGATGTCGACGGCGCGCTGGTAGTACGTCACCGCTTCGTCGGTTTCACCCTTGGCGAACTTCACCTCGCCGAGGTTGTAGAACACCTCGCGGTTGGCGCTGGTCGACTGCGCCATCGGCAGCAGCGCGGCCTCGGCGGCAGCGTAGTCGCCCTTTTCGAGGTTGGTCATGCCGATTTCGATCTTGGCCTTGTCGTTGTTCGGCTCGGCGGCGATGATCTTCTGGTAGGAGCCGATCGCGCCGTCGTAGTCCTTCTTCATCCGCTGCGCGCGTGCGATTTGCATGTGGATCATCGTCAGCGCCGGCGTCTTGGCGAGGATGGCCTGGTAGGACGCGATCGCGGCGTCGTACTGCTGGGCGTTCATCGCCTCTTCGGCCTTCCCGAGCTCGGCTTGCAGTTCCTTGGTGTTGACGCCGGCGAGGGCCCCGGCGGGGCCGCTGGCGCCGGGGGCCAGGATGAAGTCCACCGGCGGCATCGGCGCGCCGATCGTCCGCACCGGCACCTGGCCGGAGGAGGCCTGGAAGCCCGGGGCCGACGCGGTGATCTTCCAGGGGCCCGACTTGAGGCCGATGATCGAATAGCGGCCCTTGTCGTCGGTAGTGGCGGTGAATGACGAGGGCGACGCCCCGGGGTTCTCCGCGGTCACCGTGGCGCCCTTGATGGGCTGCCCCTGTCCGTCCTTGATGGTGCCGCCGATGCGCCCGGTCTGCGCCGCGGCCGGCAGGGCCGACACCACGAACGCTGCCGCGAGGACGATCGCCGTTAGCCAATTCTTCGAATCGCGCATTGCTTGCATCTCCCTGTGATGGAACATCAAACCAGTATATTTTAGTGCACCCCGTGAGGCTACTAACCCCGCTCCTCGCCCTGCTCCTTGGCTTGACCCCCGTTCAGGCCCAATTGGCCACCCCGGCGGCTTCTGCATTATCTGCGTCATCTGCGGCCCAGCTATCTGCGTCATCTGCGGCCCAGCTCGACCGCATCATCCTGGACGCCATCGCCGCCAAACAGGCCCCAGGCGCCGTAGTCCTCGTCGGCCAGGGCGACCAGATTGTTTACGAGAAGGCCTACGGCCTGCGCGCCGTGGTTCCCGCCCCGGAGCCGATGACGCTCGACACCGTCTTCGACCTGGCCTCGCTGACCAAGGTCATCGCCACGAATACCGCGGTGATGACGCTGATTGAACAGGGCCGCATCCGCCTCAACGATCCGGTCTCGGCCTACGAACCGGGCTTCGAGCGATACGGCAAGGGCGACATCACGATCCGCCACCTGATGACGCACG
>JBDTMB010000262.1:0-8099 GCA_039934485.1 Vicinamibacterales bacterium
TGCCCGACATCCGCGGAGGCGGCGACCGGCAACTCAAGTGGGCTTCGGGATTAGGCAACCCTAAAGGGTTGCCTCCACCAGCAGGGTGGCCTCCACCAGAAACTAGAACAACGCGGTGACGAAGACCAGCACCGCGCCAGCCGCGCCGAGCTGCAGGGCGAGCGCCACGCGGTCGCGCAGGAACAAGGCGCCAATTCCCAGCAACAGCGCCGAGAGCGCCAGCAGGTTCCAGTACAGCTCCTGCGTGGCTTCCTGCAGTCCCCGCGTGCCGGCGCGGCGGCGGGTCTGCTCGATGATCGTGCTGGCGATTTGCCGATCGGATTCGCGATCGAGCTCGTAGTAGTGCCCGCCACCGGCGGTGGCGATGGTGGAGAGTTCCTGGCGGTTGAGCGACGACCGGATCGCCACCTGCGTGACGTCGCGCTTCGGATCGGGAATGATGCCGCCGACGGTGGTGCCGACGCCGACCACGTTCAGCGGCAGGCCGCGTTCCTGGGCCAGGGCCAGCGACTTGGCGACCTCGCCGCTCCAGGCCTGGCCGTCGGAGATGAGGATGAACGCCTGCGCATTCGTCCGGTCGGAGACGCGGCCCTTGACCTGCGACGCACTGCGGATTTCCTCGTCCTTCTCGACCAGCCGCAAGCCCCAGTAGATGCCGCGCTCGATGTTGGTGTCCCACGAGCCATCGTCTTCGAGGCGGAAGGGCGACTTTTCTTCGAGGTGATCGAGGAAGAAGAAATACGTGTTGGGATCCTTGGTAAGGCGGATCTGCGGCGTCGCCATGTGCGCGAAGAGCGCCATCGCCAGCCGATCGTCTTCCCACCGCAGGGACTCGCCAAGCGTGCGCAGGAAGCGCATCGAGCGCTTCCAGCGATCGCCGTTCATGTCCTTCACCGCCATCGACGCGGAGCCGTCCTGCAGGATGACCAGGTCGACGCCGGCGGTGCGCACCAGCGACGTCACGGCCACCGGGCGCGCGACCGCCAGAATCGCCGACGCCGCCGCGAGAATCAGGCACAACCAGAACAGCAGCTCGCCGAAGAACGGCACCCGCTCGTGGACCGGCACCTGGCGCCGTTCCGCAAACGCGCGCGCGTCGGCGCGCCGGCGCCACAGCTGCCAGATCCACAGCAGCAGCAGCGCGCCTGGGAAGACGAGCAGCGGCAGATATCCCGGAGCGCTAAATCGCATTCACCCCTTCCGCACTTTCGTAGCGCCCTTGCCCGCGCGCTCGGCCTCGAGCCGCTCGTCGGGACGCATCGGGACGATCATCTTGAACTTCTTGGTGTCGGATTCGGTCGGCGGCGCGCCGGCGGTGCCGTGGATCGTGATGTCGGAACCCATCGATTCGTACGGCGCTACGGCCTGCTTGCGCGCGGCGACGAGGCCGCGCAGCCGAATCGCGTATTCGTAGTTGAAGGCGGCGTCGATCTGATCGGGTTCGGCGCGCAGCACCTCGGCGTAGTTCTTGATCACCGTGTCGAGCTTGCCGACCACGGTTTGCCAGGTGCCGCCCTCGCGGCGAAGCGTGCGGTACGCCGCGTTGGCGGCGAGCAGCTTCGCGTCGGGGTCCGCCGCCACCGCGGTGTAGTCGGCCTGCCAGTAGCCGGCGGTGGCCGCCAGGTTCTTCGCCGCGGCAATTGTCGAGGCTTCGCCCGGCATCAGCCGCGCGATGCGCCCCGATGGCTGGGCTGCGGCGACGGCGGCCGTGTCGTAGTGCAGCGTGACGAGGTCACGCTCCGCAGCCGCGACCCGCTGCTCAAAACCCGCAGCGCGCCACAACACGATGCCCCCGGCGAGCAGCAGCACCATCAACACGGCTTGTCCGAATAGTGACGATCTCATTTAAGCTCCCAGGCAAACCTGAAGGTTTGCCTCCACCTGTCGTTGATCCCTGATCCCTGATCCCTGATCCTACGGAAACGTCTGAAACGTCGGAATCGTGAAGCGCATGACCAGGGCCAGGCACCACAAGCCCGCCGCCACCAGCGCGAACGGCGCATAGCGCGGCCGTTCGGTGCTGTACTGCCTCATTTCGATCTTGCCCGCCGACATCTTGTCGATCTCGCGGATCGACTGCATGATCGTGGTCTCGTCGCCGCCCGGGAAGAACCGCCCGCCGGTCTTCAGCACCGCCGCCTGCCACAGCTCGTCGCCGACCGAGCGCTTGTTCTTCAGGTTGCCGCCGATCTTGATCAGGAAGACCGGGATTTTCGCCTTCTGCGCCTCGCTCAACACGTCATCCACCGTCTTGCCGTTCTCGAGGACGTCGGCGTCGGCGCCGTCGGTGAAGATCACCATCAGGTTGCCCGCGGCGTCGAGATAGTGAAACGCATCGAACAGGCCCACGCTTTGTTCCACCGCCCGGGCCACCACGGTGCCCTGGTCGGGAAAGGCCATGAACTCGTTCCAGTCACCGATCAGCGCCGTGCTCAGCAGGATGTTTTCGTAGTCGGTCGTGAACGGCGTGATTACATACGCATCGTCACCAAATTCGATGAGCGACATCAGGTCGCGATACTTGCCTTTCATCCGCATCTCGATGAAGTAGCGCGCGGCGCCGACGGTGGTGAAAAACGCGGCGTTATTCGGCGCGCCCTTCGCCAGCCGCGTCGACGGCAGCGCCGACAGCATGCTCGACGAGGCGTCGATCATCAGGCTGATGCGCCGGCCGGGATAGGTCACTTCCGATCGCGTGAGGGCGGTGCGGGGATCCGCCAGCGCGAGGACGAAAAACGGCAAGCCGGCCAGCGCCACCATCAGCGCACCGTGCCGCGACAACGAGGCGCGCGACCAGGGTGTGCTCCGGACCAGCGCCGGCAGCGCCATCCGCCGCTGCCCCGGCGCGCGGCCAAACAGCGTGCGCGCCATGATCAACGCCGCCGCGATGCCCACCAGGACGATGACGGCCCACCGGGTGTTGGTGGCTTCGGAGAAGGTCAGCCGCTCCAGACGCAACTCTCCCAACTCGACCCACGAGGCCACGATTAACGCCCAAATATCTCGAAGCGCAGACATCCTTAGCTCTTAACTTCTAACTTCTAACTTCTAACTTCTAACTTCTAACTTCTAACTTTTAACTTAGTTACGCCCAAACCCGCTTTCTCGCCGCCACCAGCGAATTGACAAACGCCCTGGACCACCCGGCGATCAACGAATGTGACGACGACTGTTCTTTGGCGAGACGAATTGCGGTGTTCATCGCGTCGTCGGCGCCAGACTCGGCGTTGCCGGCGCGTCCGTATCGCACGACCGTCAGGGTGCGCAGCGCATCGGCCAGACCCTGCGTGCGCGCGGACTCGGCGTTATTCACCGACTGCGCGGTGACCGAGCCGGAGACAAACGCGCCGGGGCGTCCGAGCAGGCCGCGGATCAGCAGTTCTCCATCGGCGCTACTGGCGCCGTCGGCAATCGGGTGCAGGCCGATCGCGCGGCCCTGCGCGTAGCTGCCGACGATCCGCAGCGCAGCCAGGGCGCGTCCGGTCAATTCATCCGTCCAGCCGCCGCGGCTTTCCCGCTGCACGTCGGCCAGCTCGCGGGAGGCGGCGCGCAGGATGGCGCGCTCGTTGAGCAGGGCGCGAACCACAATCGCCTGCGACGCCCGCTGCCGGAACAGCGTGATCAACATGACCAACAGCACGAGCCCGGCCAGGCCGAACAGCAACGTCGAGACGGTCTGCAGGATATTGGCGCGGGCCGATCGTGCCTCGATGGCGCCGAACGTCGTCACCGCCGACTCGTGGATGTCCGCATTGTCGGTGGGCACGAGTGAGATCAGGCGGATCGAGGTGCGCGGCAGCGAGTAGGTCTGGTCGCGGCCCTTGGACGACTCGCCGTTGGCCAGCTTGCTTTCGATGTTGTAGGTCACCTCGAGGGGCGGGACCGCGATGTCGGCGCCGAAGGCCTCTTCGGGAATCGCGCGCAGCTTGTAGTCGTACTGGATGAAGCGCTTGCCGGGCGTGACCAGGTCGCCGGGGTGCGAGCCGCCGAGAATCTCGAAGGGCGGCAACTGGACCACGTTCGCGTCGAGGCGCGACAGATCCGGCACCACCTTGGCGGCCTCGGTTTCCACCACCGAGCAGGTGAGGGTCAGGCCGAATTGCTCGCCGGCCCGCACCGCGCTGGTCGTCGTCCGCCACCAGCACACGATGGGCTCGACCTCAACGTCCTCGGTCGGCCGCGGCTGCTGCGCGCTGGCACCGCTAGACACGAGGAGCACCACGGCACCGGCGAGCAGAACAACCTTGGTTATTGGCAATTCGTTATTGTTTATTTTCTTCATTTTCTTCTGCGCAGTCTGCGTTCCGCGACCCACTCAATGAGCGCCACGTCGAATTTCACCTGATCGAGCGACAACCGCACCACGTCCAGGTCGAGCGCCTTGGCCTTGCGCTCCACTTCGTCCTGCCAGGCGCGGATGCGATCGCCCTGGCGGCCCAGCTCTTTTCGCGACAGCATGCGCGTGCGGCCGGTCTCGACGTCGTAGACCTCGATCCATCCCGCCGACACGTGCGGCAGGGCGAAGGCAAACGACGCGTCCACCATCATCACGAACACGTCGTGGACATTGTTGACCTGTGACAGCTCCCGCAACAACTCCTCCGCATCGTCGAACAAGAAGTCCGAGATGACGGGCATCATCGACGTCTTGCGCGTGAAGCCGGTGAGCGTGGCGCTGAGGCTGCCGGACTGCTTGAGCTCCTGCAGCCCCTCGCCGTGCTGGTAGGCGTCGAGACAGTGCACCACCTGTCCCTTGCCGATGCGCGGCCGCACCGCGGACAGGTCCCTGAAGCCCTCGTCGAAGGTGATGAGGCCGATCGAATCCTGGAAGAACACCGCCGACATGCCAATCGTCGCGATCGCGCGCGCGATCAGCGTGGCGATTTGCACGCCGTGCGGCTCGCCGGCGGCATCGGCGCCGCAGCGGGTGGACGCCGATCGATCGGCGATCATCACCACGCCCGACGTGGTGGGCTGCTCGAACTCCCGGACCACGAGCGGGCTGAAGTTGGTGAGCGACGACTGCGCCCAGTCGATGGCCTCGAAGCGGTCGCCCGCCTGCCAGTCGCGCAGGCCGACAAAGTCGAAGCCGGTGCCGTGGAACATGCTCGAGTGCTCGCCGATCGTGAACTCGCGCATCCGCTTGAGGATGAGCAGCTCGACTTCGGTGATTTCCGAGAGATTGACGAGCGGCTCAACCTCCTGCTCACGCGTTCTCATGGGATAGGCGTGCGCTCGATGATGTCCTTGATCACCGCGTCGGTGGTCAGGCCGTGGCTGGCGGCGTGCGGACCCAACCAGAGGCGATGGCCCAGCACGTACTGCGCAATGTCCTGGATGTCTTCCGGATACACCTCGTCGCGGCGGCGCACGAGGAGCGCCCACACCTTCGCGAGCCGGCCCCAGACGATGATCGCGCGCGGCGAGGCGCCGAGGTCGACACCCACTTCAACCAGTTCGGACGGCGAGTGCCTCAGCCAGTCGGTGTCGGGGTTGTACGGGCGCGTGTTGGCCACGAGCCGCTGGATGTAGTCGCCGAGGCGTTCGTGCAGGAAGACGTGCTCGGTGATGGCGGCGCGCAGCTGGATGATGCGTTCCTTGGCCATCAACGGGTTGAGCCGCACCTGCTTGAAGTCGAAGTGCACGAGCTTGCGTTCCTCTTCCGGCGGCAGGTAGCCGATGTTCACCATGATCGCGAAGCGGTCGGTGGCGGCCTCCGACAGCGGGAACGTGCCCTGCCCGAGTTCCACCGGGTTCATCGTCGCGATCGCGAAGTTGAACGCGGGCAGCTCGTAGGTGGTCTTGCCGACGGTGACGGTGCGATCCTGCAGGCCTTCGAGGAAGGCGCTCTGCGACTTGAGCGGGATGCGGTTGATTTCGTCGAGCAGGATCACTTCGGCTTCGGCGAGCGGACCCATTTCGGTGGTCAGCACGCCGGTGGCCGGGTTGATCATCTGGAACCCCACCACTTCCGTGGGCTGCAAGTCGGCGCGGCCCTGGATGCGCGCGAACTTGGCGTTGCTGATCGCGGCCAGGATGACGCCAAAGAACGTCTTGCCGACGCCGGGGACACCTCGCAGGAGCAGGTTGCCGGAGTTGACCTGGCGCTGCTCCTTCTTGTCGTAGGTGGTCGGAATCTCCGACAGCAGCACGATGTTGGCGAGAATCTTCGGCATCTGGTAGCCGACGAGGGCTTTGCCGCCTTCCGCCAGAATCGCTTCGTGAAAGGCAATCGCGTCGTTGAGGTCTGAATGCAAGGGTCCGCCTTGAAAACGCTAATGCTATCTCAATCGGACGCCGGACTTGGCGCGAAGCGCTACAATGGGCCTCTTTTTTCCGAGGCAACCCTGAAGGGTTGCCTCCACTAGAAAGGGCAACCCTGAAGGGTTGCCTCCACCAGAAACAAGGGGGGAGCTCATGCCGCTGCTCATTGTGCTACTGGCCGCCCTGCTTTTTGAGCAGGCGGCCTCGTCACCAGCCCCGTCCCCGCCCCTTGATTACGACTATTACAAGGCGCGCGTCGAGCCGCTGTTCCTGGAGAAACGACCCGAACACGCCCGCTGCGTGACCTGCCACGCCGGCAGCACCACCTTGCGCCTGCAAGCCTTTTCCGCCGGCGCCAGCGCCTGGTCCGAAGAGCAGACCCGCCTGAACTTCGACGCGGTCTCGAAAATGGTGGTGCCCGGCAGTCCCGGCGCCAGCCGGCTGTTGAGGCATCCGCTGTCGCGAACCGCGGGCGGCGACGTCTTTCACGGCGGCGGCAAGCACTGGACGTCGAAGGACGATGCGGAGTGGCAGACGCTGGCCGCCTGGGTCAACGGCGAAAAACTCGTGCCCGCCACGGCCTCGCGCGTCGCGCGCATCGTCCAGACCAACGCTGCCGGCGACAACGTTCACCTGATCGATCCAGCCACCAACAAGGTGGTGGGCGTGATCAACGACATCGAAGTGCCGCACGGCGTGACCAGCGCGCCCGACGGCTCGCGCCTCTACATCACCAACGAGGCGCGCAGCACGCTCGACGTCGTAGATGCGAAGTCGCTGGCGGTGTCGAAGCGGATTCCCCTCAGCGGGCATCCCAATAACGTGGCGATCAGCCTCGACGGCCGCCGCGTCTACGTCGGCATCGCGGTGGCCCCGGGCGCCGTGGATGTGATCGACACGGCGTCGCTCACCAACGCGAAGTCGATCGCGGTCAAGGGTGCGATCCACAACGTCTACGTGACGCCCGACGGCAAGTACGTCGTGTCCGGTTCGATTCCCACCCGCACGCTGACCGTGATCGATCAGCCGACCGAGACGGTCAGCTGGGAGTTGCAGATGTCGGCCGGGATCCGTCCGATCACGTTCGAGCGGGCGCCCGACGGGTCGACGTCGAGGATGTTCGTGCAACTGTCGGACTATCACGGCATCGCGGTGGTGGACTTTGCGTCGCGCAAGGAAGTGTCGCGGTTCGAGCTGCCGGCCATCCCCGGCGAAGAGAAGCACACCGAAGGCCTGCAGGGCGCCCCGGCGCATGGCCTGGCGGTGACGCCAGACGGCAAGATCCTGCTCGCCACCAGCAAGGTCTACGGGCAGCTCTATGCCTACTCCCTCCCGGAACTTAAGCCGATCGGCAACGTCCATGTGGGACAGCACCCCGAGTGGATGACGCTAACGCCAGACGGCAAGCAGGTTTACGTCGCGGCGGCAGGCGATAACAGCGTGACCGCGGTCGATCTGGCGACCCTGAAAGTGGTGGCCAAGGTCCCGGTCGGGCAGGTGCCGAAGAGGAATGGCACCGCATTGCTGCAGAAATAGGGTTATCCGGGGCAAGCCTAAAGGCTTGCCCCCACCCGCCCCAGGCTTGTTACAATCACTGACATCCCGGAAAGCGTTACCCAAGGAGAAAAGCAATGGCGGTTGGTAATCGAATCGGCTGGAGCGTCTTCGGAGTTGCAGTGTTTGGCATCGCCCTGGCCGGCCTCGTCTCGCCGTCGGCCGTGAGGGCGGAACAGGCCCCGGCAACGCCGGAAGTGACCTTCACCAAAGACATTGCGCCGATTCTTCAGCGCAGCTGCCAGAACTGCCACCGGCCGGGCCAGGTGGCGCCGATGTCG
>JBDTMB010000263.1:0-8097 GCA_039934485.1 Vicinamibacterales bacterium
CCGGCGAGACGCCAAGCGGCGGCAGATGCGAACGGACGTAGGCGCGCCAATTCATCTATTCGCTCCTGAGCGCGCTGACGGGATCGATCCGGACGGCCCGGCGGGCGACGACGAAACACGGGAGCGCCGCCGCGGCCAGAAGGGCCCCCGCCACCGCGGCCAGCACGGGAATATCGGTCGGGGCCACGCCAAACAGCTGCGACTCGATGCCTTTGCGAAAGGCCGCCGCTCCAGCGGCGCCGAAGACGAGGCCGAGCGCCACCAGGCGCAAACCATGACCAACGACCAGCCCGCGGATGCTGGCGGCGCTGGCGCCCAGGGCCACGCGCACGCCCACTTCCCGGCGCCGTTCGGCCACCATGAACGCAACGATGCCGTACACCCCGAGTAGTGCGACGGCGAGCCCAGCCAGCGCGAACGAAGACACCAGCCAGGACAGGAGGCGACGGGGCCGCGTCGCGCCGTCAACCAGTTCCTCGGTGGTGCGAACCGCGAACACGGCGAGCAACGGATCGCGCGACGCCACGAGGGTGCGCACCGCGCCGGCCACGCGCGCGGGGGGCTCGGTCGATCGAATGGCCAGCGACACCGTGCGTCCCCAGTGCTGGCCGAACAGGTCGTAGGCGCGCGCGTCGGGTTCGCCTTCGAGATTACGATGGCGGACGTCACCGACCACGCCGATGATCCCGTGCCAGTCGGAGATGCCACCCGCCGGGACGCCACCGAAATAGACCCGGCGGCCGATCGGATCCTCGCCGGGGAAGAATTGCCGCGCCAGCGCCTCGTTGATCACCGTGACGTGCGCGAGGTTCTCGAGATCAGCCGGCACGAAGTCCCGGCCGCGAATGAGCGGAATTCCCATCGTCGCGAAGTAGCCGGGCGCCGCGTATTGCCAGCCGATGGAGGGACGCGAGGCGATCGGGATGTCGTCGCGTCCCTGGATCGACAGGGTGCTGCCGGCATTGCCGCTGAGCGGCAGCAGGGACACGAGTCCGGCCGCTTGCACGCCCGGCTGCTGGCGGACGGCGCTGAGGAGATCGTTGAAGAACCGCACCGTGGCCGCGCGATCGCGGTATCGCGCCGCCGGCGCCGAGACCCGCATCGTCGAGACGCCGGCATCAAAGCCGGACGGCAGCGCGAGCAGGCGATGCAGGCTGAGTGTCAGGAACGTGGCGGAGGCCAGCAACATGAAGGCGAGCGAGGTTTGGCCGATGACGAGGGCGGAGCGGACGCGGCGGGCGCGCCGGCCGGCAGTTTCATGCCCGGTGCGGAGGGCCGCGGTGGCGTGCAGGCGATTGCGAAGCACGAAGGGCGCCAGGCCGATCACAACGGCCGCGACAATGGCCGTGAGGCCGAGCATGCCGGCCGCGCGCCAATCGAGCGCAACCTCCGCGAGCCTTGGCACGGCGATGCCGGGCGTCGTGGTCAACAACGCGATGATGGTGCGGGCGATGGCGGCGCCGGACAACGCGCCGGCCGTGGCGAGGATGCCGGCCTCGACCATCGAGGCGCGCGCCAGGCGCCAGGTGCTGGCGCCAAGCGCCGCCCGCACCGCCAACTCACGCGACCGCGAGACGGCGCGCGCCAGCAGCAAGTTGGTGAGGTTCACGCCCGCGATCGACAACACCAACGCCAGCAGTCCGGCCACGAGCAGCAGCGCCGGCCTGACGCCCCCGATGATTTCCTCCTGCAGGGGCCGCACGAAGAAGGCGCGTCCGCCATTGGTGTCGGGGAACGCGCGGGCGAGCCGGTCCCCCACGGTCGTGGCCACCGCGTTGGCCTGCTCAATCGAGACGCCTGGCTGCAGGCGGATGAGCGTGCGAAAAGCGCGAAAGTCCCTCGAGCCGGCGGCAAAATGGTCCCGGGTCAGCGGCAGGTAGACATCGCCCTCGGCCGTGAGCACTTCCAGGCGGAAGCGCGCCGGCAACACACCGACGATCGTGCGCGGCGTCTCGTCGAGCAGGATCGTTTGCCCGATCGCGTCGGCCCTGCCGCCCAGCCGCTGCCAGAGCCCGTAACCGAGAATGGCCACCAGGTTGTGTCCCGGCTCACCCTCGCCGGTGGAGAAGGCGCGTCCGAGAATGGGCTGCACGCCGAGCACCGCGAACGCCGACACCGACAGCTCGAAGCCCGTGAGGAGTTCCGGCGGGTCGAGCGTGGTCGTGGTGCCGGCGTACGGAATGACGAGGAGCGCGGATTGCACGACGCTGGATTCGGCGGCCAGGTCCTGGCCGTCGAGGTAGGTGGTCTCCACGGTGTCGCGTCCTTCGGGTGGCACCGTGGCGTGCAACAGGACCAGGCGATCCGGCGAGGCGAAGGGCAACGGCTGGAGAAGCACCTTGTCGAGCACGGAGAAGGCCGCAGCGCCCGAGCCGAGGACCAGGGCCACTGTCAGTACCGACACCAGCGCGAAAATTGGTGCGCGCGCCAAGCCGCGAATGCCATCGCGAACGTCACCAGCAGTCCCGGTCATGAACCCTCGCGATGGTGCGCCAGGCACGTGGTGGGGAGTGAAGGGCCGCTCGATGGCGCCGAGGGTGCGGGCCAGCGCCGTCCAGTCGGGCACCTCGGCGGCGGCCAGCGTGGTGGCGGCCGCCTCGCCGGCGCCGTTCGATCGCGCACGGTCGTAGGTCGACTCGAGCTGCCCGGCCAGCTCCTCGACGATCTCGATTTCGCGCTCCGGCGAGACGCCAAGCGGCGGCAGATGCGAACGGACGTAGGCGCGCCAATTCATTGGGTTCAGGCCGGGCGGATCTTCGTCACCTGATCGAGGGCGTCGACAAACTCGCGCCACACCTGCCGCCGCGTGCCAAGCACACGCCGGCCCGCCGCGGTGAGGCGATAGAAACGCCGCCGCCGCTCGCCGGCTTTCTCCACCCAGCGGCCGGACACCCAGCCGTGCTTCTCGAGCTTGTACAGCAGGGGGTAGAGCGTGGCGGCCTTGAAGCTGAGCCGGCCGTCGGACCGGCTCTCGATGATCTGGGCGAGTTCGTAACCGTGGCGGTCCGGGCCGTCGAGAATCGACAGCACCAGGAATTCGGCGCTGCCCTTCTGGAGGGACTTGGTCGAGATATCGATGGGAGCCATATAGGTATGTAAGATATCTATATGACGGCAACCCGTCAACGAAAGGTTGCCGAGGGTACAAAAAAAATCGGGGTGCCGCGACGTGCGGCACCCCGGAGGAACGTGGCGTTGGTTACTTGGCGTCGCGAAGCGAAGGCCGCTCCGGCGTGGGGATGACGTTGGCGCTCTTGAGGCTGTCCTCGATGGGCTTGGGCGCGTCGTGCCGCGCGTCCAGCTTCGCAAAGAGCGCCGAGAGTCCCGCCTGTTGCGGGTCGTACACTCCCCACTCGTCCATCACGGGTCGAATGGGTCGGGGTGCGGGCGTGGGTAGGTTGGCCATAGGTTTCAGGTGCGCTCCAGTGTGAACACCCAGGGTAGAGCAATGCGCGTGCCGCAATCCGGAACCTTGGCGGAACCTCGCCTGCTGCTACGACTTAGCCTCATCCGGACCGTGCCCCCGAGCCCTACGCACGAGCCGGGCCGCCACCATTCTCGCCGGCCCACTTACAGTTTTGCCGGTCCCGGCAGCCGCGGGTTGACTCCCAATCCGTGCACTCAGGTGTGCAATCGCGTGCGCTCGATATGGCACACCTGTTGCGATCATCGCGGGCGATGGTCGTGAGCTACCTCGGCACCAAGGGCGGGACGGGAACGACGACGCTGGCCGTCAACGGCGCGGCGGACATCCGCCGCATCACGCGCCGGCCCACGATCGTGGTCGATCTCAAGACCGGCCCGGGTGATGTCTCGTTGTTCCTTGGGTTGCGGCCGCATCACACGCTGCTGGACGCGATCGACGGCGTGTCGTGGCTCGACCCGGGCGCGATGTCGCGGCTGGTCAGCGAGCACGACTGCGGCCTCCACGTCCTGGCGGCCGGCGACGAGTTCGGCCGCCCCGAGCCGCACGACGCCGACGCCATCGAGCAGATCCTCCGCAGCCTGTCCATCGTTTACGACTTCGTCGTGATCGATGCCGGCTCCACGCTCTCCGCCTGCACCGCCATGGCCCTGCAGCAGTCGGACCTCGTGATGCTCGTCGCCAATCCCGACGTGCCGTGCCTCAGGAATCTACAGCGGCTGATTGACGCGGTGAAGCTCGCCGGCGTCGTCGGTGAGCGGTTGAAGATTGTCCTGAACCGCGCCTCCGAGTTCGGCGTGCTGTCGACGAACCAGATCGAACACGTGTTGGGGTTGAATATCGATCACTGCCTCAACAGTGACTACCGGACGGTGGCGTCGGCGGTGAACTCGGGGGTGCCGGTGTCGACGCTTCGCACCTCGGAGTTGCACGGCCAGCTCGATACCCTTGCCCGTTCCATTGCCGCCGCCGTCGCCAGGGCCGGGGCCTGACCCGCAATCCGCGCCACCCTGAACCGTTAACTATCGACTGACGGGTGTTTGACGGTCACGGTCGTCGTTATGCCGCCCCGCGCCGTAAAGTCACCCACCACGGTCATCCGGCGGGGCTGGCACGCCGCGACCAGGTCGTCAAGGATCTGGTTGGTTGCCGCCTCGTAGAAAATTCCCTTGTTCCGGAACTCCAGCAGATAGTATTTGAGGGACTTGAGTTCGAGGCACCGCGCATCGGGGGTGTAGCGGATGCGGATCACGCCGAAGTCGGGCAGGCCCGTCTTCGGACACATCGACGTAAACTCCGGGCAGTCGATCGCGATCTCGAAGTCGCGCTCGGGGCGCGGATTGGGAAATGTTTCAATTGACACAAAACCAGTCTAAGGCAGAAGGCGAAATCGTTACACGCGGCGTTTTTGCCTTGAGCCTTGAGCCTTCTTAGGGGTAATTGACAGCCTCAAGGGCTGGGGTTAGCATACACGCCGCTTTCCACTGACAGGGGGACACGATGGACGAAGCCCGACGGATGGGCAAGTCGGAATTGTTTTCACACTTTGCGGAGCGCTTCGATGTCAAGCGCACGCAGTCGCGCGAGTTCTTCGACGAGCTGGCGATCCTGTGTGAAAAAGAGCTGAAGAGAACAGGCGAGTTCGTCATTCCCGGGATGGTGAAGCTGGTGATTCAGAAGCGCGAGGCGCGCACCGGACGCAACCCGGCGACCGGCCAACCCATCAACATTGCCGCCAAGACCGTCGTCAAGGCGCGCATCGTCAAGCAGCTGAAGGACGCGGTCCTGCCCAAGAAATAGCGGCGCGTTATTTCTTGATTTTTTTCGCCAGCTCGCGAATATCCAGGCGCTCGATCTTGAACTTGAGCGTGCTGAGCGGCACGCCGAGGTAGCGCGCGGTCTGGGTGACATTCCAGCCGTTGCGCTCGAGGGCGCGCACGAGAAAATTGCGTTCGAACGTGCCCAGCGCGCGGTCGAGCAGGCTCGTGTCCGACTTGGCGCGGTCGAGTTCCACCACGTGAAATTCGAACGGCAGGTCCTCGTCGGTGATCCACTCGTGATCGACCACCGCGACCAGCCGCTCGATCAGGTTCTCGAGCTCGCGGATGTTGCCCGGCCACCAGTAATGCGAGAGCATCTGCAGGGTTGATTCCGCCATCCCGCGCACGTCCTTGTGAAAGCGGGCGCTATACCGCTTGAGGAAGAAATCCACCAGCACCGGCAGGTCTTCGATGCGCTCCCGGAGCGGCGGCAGCCGGACCGGGATGACGTTGATGCGGTAGAAGAGGTCCTCGCGGAACGTCCCCTCCTTGACGGCGCGCTCGAGGTCGACGTGCGTCGCCGCGAGGAGCCTGAACGTTGTCCGCACCGGCCGGGTGCCGCCGACGCGCTCCACTTCGCCTTCCTGGATCGCGCGCAACAGCTTGGCCTGGAGTTCCGGCTTGAGTTCGCCGATCTCATCCAGAAACAGCGTGCCGCCGTGGGCGAGCTCGAACTTGCCGATGCGCTGCTGCAACGCGCCGGTGAACGAGCCTTTTTCGTGGCCGAAGAGGGTGCTTTCCACCAGTTCGCGCGGGATGGCGGCGAGGTTGACCGCCACAAACGGCGCCTCTGCGTTGGCCGATTCCCGGTGGAGCAGCCGGGCCAGCAGTTCCTTGCCGGTGCCGCTTTCGCCGAGGATCAACACGGTGGCCGAGAGCCTGGCGACCTTCCCCACGGTTTCGAGGACGTCCCTCAGCGCCGTGCTCGGCCCGGTGATGAACTCGCGCCCGCCTTCGTCGGCCGCCGCGTCGCGAAGCGTAAGCACGTGGCGGTTGAGATCCTGGCGCTCGCCGGCGTGCGAGATGAGCGTGCGCAGGACGTCGGGATCGACGTCCTTGGTCAGGAAATGGTACGCGCCGCCCTTGATGGCGTTGACGGCGCCATCGACGTCGGCCGAATCCGACGTCATGATCAGTTCGGCAAGCGGAAAATTCTCGCGGACGATCCGGAGCAGATCCAGGCCGCCGATGCCGGGAAGGTGCGCGTCGACCACGATCACGTCGACGTCTTCCTTCTCCATCAGCGCCAGTCCGGCCTCGCCCGACGCGGCGCGGACCACGCGGTAGTCGCGGCGCAGCGTCTGGGACAGGCGCTCGCGCGCATCGTCCTGCGCGTCGATGATGAGGACGGTCTTGCGGCGGGACGACATCGGCGGCAGTATAGCGAGAGTTCACAGTTGACGGTTAACAGTTCACAGTTGAAGTTTCAGTTTTCAGTTATTGGTTATTGGTCATTGGTTATTGGTCATTGGTTATTGGTTCTTGGTTCTTGGTTATTGGTTATTGGTTATTGGTTATTGGTTATTGGTTATTGGTACGCTATGAGCATCCTGTGGGCGGTTTCGGTGGTGGCGCTGGTCGTGGCGCTGTTTGCGTTGATGACGGCGCGGCGGGCCGCGCGGCAACTGGCGCAGGTCACCGAGATGTACTGGCAGTTGAAGTACGACCACGGCGAACTCAAGGCCAAGGTGGCGCCGAACCCGGTTGAGCCGGCCGCCGCCAAGCAGACATTTGTGCCGCTGACCGACCTCAGGCGTCCTGGCGCTTGACGGCCTGAATGCTTCCGAGCGACATTGAGGGGTTGTTTATTCGGGGCAGAGGCATTCATATCAGCTAGGGTCTTATGGCGAACGAGTACGACGTGGTGGTAGTGGGCGCGGGCACGGGCGGGTATGTGGCCGCCATCCGGGCTGCGCAGCTGGGCCTGAAGGTGGCCGTGGTCGAGCGCCAGAAGGCGCTGGGCGGCACCTGCCTCATCTGGGGCTGCATCCCGACCAAGGCCCTGCTGGAACACGCGCACGCCCTCAAGGTGGCGCAGGCGGCGAAAGAGTGGGGCCTGCTCGGCGTTGACGGCGCGGCGGTGACCATCGACATGCCGGCCGTGCACGCCCGCAAGGACAAGATCGTCTCGGGCCTCACCGGCGGCATCGAGATGCTCTTCAAGAAGAACAAGATTGACTGGATCAAGGGCACCGCGCGCCTCACCGGCCAGCGGGGCGTCGAGGTCACCCTGCACGACGGCGGCAAGCAGGCGCTCTCGGCCACCAAGGAAATCATCGTCGCCACCGGTTCCTCGCCGCGCAGCGTGCCCGGCATCACCGCCGACGGCAAGCAGATCATCTTCAGCGACCAAGCCATTCACCTCCCGTCGGTACCCAGGTCGATTGCCATCATGGGCAGCGGCGCCGTGGGCGTGGAGTTCGCGTCGATCTTCAAGAGCTACGGCAGCGAGGTGACGGTGATCGAGCTGCTGCCGCGCCTCGTGCCGGGCGAAGACGAAGCGGTGTCGGCGGAACTCGAGCGCGCGTTCAAGAAGCGCGGCATCAAGGTGATGACCGGCTCGAAGGTCACATCGGCGAAGGCCGGCGCCAAGGGCGTGGACATCGAGGTGCAAGGTGGCGACCCTTCGACAGGCTCAGGGCAGGGTGGCAAGTCACAGAAGCTCGCTTTCGACTTGCTGCTGGTGGCCACTGGCCGCGGGCCGGTGACCGAAGGCCTCGGCGTGGAAGCGCTCGGCATCAAGCTGGATCGCGGCTACGTGGTGGTCGACTCGCTGTTCCACACCAACGTGCCGGGTATTTCCGCCATCGGCGACGTCATCACGATGGGCGGGCCGCACTATCAGCTCGCGCA
>JBDTMB010000264.1:0-8097 GCA_039934485.1 Vicinamibacterales bacterium
GGCCGAGCACCGTTCCGGCCTGTGCAAGATCGCCCTGCAAGAGGTACGATTCAGCCAGCATGACTCGTATGCCGAGTTCGTCCTCCCGCGTCAGGGATGAGGGCGTGCGCAGAAGCGGCGCCAGCAGTTCGATGGTCGTCGCGGCCTGCCCCCGTTCGAGGGCCGTCGTCGCCCGCGCGATGAGCGGTTGCAAGGACGCGTTTGCCACGCGGGTAGTATACAAGGTATCCACGCCCTCATAATCCCCGTATCCACATGAACTTGACTGTTGCTGGCCGGACCGATACAGGCCCCCGATCGATGAACCAGGACCACTTTGGCTGGTGGCCCGAGCTTGGCCTTTTCGTCGTTGCTGATGGCATGGGTGGCCATAACGCCGGTGAAGTGGCGTCGCACCTGGCCGTGGAGGCCATTCACGCCTTCATCGCGGAATCGGCGAAGGGCGGCGACATGACCTGGCCGTTCGGGCTCGACCTCGGTTACTCGATCGACCTGAATCGATTGATCACCGCGGTGCGGCTGGCCAACCGCCAGATTTTTTCCGAAGGCTCCCAGCATTCTGAAATGAGCGGGATGGGGACCACGGTGGTGGCGGCGCTCGTCTTCGGCGAGCGCGTGGCCCTGGTCAGCGTGGGCGACAGCCGCATTTACCGGTGGCGCGGCGGCGCCCTCGAACAATTGACCGACGACGACACCTGGCTGGCGTCGGTCCTGGGTCAGAAGCAGGCGGAGGAGGCCGAACCCTCGCATCCCCTCCGTCACGTGCTCACCAGCGTGGTCGGCACCAGGGACGATGTGAAGCCGTCGGGACGGGAAGAGCAATTGGTGCCTGGCGATACGTTCGTGTTGTGCACCGACGGCGTGCACGGCCGCCTCGACTCGGCGGCGTTGAGCCGGGTGCTGTCGGGTGCGCACGGTTCGGATGACCAGGCGAAGGGCATCGTCAACGAAGCCATCGCGCTCGGCACTTCCGACAACGCCACGGCGTTGGTCATTTCGATCTCGTGATCAGGCTTCCGCGCACCATCGTTCTACCGTTGCTTGTTGCGCTCGCCGGTTGCAGCGGCGAGCCGAAGAAGACGGTCGACGCCCGCATTTCGTCCCCGGCACCCAGCACCCCGGCACCCAGCACCCCAGCACCCAGCACCCCAGCACCCAGCACCCCGCGGATTGTCTTTCTCGGCGACAGCCTGACCGCCGGCCTCGGGCTTGAACCCAATCAGAGTTATCCCTCGTTGCTGCAGCGCCGATTGGCGGAGCGCGGCTACACCTACCAGGTGATCAACGCCGGGGTGTCGGGCGACACGTCCGCCGGCGGATTGCGACGGCTCGACTGGTCGCTCGACGGCAATGTTCGCATTCTCGTGGTGGCGCTCGGCGGCAACGACGGCCTGCGCGGCTTGTCGCCATCGGACCTGCAGCGCAACCTCACCGAGATTATCGAGCGCGCCTCGGCCAAGGGCATCACCGTGGTCCTGGCCGGCATGGAAGCCCCGCCCAACAACGGTGTCGACTACACGGGACAGTTCCGCGGCGTGTATGCGGAGTTGGCGAAGACCCACAAGGTGCGCTTCATCCCGTTCCTGTTGCAAGGCGTGGCCGGTGACGGCGCGCTCAACCAGGGCGACGGGATTCATCCGAATGCCCGGGGCGCGCAACTGGTGGCGGACCTGGTGTGGACGGCGATCGAGCCGATCCTCGTGAAGCCGGCGGGGGCGCGATGATCCGGTTGCGAGGCGTCAGCAAGACCGTGGCGAGCGGCGGACAGCCGCTCACCATCCTCCATCCGCTCGATCTCGAGGTGGCGCCGGGACAGTGCCTGGCGATCATCGGTCCGTCGGGCAGCGGTAAGTCCACGCTGCTGGGGCTGATCGCGGGACTCGACTCCGCGTCGAGCGGTGAAATCCGCATTGCCGGCACGGACATCACCACGCTCGACGAAGACGCCCTCGCCAGGCTCCGCGGCGAAAAGATCGGCTTCGTCTTCCAGTTCTTCCACCTGGTGCCGTCGCTGACGGCGATGGAGAACATCCAGGTGCCGATGGAGATCGCCGGTCGGCGCGATGCGAAGTCGCGGGCGCAGGCGCTGCTCGATGAAGTGGGCCTGCACGATCGCGGGCATCACTATCCGGCGCAACTTTCCGGCGGCGAGCAGCAGCGCATCGCCATCGCCAGGGCGCTGGCCAACGATCCGCCGCTGATCCTGGCCGATGAGCCGACCGGCAACCTCGATAGCTCCAACGGCCGGCACATCCTGGAGTTGCTGCTCCAGGTCCGGCGGTCGCGCGGCGTCACGCTGGTGATGGTCACGCACGATCCGGCGGTGGCCGCCGTCGCCGATCAGCGGCTGGAATTGCGCGATGGCCGTGTCGTCGCCGACACCGCTGCCATCGCCGAGCCACCCCGATGAGGTTCGTCGTGTTCATGGCCGTGCGCGAGATGCGCTCGTCCTGGCAGCGCCTGTTGTTCTTCTTTGTCTGCATTGCCGTCGGCGTGGGGGCGATCGTCGCGCTGCGCTCGGTCATCCAGAGCGTGCGCCTGACCTTTGCCGGTGAAGCGCGGTCGCTCATCACCGCCGACGCGACGATTACGAGTTCGCAGCCGATCAAGCCCGCACTGGCGGCGAAGATCGCCGAACGCCTCACGGCCGCCGGCGCGCAGAGTACCCGCTCGCTGGAGATGGCCACGATGGCGAGGCCGGCGGATCGGGCCGATGGCCGCGCGCGGATGGTGGAGTTGCGGGCGGTCGAGGCCGGGTTCCCGTATTACGGTGAACTGAAGCTGGCCGATGGGGTGAAGTTCGATCACCGCTTGCTGGCGGACTTCGGCGTGCTGGTGCGGCCTGAGCTGGTGGCGCAGTTGGGCGTCGGCGTGGGCGACGGCCTTACCATCGGCTCGAAGCGCTTCGTCATTCGCGGCATCATCGAGAGCGAGCCGGGTCGAAGGCTGGGGGCGTTCAGCATCGGCCCGCGGGTGTTCGTGGACTTCGACGATCTGCAGAAGACGGGCCTGCTCGGCTTCGGCAGCCGGGCCACGGCCCAGCAGCTGCTCAAGGTCCCCGAGCCGTCGCTCGACGCGCTGGTCGCGGGCTTGCGGGCCGATTTCGCGAACGAGTTCCCGCGCGTGCGTTCGTACAAGTCCACCGAAGACGACATCGGCGAGAACTTCACGCGCGCGGAGAATTACCTGAGCCTGGTCGGCCTCGTCATCGTCATCCTCGGCGGGATCGGCGTGTCGAGCGTGACGCGCGTGTTTGTCCAACAGAAGATGAAGAGCATCGCCGTGCTTAAGTGCGTGGGCAGCCGGTCGTCGCAGTTGCTCGCGGTGTATGTGGCGCAGGTGCTGGCGCTCGGCCTGGCGGGCAGCCTGCTCGGGATCACCCTGGCCGGTGCGGCGATTCAAGCCATTCCGTCGACGCTGGCGGCCGCCGCGACACCCGGCGTTCACATCGACTATGGCTTGACGTGGCCGGCCGTGGTGCAGGGCCTCGGCATCGGCACGCTGGTCTCGCTATTGTTTTCGTTGGTGCCGCTGCTCGAGGTCCGGCACGTCAAGCCCTCGCTGCTGCTGCGTGATGAGACGCGCCCGCGCCGCCTGGATGCGCTGCAAATCGCGGTGATGGTGGCGGTGGTGGCCGGGCTCGCCGGGCTCACGGTGTGGCAGGCCGGGTCGTGGCGCGTCGGCCTGGTGGTGGCGGTGGGTTTTCTCGGCACCGCGCTGGTATTGAACATCGCGGGAGTGCTGCTGATCATGGCCATTCGTCCGCTGGCGCAGGCGCGATGGTTCGCGCTGAGGCACGCCGTGCTGCAACTGAGCCGGCCGGGCAGCCAGATGCGCATCGTGCTGCTGGCCGTGGGGCTTGGCACGTTCTTCATCATCGGGGTGCGATCGCTGCAGCAGAACCTGGTGCAGGAGTTCGCGGTGAACGTCAGCCCCGACGCCCCGGACATGTTCCTGATCGACATCCAGCGCGACCAGGTGGCGGGCGTCCGCGCCGTGCTCCGCACCTTCCAGGCCCCCGGCGCCGCGCCGGCCCGGCTGCTGCCGGTGTTGCGGGCCCGCGTGACGGCCGTTGAAGGCAAGGAAATACAGCTCGAGAACTACCAGGACGTCCGCGGCCGCGGATCGCTGGCGCGTGAATACACGATTACCTACCGGCAGGCGCTCGAGAGCAACGAGACGATTATCGAAGGCCAGCCTTGGGATCCGACACCGTCGGCGAGCGGGGAAGTGTCGATCGAGGAAAGCATCCGCGATCGCTTCAAGATCCACATCGGCGACACGATGCAGTTCGACGTCCTGGGCCGCGTCCTCTCGGCCCGCGTCACCAGCGTCCGCCACGTGGAATGGTCCGATAGCCGCGCGGGCGGGTTCATGTTCGTGTTCCGGCCGGGCCTGCTCGAGGCGGCCCCGCACGGCTTTGTCGGATTCCTGCGTGGCCCGCAGGACGCGCTGGAGCGCGGGAAGCTCCAGGGCGCGCTGGTCGCCACGGCCGCCAACGTGTCGGTGATCGACGGCCGCGAGATTCTCAACACCATCCAGGCGGTGATCGACAACGTGACGCTGGCGGTCACGGTGGTCGGCACCCTCGTCGTCTTCAGCGGCCTGTTGATCCTCGTCGGCGCCGTGGCGATGACGAAATTCCGCCGGGTCTACGAAGCGGCGATCTTCAAGACGCTCGGCGCCACGCGACGGCTGATCGCGGCGATGTTACTGCTGGAGTACGGGCTGCTCGGCCTGCTCGCCGGATCGATAGGCTCGTGCGGCGCGATGGCGCTGACCTGGGCCATCAGCCGCTACGCCATCGACATTCCCTTCAAGCCGCTGGTCGGGCTCACCGTGACGGGCATTGGCGTGACCACCATGCTCGTGGCGGTGATCGGGGTGGCCTCGAGCTGGGAAGTCCTTCAACGCAAGCCGCTCGCGACTTTACGGGCGGAATAGTTGCCGGGTCGTCCACCCTAGGCACTTTAGTTGTTGGGTGCTATCATCATGTTTTGGCCCCTCCGATGGGGGGCCCAGTGGGAGTTAGAACTCGATGAACGTATCGGTCTTTAAGGAAGCCCTGCTGAGGAAGCGAGCAGAGCTGGTACAGACCGCCGGCATCAAGCCGCTCGCCAGTTCCATGGAACACAACAACGGGCGGCAGGGCGACATGGCCGATCAGGCCTCCGGCAACAACGAAGTCCACATCGCGCTGCGCCTCAAGCAAACCGACGCCAAGATCCTGCAGGCCATTGACGAAGCGCTGATGCGCATCGACAAGGGCGCCTTTGGATTGTGCCGGGACTGCGGCGAGCCGATCGCGGAAGCGCGGCTGAACGCGATTCCGTGGACGCGCTCCTGCATCACCTGCAAAGAGAAGCAAAAGGCGTGAGCACCCTGGACCTGGCCCACCTGGTTCGCGACTTCTATCTCGAGCGCACCGCGCTGCTGATGCGTCACGAGGATGTCGCCACGCGCATTCCGGACTACGACATCAACAACGCCTATCAATACATCATCGCGCGCGAGCAGACCCACCTGTCGTGGCTGCAGCACGCCTTGCTGGATCTGGGCGCCGAGAGCCCCGCCGATCCGGCGCGCCTGGCCGTCAGCGCCGGCAAGGGCGCCGATGCCTGGCAAGCCCTCGCCGGCGAAGATGCCCGGTCGAACGCGCAGTTTGTCGACAAGTGGCGCGCCAGGGTCGAGGACGTCAGCAACGCCCGGCACAAGGGCATGCTCAAGGTGATTCTCGGCGAGATGCTCGAGCACAAGCGCCTGTTCGACCAGGCCGCGGCCGGCCGCCGCGATCTCATCGGCACCTCGCTGGCGATCAACGACCATTCGGGCGTCGTGATGGCCGCCCGCTGGGTGGAGTAGAAGACGACCCCGGTCGCGATTGCCCTCGGCAGCAACCTCGGCGATCGCGCCGCCCACCTCGCGTTCGGGGTCGGTCGCCTGGCGACGATCCTGCACCACCTCAAGCAATCATCCTGGTTCGACACCGCGCCGGTCGGCGTCGGTGATCAGCCGCGCTTCCTGAACGGCGTCGTCATTGGCGAAACGGCGCTGCCGGCGCGAGCGCTGCTCGATCTGCTGCTGGACTTCGAACGCGAAGCGGGCCGCGAGCGGCCGTTTCCCGGCGCGCCGCGCCCGCTTGATCTGGACTTGATTTTTTATGGGGAGGAACAAATCAGCGAGGCCGGGCTGATCGTTCCGCATCCCAGATTCCGCGAACGGCTCTTTGTGCTCGAGCCGCTCGCGGAACTGGCGCCAACCTGGGTGGACCCGGTGAGCGGGGCAGCGGTCAGTGCGCTGCTTCTGGCTCGACGGGCGCGCCGCCCCTCTTGAACATTCCCCGCCAGCCTTCTTCGAACAGCGTATACATCGCCGGCACGAACACCAGGGTGATCATCGTGGAGGTGAGCAGTCCGCCGATGACGACGCGGGCGAGCGGCGCCTGCATTTCCGCGCCTTCGCCGATGCCGAGCGCCATCGGCGCCAGGCCGAGCGCCGTGCAGATCGAGGTCATCAAGATCGGCCGCAGGCGGTGGCGGCCGGCCACTTCGATGGCCTTGCGGAGCGGCATCTTGTCGCGGTGCCGCAGCGTGTTGGTGTAGTCGACCAGCAGGATCGCGTTGCTCACCACGATGCCGGCCAGCATGATGACGCCGATGTACGCTTGCATGCTGAACGGCGTCTTCGTGATCAACAGCATGCCGACCACGCCGATCGCGGCCAGCGGGATCGAGAAGATGATGATGAACGGGTCGCGCAGCGATTCGTACTGCGAGGCCATCACCGTGTAGACGAGGATGATGGCGAGGATCAGCACCAGGCGCAGCTCGTTGAACGACTTGTTCTGCTCCTCGACCTCGTTGCCGAAGCCGACCGCAAAGTCCTTCGGCACGTCGAGGTCCTTGATCCGGGCCTGGACGGCGGCCACGGCGTCGCTGAGCGTGGTTTCCGTCTCGGCGCTCACCCGCTGCACGCGTTCCTGGTTCTTGCGCTCGATCGACACCGGTCCGGTGTCGCGGTCGATCACCATGATGTTCTTCGCCGGCAGCACCTGGCCGCTGGGCGTGCTGAGCAGCACGTCGCCGACCTCGCCGATGTTCTGGCGGTCTTCCTGGCGGAGCCGGACGACGATCGGATACTCGTTGCCGGCTTCGCGGAACATCGCGGACTGCGTGCCGGCGACGTTCGTCCGGATGGTGTTGGCGACGCCGGTCACCGTCATGCCGAGCAGGGCGGCCTTGTCGCGGTCGACGCGGACCGACAACTCCGGCCGGCCGTCGTCACGCTGCAGGCGCGAGTCGGCGACACCCGGGGTGGAATCGAGGATCGCCTTGACGTCCTGGGCGAGGCGCTTGGAGGTGTCGAGGTCGTGGCCGAGGATTTCCACCGACAGGCGGCCGTCCTGGCCGCCGCCGCCCATGCCGCGCATCTGGTTCTGGCCGCCCGAGGGCCGGGCGCGGACGATAACGCCCGGCAGGCCGGACAGTTCGCGGCGCAGTTGCATCGCGATCTGATCGTTACTCCGCGTGCGCTCGGTGCGCGGCACCAGGCGGACCTGCACACTGCCGCGATTGGTCTGGCCGCCGCCGAAGCCGCCGCCACCGCCGTTGGCCTGGGTGATCAGCATGGTGGCCTCGGGCACGGAAGCGCGGATGGCGCTCTCGAGGCCGATCAGCACGGCCTCGGTGCGTTCGATGCGCGAGCCCACCGCCAGCTCCGCATCAACCGACACTTCGCCTTCGTCGGTCTGCGGCTGGAATTCGAAGCCGATCCGCGGGATCAGGATGATGGCCACCGCGAACAGGCCAAAGCCGATGGCGAAGACCGTCGGCCGGTGGTGCAGGGCGAGTTGCAGGACGCGGGCGTAGAAGTTGTCGACCGCTTCCAGCCAACGCTCGCCGGTGCGGTTGAGGGCGCCCATGATGCCCTTGGCGTTGAGCTTGGTGCTGGGCGCGTCGAGCAGCCGCGAGCAGAGCACCGGGACGATCGTCACCGCCACCAGCAGCGACATCGCCAGCGAGAACGACACCACCGCCGCCAGTTGGCCGAACATGATGCTCGACACGCCGGTGAGGAACAGCATCGGCACGAACACCG
>JBDTMB010000265.1:0-8095 GCA_039934485.1 Vicinamibacterales bacterium
GCAACGTTATGTCGATCACATTCGCGCGAATCGCCGGCTTGACCCCTTGCCTGAGGAAGAAGACACCGGTCTTGCGCACACCCTCGCATCCGTGTCATCGGCGTCAGCCGCGGCCGACCCAGACGCCGCACGTTTTTCCGGCGCGTTACAGCAGGTGTTGCGCGACGCGATCGCGGCGCTGGAGCCGCGCGACCGGCTGCGGCTGGGCTGCTACTATGCCCAAGAAATGACGCTCGTGCAGATCGGCAAGCTGACGCGCGAGAGCGAGGCCACGGTCTCGCGCCAGCTCGCCCGCACGCGCCGCGCGATCAAGGCCGAGGTCGAGAGGCGCTTGCGCGAGCAGCACCGGTTCGACAATCGTGAATTGGCCGAGGGCCTGGCGTCGATCGTCGAGGATGCCGGCGAGCTCGACCTCGAGGCCCTGCTCGGTCCGCGCAAGAAACCGGAAGCCGATCGTTCCAAGGTTGGAGGGATCCGTTGACGCCGACCAACACGTGTCTTGACGCCGAAACGCTGGCGGCCTGGGCCGATGGGGGACTGGACCCGGCGGCGGCCGCCATGGCCGAGGCCCATGTCTCATCGTGCGATCGCTGTCAGGCCATCCTGGGCTTGATGGCGAAAACAGAACCGGTACTCGTTCCGGCTGAAGCGCCGTGGTTTCGAAGATTCAGGGCCGGATGGCTGATCCCGCTGACCGCCGGCGTCGCCGCCGTCGGGCTGTGGATGATCGTGCCGGCCAATCGCTCCACGACCGTTCCGCCTACTCAGCCGGCGGCCGCCGACGAGGCCCGAACCCAGCCGGCCAACGAGGCCCAGACCCAGGCGACCAACGAAGTCCAAAACCAGGCGCCGGCCGCGACCACCCAGGCGCCCGCGGAATCGTCGCGCATGGCCGACGCCAAGCGGCAAAAACAGGAGCCGGCCGCGGTCGATCAACTCGCGAAGAATGTCGAGTCGCCAACAGCCGGGGCCAAAGAGGAAAAGGCCGCCGATCGCGCGCGCGCGGATCTTTTCGAAGCGCGCGATGAGCCCGCGCGACCGATGGCGGCGCCTCCCGCGCCGGCGGCGCCTGCTGCGGGCGCCTCAGCGGCACCGGCACAGGCGTTGGGCCGGGTCAACGCCAAGGCGTTGTCGTCCGAGATCGCCTCACCCAATCCACGCACGCGCTGGCGCCTGCGGGGTGGCGGCAACGTCGAATACACGCCGGATGGCGGCCAAACGTGGGAAGCCACGCCGACCGGCGTCACCGAACAACTCACGGCCGGCTCCTCGCCAACCGCAGATGTCTGCTGGATGGTCGGCAAGGACGGCGTCGTCCTGCTCACCACCGATGGCCGGCACTGGCAACGTCTCGCGTTCCCGGAAACGATCGACCTCGCGGCCGTCCTGGCGAGCGACAGCCGTTCAGCCCTCGTCACCGCCGCCGACGGCATGTTGTTCCGCACCAACGACGGCGGAGCCAGCTGGAACCGGCCGTAAGCCGCGCGACTCGTGATACCGTCGCGTCCGTCTTGCCACGCACGAGCTCCTCGTCGCCCACGTCGGCCGATCGTCGGCACCACCGCACATGCTCGCTGTGCGAAGCGATGTGCGGGATCACGATCGATGTACAGGGCGACCAGATCGTCGGCATCCGCGGCGACGACGACGACCCACTGAGCCGCGGGCACATCTGCCCGAAGGCGCCCGCGCTCGCGGGGCTGCACACCGATCCCGACCGCCTCCGGGTTCCGATGCGGCGCACTGCCACCGGCTGGCAAGAGGTCTCGTGGGACGCCGCGCTCGACGAGGCGGCCGGCCGGCTCCACGAGATCCAGCGCGCCCACGGCCGCGATGCCGTGGCGGCATACCTGGGCAATCCCAACGTGCACAACACGGGCGCGTTGCTCTACGGCCCGCAACTGCTCCGCTCGCTCGGCACGCGCCACCGCTACTCGGCCACGTCGGTAGACCAGCTGCCGCACATGCTTGCGGCGTACTGGATGTTCGGGCACCAACTGCTTTTGCCGATCCCGGATCTCGATCGCACCGACTTCGTGCTCATCCTCGGGGCGAATCCGGCGGTGAGCAACGGCAGCTTGATGAGCGCGCCCGGGGTGGGGCGCCGGCTGAAGGCGGTCCGCGCGCGCGGCGGCCGCGTCGTGCTCGTGGATCCGCGCCGCACCGAGACTGCGGCGCTCGCCGACGAGCACCTGTTCATCCGCCCAGGCACCGATGCGTTGCTCCTCGCCGCGATCCTGCGCACGATCCTCCACGAGGGCCTTGGCCGCGCGTCGGCCCTCGACGAGATGATGCGAGGGCGAGAGCGGCTTGCGGATCTGTTCGCGCCCTTCACCACCGCTCTCGCCGCCACGGCCACCGGGATCCCGGCCGATCGCATCGAGGGCCTCGCGCGCGAGTTCGCCGCGGCGCCGCGGGCGATCTGCTACGGGCGGATGGGGCTGTCGGTGCAGCGGTTCGGCGGGTCGTGCAACTGGATGCTGAACCTGCTCAACATCCTCACCGGCAACCTCGATCGCGAGGGCGGGGTGATGTTCCCGGAGCCCGCGTTCGACATCGTCGCGGGACTCGGTGCGCTCGGTCGCGGCAGTTTCGGACGCTGGAGGTCCACGGCCCGCGGCTTGCCCGAGTTCGGCGGCGAGCTGCCGGTCGCCGCGCTCGCCGAGGACATCCTGCACGACTCGGCGCCGATTCGTGCGCTGCTGACCGTCGCCGGCAATCCTGTGCTGTCCACGCCGAACGGCGCGAAGCTCGAGCGTGCGCTCTCGCGGCTCGACTTCGTGGTGAGCGTGGACCCCTACCTCAACGCCACCACCCGCCACGCGCACCTCGTGCTGCCGCCCACGGGGCCGCTCGAGCACAGCCATTACGACGTGGTGTTCCACGCGCTCGCGGTGCGCAACACGAGCAAGTACGCGCCGGCATTGTTTCCTCCGAGTTCCACTGCGCGCCACGACTGGGAGATCCTCGGCGGGATCGAGGCGCGCCTCTTGAAGGCTCGCGGCGCGCCGCTACGAGACCGCGCCGGGGTGGCGTTCCGCCTCCGGATGCGGCCGGAGCGGATCCTCGACGTCGGCCTGCGGCTTGGGCCGTACGGGATCCGTGGGCCGCGGCGGCTGGGGATCACGGGCCTGAGCCTGGCGAAGCTGCGTCGCGCGCCGCACGGGATCGATCTCGGGCCGCTGCGACCGTGCCTGCGCGAGCGCCTGCCGCCGCGCCGCGACGGCCCGCGGGGCATCGATCTCGTGCCGGAGGCGTTCGCCGAGGATCTGCGCCGGCTCGCCGGCGGCAGCGACGCGCTCGCGGACGGCGAGCTGGTGCTCATCGGCCGCCGGCAGCTGCGCAACAACAACTCCTGGATGCACAACGTGCCCGCCCTCGCGAAGGGCAAGCCGCGCTGCACGTTGCTCATCCATCCGCACGACGCCGACGCCCGCGGCATCGCCGACGGCCAGGAAGTCGACGTGGAGTCGCGCGTCGGTCTGATCCGCGTGCCGGTGAAGCTCGATGCCGGGATCATGCCCGGCGTGGTGAGCCTGCCGCACGGCTTCGGCCACGACCGCGAGGGCGTGCGCCTCGGCGTGGCGCGCGCGCTCGGCGGCGCGAGCCTCAACGACCTCACCGACGACGCGGCGATCGATCCGGTCTCTGGCAACGCCGTGCTGTCCGGTGTGCCGGTGCACGTCCGCGCCTGACGTGCAAGAAATCCCCCCGCTCCCGTTCTAAGGAAAAGGGCCGATAGTCGGCCCGGTTTCAAAGGAGCGGTTCTCATGTCTGCACGCACTTGGCTACCTGCGCTGGTTGTCGCCGGCGGAATCTTCATGGCTTGGCCTGGCGCCCAGCCCGCGGTGCCGGCCGAGCCCGCGGCAGCGCCGGCGCCCGACCAGGATGCAACGACGACGCTCGACGATCAAACCGAGCTTGCCATCACCGTCTACAACTCGGACCTCGCCTTGATCCGCGACGTCCGCAACATCCAGTTGAGCCGCGGCATCGGCAACCTCAAGTTCATGGACATCGCCGCCACGGTCAATCCGGCCACGGTCCACTTCCGCTCGCTCACCGAGCCGTCGAACGTGAGCGTGCTCGAACAGAACTACGAATACGACCTGCTGGAACCCGACAAGCTCCTCCGCAAGTACGTCGGCCGTGACGTGACGTTGATGCGGACGCGCCAGGAGAACGGGTCCACCCGCACGGACGAAGTGAAGGCGCGCCTCCTGAGCTACAACAACGCGCCGGTCTGGAAGATTGGCAACGAGATCGTCACCGGCATCGGCGCCGACCACATCCGCTTCCCGGAATTGCCCGACACGCTCTATTCGCGCCCGACGCTAATCTGGACCGTGCAGAACGATGGCGCCGCGAAACATCGCGTCGAGGCGTCGTACCTGGCGACCAAGCTGGCCTGGAACGCGGACTACGTGCTGACCGTGTCGCGCGACGACAAGCTGGGCGACGTCAATGGCTGGGTGACGCTCACCAACGGCAGCGGCACCGCGTTCAGGAACGCGAAGCTGCAACTCGTCGCGGGCGACCTGCATCGCGTGCAGCAGCAAATCGGCAGGATGCGGTATGACGAGGCGAAGGCAGTGGCGTCGCCGTCGGCTCGAGAGAACATGGCCCAGGAATCGTTCTCGGAGTACCACCTCTACACGCTTGGCCGCAAGACCACGATCAACAACAACCAGACCAAGCAGGTCAGCATGCTCGAAGGCACCGGCGTCCCGGTCGTCAAGCGCTACGTCGTCGAGGGGCAGAGCTACTACTACCAGAACATCCAGCACCCCGGCGCGCCCATCAAGGACGTGGTGCAGGTGTATTACCAGTTGAAGAACGAGGAGAAGAGCGGCCTCGGCATGCCGATGCCGGCCGGCAACGTCCGCGTCTACCAGGAAGACTCCAGGGGCGGCGTGCAGTTTGTGGGCGAGGACCGCATCGACCACACCCCGAAAGACGAGACGCTCAAGCTGAAGATCGGCGACGCGTTCGACGTGGTGTGCGAGCGGAACCAGGTGGATTTTCAGAAGATCGCCACCAACGTCTACGAATTTGAATACGAGATCACGATTCGCAACCACAAGGCGACGCCGGTGACGGTCGAAGTCAACGAGCCAGTTGGCGGCACGTGGCGGATGATCCGCTCGTCGCACGAGTGGACAAAGACCGCCGCCTGGGCGGCGCAGTTCAAGGTGCCCGCCGCCGCCGACGGCACGGCGGTGCTCAAATACCGCGTCCGCGTCACTTACTAAGGGTGCGGACTTTGGGATAGAGTTTGCCTCTCTAATGTCCCTGACTCCCGGGTCCACGGTCGGCCGCTACGAGATCCGCATCCTGCTCGGCAGCGGCGGCATGGGCGAGGTCTACCAGGCCCACGACCCGACGCTCGGGCGGCTGGTGGCGCTCAAAGTCCTGCGGCAGCAACTGAGTGCCGAGGCCGGTCGCCTCACGCGCTTCCTCCAGGAGGCGCGTGCGGCCTCCGCGCTCAACCACCCCAACATCCTCACCATTCACGAAGTCGGCGACTACGACGCCTCCCGCTTCATCGTCTCGGAGTTTGTCGAGGGCACGACGCTGCGCGATCGCATGGCGCGCGGTCCGCTGACGCTGCGGGAAGTGCTCGACGTGGTGATCCAGACCGCGTCGGCGCTGGCGGCCGCACACGCCGCGGGCATCGTCCATCGCGACATCAAGCCCGAGAACCTGATGCTCCGGCCCGACGGCTACGTCAAGGTGCTGGACTTCGGTGTCGCCACGCTGGCGCGGCCGGCGGACGACGGTGATGACGCGGCGACGATGGCGCCGCGCGAAACAACCGCCGGCATGGTGGTGGGGACCATCGCCTACATGTCGCCGGAACAGGCGCGTGGCCTGCCGGTTGATGGCCGTTCCGATTGTTTCAGCCTCGGCGTGGTGCTCTACGAGCTCGTCGCCGGTCGCCCGCCGTTTTCCGGTGCCACCACGAGCGACGTCATGGTGGCGGTTCTCGACAAGGAACCGCCGCCGGTGCGGCAGCTCGCGCGCGGCCTGCCGCTGCAGCTCGAATGGATCATCAGCAAGGCCCTCGACAAGGATCCCAACCTTCGCTACCAGAGCATCGCGGATCTGCGGGTCGACCTGCAGCGGCTCAAGAACGCCATCGACTCCGGCCGCCTCATCGAGGGCGCGACGCTGGCGGATCAGGGCGCGCCGGTCGCCGATCAACCACTCGAAGTGGAATTGACCGAAGAGAGCGCGGCCGTGCAAGCGCTCGCCGGGGTCTCGACCGGCACATTCGCCTTTGCCGGCGTCGCGATCGCCGCGCTGGTGGCGGCACTGTTCCTCTACGATCGTGCCAGGCCTGGCGCCGACCTGCCGTTGCAGCTGCCCGAAGGCGCGGCCGCCACCAAGGCGCGAGATGCAGTACAAGACCTCGGCTACACCTTCTCGGGGACGCAGCAGGACGTTGATTTTCACGGCACGATCGATCTGAAGGACGTGGTGACGATCGCCGGCCTGCCGGCGGCCCGCGAGGCCATTCACGAGGGCGTCGTCGCGCAGTGGGCCGTCGGCCTCACGAAGACGACCAACCCCAGGGTGCTCACCAACGATGTGCTGTCCAACGTCACCGACGCACGGCCGCAAGAGGGCGAGTTCGCGATCCGGATGGATCCTCGCGGCGAAGTCAACGGGTTCCTCACCGGGGTGTCGACCACCGCGGCGGCGGCGCCCGATCGCGATCGCGCCATCGCTCTCGGGCTCGGGACGCTGAAGCGACTGTTCAAGGTCGATGCGTCGGGCTATCAGTTGGAATACATCACGCGGGAGTTTCCGGCGAGCACCGTCGAGATGACCTGGCGCCGCCCGACGCCGCGTTTTGGGCACATCGAGCAATTGCGCGTGAACCTGCAAGGCGAGAAAGTGGTCCGCACCGATCGCGCGTACGTCCTGCCGCCGGGCTACAAGGAGCCCGATCGGTCGGTGGTGTCGCGCGGCTTCAGCGTCAGCGGACCGGTGGTCATTGTCGGCGGCTTCCTGGCCGCGTGGGGATTTGGTTTCTGGGTCGTGTTCAAGGCGAAAAACTGGGACCTGCTTCGACACCGGTTGCCGGTGGCGATGTGCGTGGTGTTCCTGGTGGCCGCGGCGCTCAACACGATCGATTCCGAGTCGATCTGGCAGGGCCTGGTCGCCGTGATCGCGCTGGCGATCCTGATTGCCGGCGTGTTGCTGCCCGCCTTGAGCGGCGTGATCCTCTGGATGCGGCGCCAGCATCCGGGACGGCTCTGGGCCATCGATCAAATGACCCGGGGCCACGTCCTCACCGGCGCCGTGGCGATCTCACTGGTCGCCGGCGTCCTGGCCGGCGCGGCGATGGCGGCGGCGGGCGTACTCTCGGATTTGGCGGCGTTGCAGGTGCCAGGATTCATGCCGTCGATCTCGCGCGAAATCGCGGCGGTGAACAAGGGCCTCGGCACGTTGCTGTCGGACGCCATCACCCTGGCCAGCTTCATGTCGATTGGCATCGGCCTCGCGGTGGAAGCCCTCGATCGCGTGCGCGTCCGGCCGGTGGTCTCGTGCCTGATCGTGGCGGTCGCCGCGGCCCTGACGTTGGGCGACGATCAACCGTCCCTGGTGGCCGCCCTCGTGCCGGCCGCCGGGATGGCGGTCTCGGCGGCGATCGTGGTGACGGTCTACCGCATGCGCGGCCTGCTGGCGGCGTGGATGGCGAGCGCCGTGTCGTCGCTGCTCATCGCGGCCATGGCGGCGCGATCCCTGGACGATGTGGAACTGGTGAAGCGGGGAAACCTGGCGATAGCAATCGCAGTCATTCCTCTGGTCCTCGGAGTTTATGGCCTGTTCAGAGTGCGGACAGCTGCGCCTCAAGGGACGCAAGTTGCCGGAGACCCAGTGGCTACAGAAAAAGCTTTGACGCCTTTTGAAAATAGATTTGAGAGCCCAGCCTGCTCTGCGCTAAGATCAAAATGCCCGAATCTCTTTGTTGAGCCAACTACTTCTGATGAGGCACCAACCGAGCCCGACCAGGTTGATATAGTGCCCACGCTGACACTTTCTGGTTCCCTGGATCCCTCTTTGCCAGAGAGCACAAATATCTCTT
>JBDTMB010000266.1:0-8079 GCA_039934485.1 Vicinamibacterales bacterium
CAAGGGCGACCTCGGCAACCTCCTCCTCACCTTTCCCAGCCTGACCGGCGCCGAATTCCAGCCATGGGTAAACCCGGGCGAGAACGCCGACGCCGAAGCCGCGCGATGGTCGAAAGGCCTCGCCGAGTGGGGTGAGGACGGCGCGCGGATCGCTCGCCTTCGCGCCGCTGCCGAGTTCGCCCTCTACACACCGGGCAGCAGCTCCGGCCGTCCCCTTTCCATCGTCAAGTCGTTTGCCGCGCCGCCGGCCGCGGTGGTCAATGACCCAGAACTTCTGTCGGATCGGTTGACGACGGCGGCGACGAGCGTGCTGACCTTGGCGGGCGTCGATGCCGAGCCGATGCGGAGCCGCGAGCACGTCCTGGTCTCGAGCCTTTTCGCGGAGGCGTGGCGTCATGGCCGCGACCTCGACCTCGCGTCGCTGATCGGGCAGGTGCAGGCGCCGCCGATGGCCAGGGTCGGCGTGCTCGACCTCGAGTCGTTCTACCCGGCCAAGGATCGCTTCGCGCTGGCGATGCAACTCAACCAGCTGCTCGCGGCGCCGAGCTTTGCGGCCTGGCTGGAGGGCGAAGCTCTCGACATCGATCGCCTGCTCTACACCGCGGACGGCAAGCCGCGCGTGAGCGTGATCTCGATTGCGCACCTCGACGACCAGGAGCGGATGTTCTTCGTCTCGCTGCTGCTGAACGAGCTGGTCGGGTGGATGCGGGCGCAGCGCGGGACGTCCAGCTTGCGCGCGATGGTGTACTTCGACGAAATTTTCGGGTTCCTGCCGCCGGTGGCCAATCCACCGTCGAAGGCGCCGCTCTTGACGCTGCTCAAACAAGCACGGGCGTTTGGCCTTGGCCTGGTCGTGGCCACGCAGAACCCCGTCGACCTGGACTACAAGGCGTTGGCCAATGCGGGCACGTGGATGTTGGGACGCCTGCAAACGGACCGGGACAAGGCGCGGGTGCTCGACGGCCTCGAGGGCGCGACGGCGTCGCGCGGCGGCGCGTTCGACCGTGCGAAGATCGATCAACTGCTCTCCGGCCTCGGCAAGCGAGTCTTCTTGCTGCACGACGTGCACCAGCCGGAACCCATCCTGTTCGAAACGCGCTGGACGCTGTCGTACCTGCGTGGCCCCCTCGATCGAGACGAGGTCCGCAGGCTCGCACCCCCGGCCTCCCCGCTTGCCTCGCCGAAGCTCGCCGAGCCCGGCCGCGCGAGCGACGGCGGGAAGCTCGCGATAGTATCGGGCGCGAGCGAAGGCGGACCCATACTAGACCCCTCCATCTCCCAATACTTTGTGGCCAGTAGCGACGCCTACGTACCCATGCTCCTCGGCGCGGCCCGCATCAGTTACTCGGATGCCAAGCTTGGCCTCGATGAAACCCGCGAGGTCGTGGTCGTCACGCCGATCGTTGACTCCGCCGTTCCTGTGGATTGGGACCGCGCCGAGCCGGCAGGCTTCTCCACGGCTGATCTCAAGAAGGCGCCCGATCGGCCCGATGCACAATTTGCCCCGGTGCCGGCTCCCGCGGCGAAACCAAAGAGTTATGCGGCGTGGGAAAAGGACTTTGTCCGTTGGGCCGCGCAGTCTCAATCGGTCGAACTCTTCAAGAGTACGCTGACCAGGACGCTCTCCGCGCCTGATGAGTCGGAGCGGGATTTCCGCATCCGCTTGTCCACGGACTTGCGCGAAGCGCGCGACGCGGAACTGGCGAAGGTGCGTGAGAAATACGCGTCGAAAGTCATGGCGCTCGGCGATAGGCTGAGGCGTGCCGAACAAGCAGCGCAGGTCCAGGCGGAACAAGCCAGCGGCGCGAAGGTGCATGCGGCCCTGGCGACTGGAGCGGCGGTCCTGGGGGCGTTCTTCGGCAGCCGGCGCGTCAGCGCGACCAGCATCTCGAAGGCGGCAACCGCCGCCAGGAGCATGACCCGTATCGGATACGAATCCCAGGATGTGGCCCGGGCCGAAACCAACGTCGGCGCGCTCCGCGGGCAGCAGGCTGAGCTCCAGGCCGCGCTCGAAGGCGATCTGCAGGCGGTGGCCGCGCAGTTTGACGCGACCCGCGAGCAGCTCGAGCGCGTGCTGGTGAAGCCGAAGCGCGGCGGCGTCTCGGTGCAATTGGTCGCGCTCGTCTGGGTGGCTAGGGCTTAGGGATCGGGGATCAGGGATCAGGGATCAGGGATCAGGGAGTCTGATTGGATACAGGTCATTGCGTCGTTGAGGTGTTGCGCGGGGACGTGGTCGAATCGCAGCATCGCGTGCATGTGGCGGTGGCGCATGCGGAGCAGGGGCTGGTCGCGAGCGCCGGGAATCCGGCCCACCTCAGCTTCGTGCGATCGTCGATCAAGATGTTCCAGGTGCTGCCGTTCGTCGAGGCCGGCGGCGTCGACAACTTCGGCCTCACCGGCGAAGAACTGGCGCTGTGCACGGCGTCGCATGGCGGCGAGCCGTTTCATGTCGCCGCGGCGCGGTCGATCCTCGCCAAGGCCTCGCTGACCGAAGCGGCGCTGGCGTGCGGCCCGCATGTGCCGATGCACGCGCCATCCGCCGAAGCCCTCCGCCAGGCCGGCGTGGCGCCGTCGAGAATCCACAACAACTGTTCCGGCAAGCACGCCGGGATGCTCGCCTACACCAGCCAACAGGGCTGGGTCACCAACGGCTATCACCGCATCTCGCATCCAACGCAGCAGCGGGTTCTCGCCACGCTGGGCAGGTGGATGGGCGTCGAGCCCGGGGACATCGAACAGGCCGTGGACGGCTGCGGGCTGCCGACCTTCGCGATGCCGCTCGACGCGGTGGCCGAAGGGTGCGCCCGGTTTGCCGCCGCGGCCGCCGACGGCCAGCCCGCGCCGGCGCAGATCTTCACCGCGATGACCACGCATCCGGAATACGTCGCCGGCACCGACCGCCTCGACACCGACCTGATGCGGGTCGCGTCGGGACGGCTCTTCGCCAAGGTCGGCGCCGAAGGCTACTACTGCGCGGGCATCCCGGCGATGCGGACCGGGGTCGCCCTCAAGGTCGAGGACGGCGCCGGGCGCGCCGCCGAGCCCGCGCTCCTCGCCATCCTCCACGCCATCAACGCCATCTCCGAGGCCGAGCTTGACGCCGTGAAGCGCTACGCCGTCCCGGCGATTACCAACACCCGCGGCGAGATCGTCGGCATCATCCGCCCCAGCCTCCGCTTCCCTTGAAATCGGCGAGCGTCCACTGATTCGGCTTGCGCGCTGAAAGACGCTGCAGGCATACTCTTACCAGTAAGAGTATTACCATGCGCATTACCAGCAAGGGCCAGGTCACGATTCCGCAGGAGATTCGCAACAAGCTCGGCCTGCAGCCGAACACCGAAGTGGAGTTCGTCGTCGAGCGCGGCCGGGCCTTCTTGCGTCCCAAGAAGGGAACGCCGGATCACGTCGATCGCATGATGGGGCCACTCCGCACCGGCCCCAGAATGCGGATGAGCAGCAAGGAATTGCTGGCGTTGCTGCGAGACCCGCCTGATGAGCTCGACGCTGATTGATTCAAACGTCTTGATCGACCTGTTTGACGACGATTCAGAGTGGCGGAGTTGGTCCGACGCGATGGTCGAGGACTGCATGCGTCGAGGGCCGATCGTCATCAATCCCTTGATCTTCGCCGAGGTCGCTGCCGGCTTTGCCTCCCTCGAGGACCTGAATCAACGGCTTCCGGAGACGTCGGTGCGGCGCGAGGCCTTGCCGTTCGAGGCGGCGTTCCTCGCGGCCCGTGCGTTTGTTATTTACCGCCACCAGGGTGGCGAGCGGCGATCGCCGCTGCCGGATTTCTACATCGGCGCTCACGCGGCCGTTGCCGGCTACACGCTGCTGACTCGCGAAGCGCGACGCTACCGGCACTATTTCCCCAAGCTCCGCATCGTCGCACCGTAGCGTCGCGGCAAACCGGCAGGGTGATCCTTGTCGGGAGCGTGATCGCGTGATCCTTGTCGGGAAGGTGATCCTTGTCGGGAGCGTGATCCTTGTCGGGAGCGGTGATCCTTGTCGGGAAGGTGATCCTTTGTCGGGACCATTATGCCCGACACCGAATGCACCTCCCGACAGGGATTGCCTTCCCGACAAGGATTGCCTTCCAAACAAAGAACGCCTTCGGCAAGCAGTGCGGCAAGTCCGCTATAATCGATAGTTCAAGCCGGAGTGGCGGAACTGGCAGACGCGCGGGACTCAAAATCCCGTACAGGCAACTGTGTGTGGGTTCGACCCCCTCCTCCGGCACCACTTGCTGACCTGCCAGAGGCAGCCGGCTCCGCATCACTTGGCCCCGAGCGGCCGCAGCTGCTTCCAGCGCTCGATGAACGCTACCGCCGCATTCACCGACGCCTCGGTCTCCTCGCGTCCGCGCTCAGCCGTGGCCGTCTTGACATCCAGCGCGCTCCACACGCCCGTCTCCGTCATGTCCTTGGTCGACGTGCCCTTCCCCGTCGCCGCGCCCTTGAGCGACTCGGCCAGGAACACTCGCGTCGCCGTGGGGTCGCCGGCCACCACCTCCGGGAGGATCTTCTCGAGATGCGGGCGCAGCGTGAGCGGGGCCGTGCGGGCCACGCCCAGGTTCACGAGGTTGGGCGTCAGATAGAGCGACCGCGACGTCTCGCTCACGCCCGCGTGCCGGTCGAACGCCGGCGCCCCCTGCCGCGTCCCGCGCGTCAGAAACGGCTGGGCGGCATCGTCCAATTCCACGGCAATCCCGGCCGTCTCCTGGTTGATGCGGTCGACGAGATACTGCACGATGGCCGAGTTGCCGGCATGGCCGTTCAGGATCAGGAAGCGCTTGAAGCCGTGCGCGAGCAGGCTCTGTGCGGCCTGGAAGTAGACCAGCTGAATCGTCTCGGCCGGCAGCGTGATGGTGCCGGGAAACGCCATGTGATACGGCGAGTTGCCGGGAAAGAGGATCGGCGCCACCAGCACGTCGGTCTTCTGCGCGATCAGCTTTCCACGTTCGATCACGCTCAGGAAGTCGGTGCCGATCGGGCCCTGCAGGCCGTGCTGCTCCAGCGACCCAACGGGCAGGATCACCATGTCCGTGCGCGCGAGCAGGTCCTGCACTTCGGGCGAAGTCATGTGCGGCAGGTAGTTCTTCACCTTCTGCTCGTGCCACAGCGGATTGGCCGACGCGGGCGCCTGCGCGAACGACGACGAGGCGGACATCACGCAGAGGACCAGGGCCAGGACCACACTGACTCGCATCATGACGATCTCCTGTCTCGAGTGAGATAAGCGACGCCTACTTGCCGCGCCCCGCCAGGTCCGCGGCGCCGCCGAAGTAGACGACGTTCGGCGCCTCGGATCGCGCCACCGCGATGTCGAGCCGGCCATCCTTGTCGAGGTCGCCGATCGCAAAGCCATAGGCAGTGCCCTTGCTGTCGCCGAACCACACCGGCGTGAATCGGCGCCCGGAGCCGTCATTGAAGAACACGGCCGGCCGCGCCTCGATGTAGCCAACGACGATGTCTGTCGTGCCGTTGCCATCGAGGTCGGCGAGGTCGAGCGCGTACGGCGATTGATCGCCGAGGCCGATCGGTACTGCCGCCGACAGTCGGTTACCGGCCTCCCCGAAATAGACCGCCACGCCGGTCTTCTCGTCGATGCTGACGAGATCTTGCCGGCCATCGCCGTTCAGATCGGCTGCGGCCGACATGCGGATGTTCGCCTCCGGAGGCCCGAACGGCACGCGGGCCGCGCCGACGAACGTCCCCTTGCCGCCGTTGACATAGACATGGCTCTGGCCACCGTCGCGGTGCGGCACGATGAGGTCCACCAGGCCGTCACCGGTGACATCGGCGGCCGTGATCGTCGTGGCCGACTCGGTCGCGAACTTCTCGCACGCCGTACCGAACTGGCCACGGCCCTGGTTGAAGCAGATGTAGCTGGCGCCGGGCCGGCCGCCCGACCGATTGGCCACGACGATGTCAGGAAGGCCATCGGCGTTGAGATCCACCACGGTGGCGTTGCGCGTGGGCCACTCGGCCTGGCCATAGGTCGACCCCGGTCGGAAGTGGCCGGTGCCGTCGTTCAGGTATACCAGCTTCGGATCGGGCTGGTCATTGCTGACCACGACATCCAGGTCGCCATCGCGGTCGAGATCGACGAGGTGACCGGAATACGAACGATCGGAGGCCGTCCCCAGGTCGTGCGCCGCCGGAAATCCGCCGCGGCCATCCCCGAGCAGCACGCGGTCGACCAGTGGCCAGTGGCGGCCCTTGGCGAGCACGATGTCGGGGTTGCCGTCGCCGTTGACGTCGCCGATGCTCACGTTGGCCGAGGTCTCGGAGCTGGACTCGAGCAGCACGGCCCGCTCGTACTGTGGCAGGGCCGGCGGCGCGGCCGGTCGTTGCGGTGGAAGGCCGTCGAAGTAGTCGATGATCTCGCGAGCGGCGTGGCCCATGCGATCCTCCGCCTCCCCATACGACCCCGTGATGCCATTCACGAAGAACGAGATGATCACCGTGCCTGAGCGCGCGGACACCAGGGCCACGTCGTTGGCGATCACGCCGCTGTCGCCCGTCTTGTGCGCGACCGGCACCTCGAGGAAGTGTGGAATGCGGCGGCTGCCGGCCTGCTGCCGGCCCAGGATCGTCTTCATCGTCGCGGCGCTCGCCTTCGACGTCAGCGTTCCGCGCTCGATGGCCTCGAGCAGCCGACCGGTTTCATGAGGGGTCATGTCGCCGAGCCAATACGCGCGGTCTTCCACCGTCAGGCGGTTTCGATACTCCGCCAGCGTGCGGCGATTCGCGGGGTCGCGGACGACCTCGACCCACTTGGCCCGCGGTCCAGTGAAGAGGTTGGTGTAGAGGCTAAACAGCTCGCTGTCCTGCGACGCATACTGCAGCCCCGTCGTCTCCTCGGGTGTCAGCTTGGCGAATTCGGGGTTGACGAGCGCCAGGAGCTTCTGCCGGTACTCGTGGCCGCGATTCATCATCCGCGTGTGCGTGAATCCGGACGCCCTGAGCCAGGCGTTCAGCGCCTCGACGCCGCCAATCCTCCGGACCATCAGGTCGGTGGCCGTGTTGTCACTGGTAATCACCATCTCGGTGATGAGGTCGCGGTAGGTCGGTTTCAATCCGACGTCGTGGTACTGCAGTACGCCGCTGCCGTCGCGCAGGTCCGCGCGGCGAATCTCGACGCGCTCGGTCAAGTCGAGTTTCTGTTCGTCGACCAGCTGGAACGCGCGGATCATGATCGCCAGCTTGATGACGCTGGCGCTGCTGAACGAGTCGTCGCCGCGAATCGCCGCAGCCTCGCCGGTGCCCAGGTGCTTGACGTAGATCCCGGTCCGGGCCGGGAAGCGCGCCAGCTGCGACTCGAGCAGCCGCGTCAGGTCACTCGGGGGCGCCTGCGCAGACAGGCCGGCAGCCAACGGCAGAAGCAGGATCCAGGCAATCGTGCGTGTGTGCATGAAGCTCACCATGTGGGTTCGTCGCGATATGGTAGCGCCAAACACCGCGGGCGGATCCCGTGTGTCGCCCGCACCGCGACGAGAATCGGGCTCGGTAGCTACACGACTGGTGCAGCCGCCCGCGTGGCGGCGTGCGTGTAACCTATGGCATGCGCGTTGAACCCAACGACCGACCGGCCGATCCGCCCTGCCCGCAATGCGGCGCCACGCTCACTTACTTCGACACCGAGATCTCCTCCGGCGGCTTCCGGCCACAAGCGGCGTCGATGCCCCAGAGGCCCATCCACTACTACGACTGCCCGGCGTGCAACACGTGCTGGAAACTCGGCACGCGACTGCTGCCGGATCCAATCCGCCAGATTCTGAAGACGTAGGTTCATCACGATCGTCCAGCACGATCGTGCGGAACCATCGTCCAACTCACTGGGGCAACGCAAACACGAAGATCGTTGGCGAGCCCGGGTTGCGATCCACCCAGAAACTCGACGGGCTTCCTGACGCCGCCGCGACGTATTGCCGCCCGCCGGTTGCATACGTCGCGATGCCGCCGCCCATCGGTCCGCCCGTATTGAAGCGATAGCGCACATCCCCGGTGCGCGCATCGAGCGCCACGAACTCGCCGGTGAGCTCGCCGGCAAACACCACGTTGCCGGCCGTGGTCG
>JBDTMB010000267.1:0-8077 GCA_039934485.1 Vicinamibacterales bacterium
GATTTGGCGATTTCGAGATTTGGGCGAGTCTTATTTTCGATTTGCTTTCAGGTCGCGGCCGTTTTGGTGGAGGACCAGGGAGCTGCCATCTGCCGCAAACTCGAGCTGAGCGTCGACGATCTTCAGGAAGAACAGTGTCTCCGATTCCGGGAAGATCGGGTTCTTGCCCTGGCCCGTCAACTGCGCCATGAGGTGGCCGCTCTCGAGTGTGATGGTCATGGTGGCGGTCGGCGCCAGCTCATAGGCGCCAACGTATTTCTCCAGCGTCGCGGCCGGAACGGTGACCTCGGTGCGTTCGCTCGGCAGCTTGATCGCATCGCCATGGGCGAGGCCGCCCAACTGCGACGCCAGCAGATCGGCGACCGGGCCGTTGAGGTTGGCCAGGACGACGACCACCGTCTTGGTGTCGGGGTAGTAGGCCATCGAGGAGTTGAAGCCGTCGATGCCGCCGTTGTGCCAGATGATCCGGCGGCCCTTGTCGAGGCGCGAGGTCAGGCCAAACGCATAGTCGTTCTTGAAGGGCGTCGTCATCTTCTGCAGCGACGCGGCCGAGAGGAGCTTGCCGCCGAACAGGCCCTGTTCCCACTTCAGCAGGTCGCCGGTGGTGGAGTAGAGTGCGCCGGCCGCGTGCGGGATCGACATGTGCACGTAGCCGGCATTGACCACACCGGTCGCGCTCGGCGCGTAGCCGCTCGCGCGCCTGGCGATCACCGTGGTGGTCGAGTCGTAGCCGGAGTCTTTCATCGCGAGCGGCGTGAAGATATTGTCGAGGACAAACTTCCCGTAACTCCCGCCGGTCACCTTCTCGATGACGTAGCCCAGGACGAGATACCCGGAATTGCTGTAGCTCATCTTCTCGCCGGGCCCGAAATCGAGCGGCTTGTCCTTGAACGATGCGATGGTCTTGTCCACCGTCGTGTTGGTGGCCTTCAGGGTGTTGTATTCAGGCAGGGCCGTGAAGTTCGGAATGCCCGAGGTGTGGGTCAGCAGGTTGTAGATCGTGATCCGCCCCCACTCGGGCGGCGCGTCGGGGAGGTACTTCGTAATCGGATCGTCGACCTTCAGCTTGCCGCGTTCCTCGAGCAACAGGATCGAGGCCGCCGTAAACTGCTTGGTGAGCGAGCCGATACGAAACTTCGTCGACGGGGTGTTGGGCACGTCCCACTCGAGGTTCGCCGACCCGTAGCCCTTGCTCAAGACCACGTCGGCGCCCCGCGCCACGAGCACCGTGCCCATGAACGTCCGGTTCTTGACGTAGCTCTGGATGACCTGCTCCATCCGCGCCGTGTCCTGCGCGAATGACGGTGTGGCCGCGCACAGCAAGAGGAGAGCGATTCGAAGTGTTCTCATGAAATCTAAGCTCTTCCCGCAAACTCCCGCGTCTCCGTATGCACTTTCACCTTCTCCCCCTCTTTGATGAAGAGGGGCACCTGGATTTCCATCCCGGTCTCTAGCGTCGCCGGCTTGGTTACGCTGCCGCTGGCGGTGTTGCCGCGCACGCCCATCTCGGTGGAGGTGACCTTCAACTCCACCAGCGCGGGAAACAGGATGCCGATCGGCTGGCCGTTGTAGCGGTGAATTTGCACGTCGAGGTTGTCCACCAGGAGCCCGCGGTCCTCGCCGAGGATCGCGGGGCTCAGCGTCAGCGTCTCGAAGGTTTCCTGGTCCATGAAGTGGTAGCCGTCGGCGTCGGCGTAGCTGAAGGTGGCCGCGGCCTTCACCAGGTCGGGCTCGTTGAACTTGTCGCCGGCCTTGAAGGTCTTGTCGAACACCGCCTGCGTGATCATGTTGCGCATCTTCAGGCGCACCAGCGTCTGGCCGCCGCGCGCGGTGGGCGTGGAGATGCTGAAGTCGAGGCAAAGGTAGGGGGCGTTTTCGAATTCGAAGTACATCTTCCGCTTCACGGAGATCGCTTCTAACTGGGATGCCATAAGCCCTATATTGTAACCAAGATGGCTCGAGTCTCGATTCGCTACTGCGTGGTTTGAACCTACCTTCCACGCGCGGCCCGTGCGGCCGCGGTGATCAAGAAGGAAACCGGCCTCGACGTCGAGATCACGCCCGGCGGCCGCGGCGAGTTTTCCGTCTGGGTCGACGGCGCCAAGGTGGCGGAAAAGACCCGCACGGGTTTTCCGTCGGAAGACGCCGCGCTCGCCGCCGTGCGCGCGGCCCTGTGAGGGTGGATCGGTATTGTCTAATCCCATCACTTCTGAGAGCATGCCGCATGAAGAGATTCCTGCGGGCGAGCCTTGCGGTCGCCTTGGTCGTGGCCGCATCGGCGGCCGCCGACGGCCAGACGATCGAGCTCGACGCGCTCACCATCGCCGACATCAACACCGCCTTCGATTCCGGCAAGCTCACCTCCGAGCAGCTCGTTCAACTCAGCCTCGCGCGCATCACGGCCTTCGATCGCCAGGGCCCGTCGATCCACGCCGTCATCACGCTCAATCCCAGGGCGCTCGAAACCGCGCGCGCGCTCGATGTCGAGCGCAAGGCCAGCGGCCGGCGGTCGCCAATGCACGGCATTCCCGTCGTCCTCAAGGACAACTTCGACACCTTCGACATGCCCACCACCGGCGGCTCCGTGCTCCTCGACGGCTCGATTCCGCCCGACGATGCATTCGTCGTGAAGAAGTTGCGGGACGCCGGCGCCATCATCCTGGCCAAGGTGAACATGTCGGAGTTCGCGTCGGCGGCGGCGATGAGCTCGATCATCGGGCAGTCGCTCAACCCGCACGATCTCACCAGGACGCCATCGGGTTCGTCCGGCGGGACCGGCGTGTCGATCGCCGCGGCCTACGCGACGATTGGCCTGGGCACCGACACCGGCGGATCGATCCGCGGCCCGGCCACCGCGAACGGCGTCGCCGCCCTCAAGCCGACGCATGGGCTGTTGAGCCGCGACGGCATCATTCCGTTGGCGCTGTCGTTCGATACCGGCGGACCGTTTGCGCGCCATGTCGCCGATCTCGCGGTCGCGCTCGGCGTGATGACCGGCGTTGATCCCGCCGATGCGGCGACGAAAAAGAGTGACGGCCGGTTCGAGCGGGATTACACCAAGTACCTGAACGCCGCCGCGCTCAAGGGCGCGCGCATCGGCGTGGCGCGCGACTTCCTGGGTGCCGATGCCGACGTCGACTGGGTGATGGACGCCTCGATCGAGGCGATGAAGAAGGCCGGCGCGACGGTCGTTGACGTGCGCCTGCCGAAGTGGCTGCTCGATGGCCGCACCGAGTTTTACAACGCCGTGCGCTGGCCGGAGTTTCCGCCGCAGATCGCCGCCTACCTCGCCACGCTGGCGCCGAGGTACCCGAAGAGCATCGACGACATGATCGCGCGCGCCGCGATCTTCACCGCACCGCGCGGCGAGCAGGGCCCCAACCCGAGCCGGTGGGCGCTGTTCAAGCGCGAGGCCGAGAGCGGCTCGATGGATGATCCGAGGTACGTTTCGGTGCACGACTACATCCTGCCGGCCATTCGCGCGGTGGTCGACGGCGTGTTTGCCGGCCAGAAGCTGGACGCGATGGTGTATCCCACCTCGTCGAACCGGACGAGCCAGATCGCGGCGCCCGCGAGCCCCGGACCCGCGGCGCCGTCGGCGACGAACATCGCCAACCTCACCGGATTCCCCGATCTGATCGTGCCCGCGGGCTTCACGGGCGATCGCCTGCCGGTTGGCATCTCGTTTCTCGGCCCCGCGTTCAGCGAACCGAAGCTGCTCGGTCTTGGCTACGCGTTCGAGCAGGCCACCAAGGCGCGCCGCCGGCCGGTGAACACGCCGTTGCTGCCGGGTGAATTGATCACGCTGAAGTAGGTCCCCGCGGCTGACGCCGTCTTTAAACGCGTCTACAGATTTCACGGATCAAGGGGATTCGGACGGCCCGCGACGGCCTTCGGCCGTGAGTCAAGACAAGACACCGAATTCGAGAGAGCTCTCAGCAAAGGACAGCTCTCTCGAATTCGGGGTCTTGTCTCGACTCGCGCCCGGCGAAGCCGGGCGTCGCGGGCCACTCGTCTTGGCCCCGTCAGCCGATCCTTGCAGTCCGAATCCGTGAAATCCGTGAAATCCGTGGATGAATTCAAGACCGGGACGGCGCTTGCCGCGGCGCCTGCAAAGCGCCAGAATCAGAACTGCCGCACAAGGGGACGGCCCGCATGACCTCATCCATCCGCCGCTTCGCGTTCGGACTCTCCGCCGCCTTCCTCATCGCCATCGCGTTGCTGCCGGCGCAGCAGGGCGGGCTCAGCGCCGCCGATCAGCAGCGGCGCATCGCGATGGAGAAGGAACTCCAGGACCTCGCCATTGTCGAACGCCGGGTGATGATCCCGATGAAGGATGGCGTGCGGCTGGCGACGGACATCTATCGCCCAAAGAATGCCACCACCAAGGTGCCCATCGTCTTCGTCAAGACGCCCTACAACTTCAATTTCTGGGACGTGCAGAATCGCGTGCCCGCCGACATGTCGTCAATCATCGCGGCGATCAAGCGCGGCTATGCTTACGTCGGCCAGAACGAGCGCGGCCACTTCTTCTCCGAAGGCAACTACGACATCCTCGGCGCGCCGATTACCGACGGCTACGAGACGATCGACTACCTGACCAAGCAGCCGTGGTCCAACGGCAAGCTCGGCACCACTGGGTGTTCGTCCACCGCCGAATGGCAGCCCGCGGTCGCCTCGCTTGGACACCCCGGGTATGCGGCGATGAACGTGCAGGGGTTCGGCGCCGGCGTCGGCAAGGTGGGGCCGTATTGGGAGCAGGGCAACTGGTATCGCGGCGGCGCGATGCAGATGCTCTTCATCACCTGGATTTACGGCGAACAGAACCAGGTGCGGCCGATGTTCCCGAAAGACACCCCGCGCGAAGATCTCATCGCGGCGTCGAAGCTGTTCGATCTCGCGCCGCGGATGCCGCCGGTCGACTGGGACAAGGCGCTGTGGCAGCTGCCGACGCAGGATATCCTGAAGAACGTCAGCGGCCCGCGCGGGATCTACGCCGACCGGATGCCGGTCGAGACCGGTGGCCAGATGGTGCAGCGCGAGCCCGCTTCCGATGCCTGGCGCAAGGGTGGGCTGTGGCACGACGACATGGCGCTCAACGTCCCGGGACTGTGGTTCATGTCCTGGTATGACGTCTCGGTGGGGCCGAACCTCGAGATGTTCAACCACGTTCGCAAGAACGCGAAAGGCGCCGTGGCCGATCAACAGTGGGCGGTGATTGCCCCGGTGGCGCACTGCTCCTACACCCGCGCCACCGAAGACACCATCGTCGGCGAGCGCAGCATGGGCGACGCGCGGCTCGACTACAACGAGATCACCTACGCCTTCTTCGACAAGTTCCTGAAAGGCGACGCCAACACACGTCTCGACAAGATGCCGAAGGTCACCTATTACACGATGGGCAGCAACAAGTGGCAGACTTCCGACACCTGGCCGCCGGCCGGCGCGCAGCCCCTGACGATGTATCTGGCGAGCGGCGGCGGCGCCAATTCGCTGAGCGGCGACGGCACGCTGGTGGCCGCGCCGCCGGACGCCGACAAGCCCGACGCCTTCACCTACGACCCGATGAATCCGGTCACCTCGTACGGCGGCAACGTCTGCTGCACCGGCAACGCGATCCAGGCCGGCGCCTTCGATCAACGCAAGATGGAATCGCGCAACGACATCCTGGTCTACACCTCGGAGGCCTTCAAGGAAGGCACCGAGGTCAGCGGTCCAATCACGCCCACTCTCTACGTGTCGTCGGACGCGAAAGACACCGACTTCACCGTGAAGGTCCTCGACGTCTCTCCCGACGGCCGCGCCTACAACCTCGATGAGTCGATCCAGCGCATGCGCTACCGCGCCGGCTACGACAAGCCGCTGACGTGGATGGAGAAGGACAAGGTCTACAAGGTCACGCTGCAGCCGCTCAACACCAGCAACTACTTCGACACCGGCCATCGGCTGCGCATCGAGGTGTCGAGCAGCAACTTCCCGCGCTTCGATCGCAACCTGAACACGGGCGGGAAGAATTACGACGAAGCCAGGGGCGTGGTGGCGAGGAACGCGGTGCATCACTCGAAGCTGTACCCCTCGAGCCTCACCGTGACGGTGGTGAAAAAGACCCCGGGAGGGACGGGCCGCTAGGCCCGTCCGGCGTCTCATTTTCTCCGGCTCCATCGCGGACCTCCAGCAGCGGCTGGCCGCGCAGCACTATGTCGCGGACCGCGGCCTGGCGGTGTCGGTGTATCTCGCGCTCACGCTTGGGCGGCCGCTGTTCCTGGAAGGCGAGGCCGGCGTCGGCAAGACCTCGCTGGCCCGCGCCGTGGCCGACGCGATCGGCGCCGACTTGATTCGCCTGCAGTGTTACGAAGGCCTCGACATCAGCCAGGCGGTGTACGAGTGGGACTACGCGCGCCAGCTCCTCGAGCTGCGGATCCTCGATGCCGCCGGGACGCTGAACCGCGACGCTGCCCGTCGCGAGTTGTATAGCGACGCGTTCCTCATCAAGCGGCCGTTGCTGCAGGCCATCGATCCGGCCCGGACCCGCCCGGCGGTGCTGCTGATCGACGAGATCGACCGCGCCGACGAGGAGTTCGAGGGCTATCTCCTCGAGATGCTGGCCGAGTTCCAAATCACCATTCCCGAGCTGGGCACCGTGCGCGCCGCCGAGCCGCCGCTCGTGATCCTGACGTCGAACCGCACTCGCGAACTGCACGACGCGCTCAAGCGCCGGTGCCTCTACCAATGGATCGACTACCCCTCGTTCGACAAGGAAGTGGCGATCGTTCAGCAGCGCGTGCCGCGCGCATCGGCGGAGTTGTCCGCACAGGTGACCAGGCTCGTGCAAGCCTTGCGCAAGGAAGAGCTCTACAAAGTCCCCGGCGTGTCGGAAACGCTCGATTGGGTGGCGGCGCTGGTGGCGCTCGACCGTCACGCCCTGGACCCGGCGGCCGTCGAGGACACGATCGGCGTCGTGCTGAAAGCCAGGGAAGATCTCGACGCGCTCCGCGGTGAGCGGCTGGCGGCCCTGATGGCACACGCCTCAGTGTCCGCACCGAGATCATAGATCCCCAGATCCCCAGATCCCCAGATCTCCAGATCCCCAAATCACGAGATCACCAAATCACCAAATCACCAAATGTCCACCTTTCTCCACAACCTGCTGGTGTTCGGACGCCTGCTGAAACGCCGCGGTGTCGACGTGCACGTAGGACGCGTGCTGGACGTCGCCGGCGCGCTGCAGCACGTGGACCTCGGGGTTCGCGAGGATGTGTTCCACACCTGTCGCGCGCTGCTCGTGCATCGGCACGACGATCTCCCGGTGTTCGACGCGGCGTTCGACACGTTCTGGACGCTTGAAGAGGCGCAGGGCAAACCTAAAGGTTTGCCCCCACGCGGTGGCCCACGCGGTGGCCCACGCGATGGCCCCCGCGATGGCCCACCGACTGGTGGGGGCAAGCCTTTAGGCTTGCCCGATTCGCCCGATTCGTCGTCACCACCGACTGACGAGAGCGGCTCGTCAGGCCCGCCCGAAGCGTTGCGGACGTGGAGCGGCGCCGACGTGCTGGCCGGCAAGGACTTCGCGGAGTTCACGCCCGAGGAAGTGGCGATGGCGCAGCGGGTGCTCGACGATCTCGAGTGGAATCCCGGCGTCCGGCGGACTCGCCGGTGGGTTCCCGGTCGCGGCCCGCGCGTCGATCTCAGGCGCGCGCTGGCGCGCAGCCTGCGCACCGGCGGCGACGTCCTGGTGTTGCCGCGCCGCAAGCGGCGGACCCGTCCGCGGCCGGTGGTGTTGCTGTGTGATGTCAGCGGCTCGATGGAGCGCTACTCGCGCATGCTGCTGCACTTCGCGCACGCGCTGTCGAAGCGTCATCGCCGCGTCGAGGCGTTCCTGTTTTCCACGCAACTGACGCGCATCACGCGGCAGCTGCGCCTCCGCCGGATCGACCAGGCCGTGGCCGCGGTGGCGAAGGCGGTGCCCGACTGGTCGGGCGGCACGCGGATCGGGGAGGCGATCCGCACGTTCCATCAGCACTGGTCCCGCCGCGCCCTGCGTGGCGGTCCGGTGGTGCTGCTCGTCTCCGACGGCTGG
>JBDTMB010000268.1:0-8077 GCA_039934485.1 Vicinamibacterales bacterium
CGCGCATCGCGCCGGCCGCGCGCAAAGAGGCCCACGCGGCCAAGAAAGACAAACCCGGCAGAACCGGCAAGAAGGTCGCCGCCAAGAACCTGGCGGTGTTCACCCGGCAGTTCTCGGTGATGATCGACGCCGGCCTGCCGCTGGTGCAGTGCCTCGACATCCTCGGCAACCAGGAAGAGCACAAGTACTTCGCGCAGGTCATCCTGCAGACCCGCACCGACGTCGAAGGCGGCCAGTCGCTGGCCGATGCGATGAAGAAGCATCCCAAGTGCTTCGACGCGCTGTTCACCAACATGATCGCCGCCGGCGAGGCCGGCGGCATTCTCGACACCATCCTCAAGCGCCTGGCGACCTACATTGAAAAGGCCGTCAAGCTGCGCGGCCAGGTGCAGTCGGCGATGATCTATCCGATCGCCGTGGTCGCCATCGCCGGCGTGGTCATCGGCGTGATCCTGTGGAAGGTCATCCCGACGTTCGCGACGCTGTTTGCCGGCCTCGGCGCGACGCTGCCGCTGCCGACCCGCATCGTCATCGCCCTCAGCGAAAACCTGATCCGCTTCATGCCGCTGCTGTTCATCGGGTTCTTTGCGTTCGGGTGGGCGTTCCGGACCTACTACGCCACCCCGAAGGGCCGCCGCGTGATCGACCAGATCACGCTGAAGATGCCCATCCTCGGGCCGATCATGAGGAAGATTGCGGTGGCGCGGTTCTGCCGCACGCTGTCGACCTTGATGTCGTCCGGCGTGCCGATTCTGGACGGCCTGGACATCACTGCCCGCACCGCCGGCAACGCCGTCATCGAGGACGCCGTCACCGTCACCCGCAAGAGCATCGAGCGCGGTGAAACCATCTCGGCGCCGCTCAAGGAGACCGGGGTCTTCCCGGGCATGGTGTGCCAGATGATCAGCGTCGGCGAAGCCACCGGCGCGCTTGACACCATGCTCAGCAAGATCGCCGACTTCTACGAGGAAGAAGTCGACGTTGCGGTCGAAGGCCTCCTGACCCTGCTCGAACCGGTGATGATCGCGTTTCTCGGCGGCGCCGTCGGCGGCATCGTGATCGCGATGTACATGCCGATCTTCGACCTGATCAGCAAGCTGACGTAATGAAGCGCGCCACCCTGCGGCAGCGGCTGGCGACGCACATCGCCGTCCGGGTCGTGGTGGCGACGGTGCTGCTCGGCTCGGCGCTCGTCGTGCAGCTGCGCGCACCGGGCACGCTGCTGGTCAACCCGTTCTTCTTCCTGATCGGGTTGACCTACGCCGCCAGCCTCGGCTTCATCGCGTCGCTGCGGTTTGTCGATCGCTTCCCGTGGCTGACCGACGTCCACTTCGCCATCGACACCGTGATCATTTCGGCGGCGGTGTTCCTCACCGGCGGCGTCGAAAGCCTCTTCACGATCCTGTTCATGCTGCCGATCGTGGCGGCGTCCTCGGTGCAGTTCCGCCGCGGCGGCCTGCAGCTGGCCGGGCTGAGCGCCATCCTGTTCATCGGCCTGGTGCTGACGCAGTACCTGTTTGCGAACGGCAACCTCGAACTGCCGTTCGACCTGGCCCTGTCGGCCGAGGTCCCGCCCCCCAACGTCGCCCAGTACACGGTGGGGCTCAACCTGTTCGGCTTCTTCACGGTGGCGCTGCTGTCGGGCGCGCTCGCCGAGCGCGCCCGCCGCGGCGAGGCGGAACTGGAGCATGCCACCGAGGAGATCGCCGACATCCAGGCCTTCAACCAGTACGTCCTCGACAACCTGGTCAGCGGCCTGGCCACCGCCGACGGCCACAACCGGCTGCTGACGTTCAACCGCTCGGCGATGTTGATCACCGGGCGGACCGGCGCCCTGCCGATCGGCGAACGTGCCGCGGACGTGTTGCAACTGAGCCCGGACTTCACCGCCGTGATTGCCGAGGAACTGTCGCGCACGCGCAGCATGCGCAGCGACTATCAGTATCGGCGGCCCGGCGGCCCGGTGATCGAGATCGGATTGAGCGTGGCCGCGTTGCCGCTGCCGGACGGCTCGCGCGGATACGTCTACACGTTCCAGGATGTCACCGACGTCAAGCGCTTCGAGCACAACGCCCGGTTGCAGCAGCGCCTGGCCGCGGTCGGCGAAATGGCCGCCGGCATCGCCCACGAGATCCGCAATCCGCTGGCCTCGATGTCGGGGTCGATGCAGATGCTCAAGGAGGATCTGCCGCTGTCGGCGGAGCAGGCGCAGCTGATGGACATCGTGTTGAAGGAATCGGAGCGGCTCAACCAGAGCATCAAGTCGTTCCTCGCCTACGCGCGACCGCAGCGGTTCGAGCTGCAGCGGGTCGACCTGCGCCGGCTCGTCGAGGAGACGGCGATGCTGCTGCGCAACAGCACCGACGTCTCCGAGCACCACGTGATCAACGTCAAGGTGACCAACCACGAGGTGTGGGTCGACGCCGACGAAGGCCAGGTCCGCCAGATCATCTGGAACCTCGCGACCAACGGGCTGCGGGCGATGCCGGAGGGCGGCGCCTTGACGCTGACCGCGACGGTCGAGGGCGATCCCAGTCATGTCACCGGCGCGCTGCTGGTCGAAGATGAGGGCGTGGGCATTGCCCCCGAAGACGTCGACAGCATCTTTCAGCCGTTCCGCGGCCGGTTCGGCAAGGGCAGCGGCCTCGGCCTGGCCATCGTCCACCGCATCGTCACCGATTACGGCGGCCGCATCGACGTGAGCGCGCGGCCCGACGGCGGCACCATCTTCCGCGTCGGGTTCCCGCCGGCGCAAGAGGCGGCGTCCGGTCGCCCCGCGCCGAATTTTGTGCAGGGGGCGGCGTCATGAGCCGGCCCATCGACGCCGCTCAGGGCCGGCCGGGGACCGGGAACCCTGCCACTCCGCTCAAGGCCGGCCGCGAGGGAGCCGGCAAGCCGCGCATTCTCATCGTCGACGACGAGCAGTCGATGCGCGAGTGGATGCGCCTGCTCTTCCAGCGCGATGGCTTTGACGTGGTGATCGCCGAAGACGGCGAGGCGGCCCGCGAACTGGTGGCCCGGGAGTACGTGGACGTGGTGCTCACCGACATCCGCATGCCGCGGCTCGACGGGGTCCAGCTCCTCGCCGCGGTCCGCGAGCTGGCGCCCGACGCCATCGTGATGATGATGACCGCGCACTGGACGCAGGATTCCGCCGAATGGGGCGAGGCCCGCCGGCTCGGCGCCGAGGCGCTGTTCGAGAAGCCGTTTCGCGACGTCAATCTCGTCACGATGCAGGTGCGCCAGCTGCTCGAATCACGGCGCCTCCGCCACGAGAATGCCGTGCTGCGGCGGACCAACGCCGAAGACGGCTTTGCCGGCATCATCGGCCGCAGCCCGGCGATGGTCGACGTCTTCCGCCTGGTCGAGACCGTGTGCCGGACCAACAGCACCGTCCTGATCTCCGGCGAATCGGGCACCGGCAAGGAGCTGGTGGCGCGCGCCATTCACAACCTGTCGCTGCGGCGCGACAAGCCGTTTGTCGCCGTCAATTGCGGCGCGATGCCGGAGGCGCTGCTCGAATCGGAACTGTTCGGCCACGTCCGCGGCGCGTTTACCGGCGCCGACAAGGACAAGAAGGGCCTCATCGAAGCCGCCGACGGCGGCACGGTGTTCCTCGACGAAATCGGCGAGATGCCGTCGCCGATGCAGGTCAAGCTGTTGCGGGTGCTGCAGGAGCGGAAGTACCGCCGCGTCGGCGGCACCGAGGAGGCGTCGGCCAACATTCGCGTGATTGCGGCCACCAATCGCGATCTGCCCACGCTCGTCGGCGAAGGGAAATTCCGCGAGGACCTGTTCTACCGGCTCAACGTGATTCCGGTGCAGATGCCGGCGCTGCGCGACCGCGCCGAGGACGTGGCGCTCATCGCCGACTACTTCCTGACGAAGTACACGGCTGAAATGGGGAAGTCGATCGACCGGTTTTCACCGGAAGCGCTCGAGTTGCTGAAGGCCTATTCGTGGCCCGGCAACGTCCGCGAACTCGAAAACGTGGTGGAGCGCGCCGTGGCGCTTGAAGCCGAGACCCGCATCATGCCGGCCACGCTGCCCGAAAACCTGCGGTCCGGGCGCCCGGCGACGACGCGCCCCGCCACCACCGGCGCCGTGGACACCTCGGCGGCGAGCGGCGAAGGCTTCAACCTCGAACGGCACCTGCAGGACGTCGAAAAAACGCACCTCGAGCGCGCCCTCGAGCGGGCGGGCGGCGTGCAAACCCGTGCCGCCGACATCCTCGGCCTCAGCTTCCGCCAGTTCAGGTATCTCGCGAAGAAGTACGGTCTGCGGTGAAGAGGCTCGCGATCGCCGCGGTTGCGGTCCTGGCGGTATACCTGCTGCGGCTCGACCGCGCCGCCGGACTGATTGTCGACGACGCCTGGTATGCGCTGCTGGCCAAGGCGCTCGCGCAGGGGGATGGCTTCCGGCTGATCAGCTCGGCGGTCACGCCGATCATGCCGGCCGTCCCGCCGGGTTACCCGCTGATGCTCGCGCCGCTCTTCCTCATCCGTCCGGCGTTTCCTCAGAACGTGTTCCTCCTCAAAGCGGTCTCGATTGCCGCGATGATGGGCGTCGGCCTGGTCGTCTACCGGTACCTGGTCAAGTATCGCGAGACGGCCGCGCCGATGGCCGCCGCCATCGCCGCCGCGACCGTCCTCACGCCGGCATTCGTGTTCCTCGCCACTTCCACCCTGATGGCCGAGTGCGTGTTCACGTTGGGACTGGTGCTCACGGTGATGTGGCTCGATCGGACGGCCCGCGCGCAGCCCACGAGCCAGGCGCGATGTGCGGCGGCGGCTGGGATGCTGGCGGCCGCGACGATGTTGGTTCGCACCGCCGGCGCGGCGACATTCCTGGGGGGCCTCCTCTTCTTGCTGCAGCAGCGTGCCTATCGATCGGCCGCCGCCTTTACGCTCGTCGCGTCGCTCTGCCTGGGCCCATGGATGATCTATTCCACGCGTCATGCGCCGACGCTGTCACAATCCGCGGAGCATGGGGGGACGATTGCCTACTCCTACGCCGACCTGTTAAGCATGGTCAGCCCCCGCATTCCCCGGCTGGGAAGGATCCACGCCGCGGACTTGGTGCCCCGGATCCGGACCAATCTCATCGGTATCCTGGGGCGCGATGTCGGCGGCGTCCTGGTGCCATCGTTGTTTCGCGGCGCCGATGAGAGCGGAGAGGAGGTCGTCGCGCTGGCCGGGTCGACGGCGACTATCGTCTCGAGCATGGGCGGCAGCCCGGTGACCGTGACGATCACGCTGATGTTGAGCGCCATCGTGCTGGTGGGCTTTATCCGTGCGCTCAGGCGGGGAGTAACCGCCGCAGAGATGGTGGTCGGGGTATCACTAGCCGTGTTACTCACCGTACCGACGGCGACGTTTCGCTACGTCCTGCCGCTCACACCGTTTTTGCTGTTCTACTTCGTGACGGGTCTCGAGGCGATGACGCGCGCTCCGCTCGCCGCGCGGATTGCTGTGATGTGCGTCCTGGGCCTGCAGTTGCAGGATCATGCCGGGTACATCGCGCTGAAGCTTCGCGACCCGGCGCGGCTCGATTGGCTCCGCGACGCGCGTGGCGCCGCTGAATTGACGGACTGGATGAATGCCAACCTTGAAGGCGAGGGGGCGGTGGCCAGCACCAATCCTGGACTCGTGTACCTGCTGACCGGCCGGAAGACGGTGGCGACCGATGAATTCTCACGCGGGTGGGAGCGCTGGAAGGCCTCCGGGGTTCGCTACATCGTGGCGCTGCGTCCGCTGGCCCTGCCCTCGAAGTCGTTGACCTATCGGCTGTTATACCAGTCGCCTCACCGCATTTTCTGGTGATCGAAATTGGCGCCTCCTGACAATTCCTGCCCAACGCGGCTGACAGTTTCTGTCAGTTTTCGCGCAAGAGCATGCACGGTCCCACCCTGCAGCCGTTAGGTCTTCTGCCGATAACGTGTTCTGGAAATAGCGGTTAGCGCCCTTGGGCCGGTGTCGTCCTTCATGTGGTACGGGGGTTGCTAAAGAGAGGGCCAGACGATGCCGCCCTTGAAAACAGGCGGCGTCGCCTCAAGCGAAGACCGGCAACCTGGGACCATTTTTTAGGAGAGAGATCATGCGAATTCGTAGCAACAAGGGTTTCACCCTCATCGAACTGCTCATCGTCGTCGCGATCATCGGCATCATTGCCGCCATCGCCGTGCCCGGCCTGCTCCGTGCGCGTATGTCGGGTAACGAAGCGTCGGCCATCGGTTCGCTCCGCGCCATCAACAGCTCGCAGCAGGCGTTTTCGTCGACCTGCGCCAACGGCTTCTATGCGGAGAAGCTGACGGATCTGGCGATTGCGCCCGTCGCTGGCGGCGCGCCCTTCATCAGCCCCGACCTCGGCGCCGGCGCGACCTCGGTCGACAAGAGCGGCTACACGATTGACATGCAGAACGACCCCGCCTCTTCGAACCCCAGCACGGATTCGTGCAGCCTCGCCGAGGGCGGTCCCGCAGCGGCGGCGCTCTGGAGCGCTTACTGGGCGAACGCCGCACCGGTCACCCAGAACTCGACGGGCACTCGCTACTTCTGGACCAACACGCTGGGCACGATCTACACCGACGTGTCGCTGATTGCGGACACCGCCGGCAACGCGCCGCCCGCGACCGGCACGGTCCTCCAGTAACGGACCCTACCGAATCTTGACGTTAGACAAAGGGGTGCGGCGCAAGCCGCACTCCTTTGGCTGTACAGTAGAATTCTTCAAATGTCACGCTCGACGGCTTGGTACACGGCCTTTGCGTCGCTTGGTCTGGCGATGGCTTCCGCCTCGACCTGGGTGCACTACCGGCTCCTGAACGACCCGCTGTATACGAGCTTCTGCGACATGAACGCGACGTTCAGTTGCACCGAGGCGTACTCGAGCCGGTTTGGGTCGGTGGCAGGCGTGCCGGTGGCGCTATTCGGCCTGCTCTTCTTTGCGTTCGTGCTTGGCCTCATCGTGCTGTGTTCGCAATCGTCCACGGCCGCGCCTAACTTGGATGGCTACGTGTTTGCGTCCTCGACGATCGGTCTCGCGGTGGTGCTCTATCTCGGATATGCGTCCTACGTCATCCTGAAAACCGTTTGTGTGTTGTGTCTCGGCACGTATGTGGCCGTCATCGGGCTGTTCCTCGTTTCCGGAGCGGCCACCAGGTACCCCATGACCAGTCTTCCCAGTCGTTTGAGTCGAGATCTTCGTACGTTGTTGCGCACGCCCAAGGCGTTGTCGGCGGCCGTCGTCTTTGTTGCCGCCGCGGTGCTGTCGATTGCGCTCTTCCCCGGCCAGCAAGCGTCCGCCGCTGCGGGCGATCAGCAGCCGTTGGTCTCGCAGGGCCAGCCGGCGGCACCGGCCGCGTCGAGCGCGCAGATCCAGCAGCTGGAAGCGTTCCTGGCGCAACAGCCCCGCGTGCCGGTGATGGTGCCGAGCGACGGCGCCGACGTGGTGATCGTCAAGTTCAACGACTACCAGTGCCCGCCGTGCCGGCAGACCTACCTGGAGTACAAGCCAATCTTCGCCAAGTGGGCCAGGGAGCACCCGGGCAAGGTGAAGTTCATGACCCGCGACTATTCCCTCGAGCGGCAATGCAATCAGTTCATCCAGCAGGATCTCCACCCGTCCAGTTGTGAAGCGGCGGTGGCCGTGCGCCTGGCGCGCGAAAAGGGCAAGGCCGAACAGATGGAAGAATGGCTGTTCAACAATCAGCCGGCGCTCACGCCCGAAGGCGTCAAGGCCGCGGCCGGCGTGGTGGCCGGCGTCAGCGCCGCCGAATTCGAGGCGCGGTTTCCCAAGGTGCTGGAACTGGTCAAGGGCGACATTGCGTTCGGCAACCAGTTGAAAGTGACCGGCACGCCCACCTTCTTCATGAACGGTATCCGCCTGCCCGGGCTGCGTGCCGAATTCCTCGATGCTGCCATTGCCTGGGAACTGAAACAGGTGCAAAGCAAGAAATAACATGGCCGCCGCAATCGAGACCGAAGACCTCACGAAAGACTTTCTGGTCGGGTTTTGGCGACGGCGGCCGTATCGGGCCCTCGATGGCCTGACCATTCAGGTGCAGGCGGGCGAGGTC
>JBDTMB010000269.1:0-8075 GCA_039934485.1 Vicinamibacterales bacterium
GATCAACCGCTCGCGATTCATCGTGAACGCGTCGGTCGGCGCCAGGTAGCCAAGCCGCATCGCGTCGGGACCGCTGGTGGACACCTTGGCCAGGGCCACGGCCTCGAAGGCCTTCTGGATGTACGGCAGCGGGTCGCTTTGCGGTGTGGGCAACTGGTCCATCGCGCGCACGGTCATTTCCTTCGTGCCGCCGCCGCCGGGAATCAGTCCGACGCCCACTTCGACGAGCCCCATGTAGGTCTCGGCGCTGGCCTGAACCCGATCGGCGTGCAACGCGATTTCCGCGCCGCCGCCGAGCGTGAGCCCGGCGGGCGCCACCACCACCGGCACCGCGCTGTATTTCAGCGCCATCGTCGCCTGCTGGAACGCGCGGACCATCATGTCGAGCTCGTCCCAGTTGCCCTCCTGCGCCTCGAGCAGGACCAGCATCAGGTTGGCGCCGGCGGAGAAATAGGGCGCATCGTTGCCGATGACCAGCGCCTGGCCGTTCTTGGCGGCTTCCTTCACGCCGGCATTGAGCATCTGCACGGTGTCGCCGCCGATGGAGTTCATCTTCGAGTGGAACTCCACGCACAGCACGCCGTCGCCGAGGTCGATCAGGCTGGCGCCCGCGTTCTTCTTGATCACGCGGTTCTGTTCGCGCGCCGACCGGAGAATCTGCAGGTCGGGAGCCTGGGCCGGCACGAGACCATCGCGGAAGCGATTGCGTCCGGCATCGAGCACGGCCTTGACGAGCGGCGGGATGCCCTTCAGCACGGCGTGACCGCCGGTGGCCTCCGCGGCGGCCATCACTTCCCGCACGCCGATGGCGTCGAACAGCTCGAAGGGGCCGAGGTCCCAGCCGAAGCCCCACCGCATCACCCGATCGACGTCGTCGATCGAGTGGGCGATGTCGGGAGCGACGCGCGCCGCGTAGACCAGCGTGGGGGCGAGCGTCGCGCGGAGGAATTCGCCGGCCTTGTCCCTGGCGTTGAAGAGCGTGCGCACGCGCTCGGGCAGGTCGTCGATGGATTTGCCGGCTTCGATCGACGCGATGCGCGCTGACTGCCTGGCGCGGAACTCCATCGTGCCGAGGTCGAGCGTCCAGATCTCGGATTCTCCCGCGGCGTTCTTGCGGCGCTGGTAGAAGCCCTTGCCGGTCTTCTCCCCGAGATAGCCGCGCTTGAGCATGTCCTCGACTAGAGGCGGCAGGGCAAACGTCGCGCGATCGGCCTCGTCGGAGAGCCGCTCGCTCAGGTTGCGCATTACGTGCGCCAGCACATCGATGCCGGCGATATCCATCGTCCTGAACGTGGCGCTGCCGGGCCGGCCGAGCGCGGGACCGGTGATGGCGTCGATCTCTTCGATGGTGAACTTGCCGCCAGCCAGGACGTCCAGCGTGCGCGCCACGCCGTACAGGCCGATGTGATTGGCGATGAAGTTCGGCGTGTCCTTGGCCAGCACCACGCCCTTGCCGAGGAGGTGATCGCCCAGGTGCGTGATCGCCGCGACGACGGCCGGATCGGTCTCGGGGGTGGGAATGATCTCGAGCAGCCGCAGGTAGCGCGGCGGGTTGAAGAAGTGGGTGCCGAGCCAGTGGCGGCGGAAGTCGTCCGAGCGGCCTTCGGCCAGCGCCGCGATCGGAATTCCCGAGGTGTTGGAGCTGACGATCGATCCCGGCTTGCGCTTCGCGTCGACCCGCGCCAGCAACTGCTGCTTGATGTCGAGGCGCTCGATGATGGCCTCGACAATCCAGTCGGAGTCGGCGATCTGATCGAGGTGGGTGTCGAACCCGCCGACCGTGATCAACCGGTACGCATCGGGCGTGTACTGCGGATCGGGTTTCAGCTTGCGAGCCTTCTCGAGCCCCTCACGCGCTTGCTCGGTGGTGAGATCCAGCAGGAGCGAGGGGATGCCGGCGTTGGCGCAGTGCAGCGCAATCTGCGCGCCCATGGTGCCGGCGCCGAGAACGGTCACAGTGTTTATCTGCATGGTCTTGCCTTGTCTGCGTTCATCTGCGGCCAGTGTCTATCTGCGTCCATCTGTGGCCAGTGTTTATCTGTGTTCATCTGTGGCCAGCATTATCTGTGTTCATCTGCGGCCAGTGTTTATCTGTGGCCCGACGCCATTGATGAAGAGATCGACCACGGCGTCAGCGTCGGCGGCCAGGGCGTATTTGCGCGGGCTCAACACCCAGTTGGTGGCCATCTCGTCGAGGGCGCCGAAGAAAATCTTCGCGGCGGTGGTCGCGCTGACGTTCTTGCGGAAGGCGCCGTTTTGCTGTCCATCGGCGATGGTCTGGTGGATCAGGCCCAGGTAGTCCTGGAGGAACGTCTCGGAGAACCGTTCCATGAACTTGACCGACTGGCGCAACTCGACCTGGAAGACCACCGCGAGGTCGCGATCACGCCCGAGCCGGCCCAGGTGCAGGTGGGCGATCCGGCGGAGGCGCTCGGCGGGGTCCGCCACGCCTTCGAGCGCAGCCCGGCCTTCGGCGATGACCTCGCGCATCGATCGTTCGAAGATCGACACCAGCAGGTCGTCCTTGCCGTGGAAATACAGGTAGACGGTGCCGGCCGCCACGCCGGCCACCCTGGCGACGTCGGCCACCTGCGACTGGAAGAAGCCGTTGCGCGCGAAGACTTTCGTCGCCGCGCGCAGAATCGCGTCCCGCTTGTCGAGGGCGGGCGCGGCGGCCTTCACGGCGGTCAGTTTTCGCGAAGCGGCGGAGGCGGGCATCGGGCGTCCCTATGAATGAACGTTCATTCATTCTCGTCCGGCGCCGGCCTCCTGTCAACCGTCAGCTAACGGACTTCGAGGTCGGCTCGAATGGCGGCGAGGAAGGCCTCGGCGATCCGTTGGTAGCCGATCTCGGTGGGATGCAACCCGTCGATGCCGATGTTCGTGGCCACCTCAGGCAGCAGCGCGGAGTACACATCGACGAGGTAGGCCCCCTCGCCCCTCGCCACCACCTGGATGCGCTCGTTGGCGCTTTGGACAATATTCAGAGGAGTTGAACGGCTCCCAGGCTTGGATGGCGCAAGTGTCGCGATGAAGACGCGCGCGCCCCGATTGCGCGCGTCCGCGGCAGCGTCGCTGAGGCCGATCTCCGCCTTGCGGACGCCGACCTCGTTGTTGCCGCAGCAGATGTCGTTGTAACCCTCCATCAGCAGCACGGCGTCGGGCCGATACAAGTCGAACGCGGCATCGAACCGCTCCATCGCGTACTCCGCCTTGTCGGCGCCCAGGCCGGCGTTGGCGACGAAGATCACCGAGGCCTGCGAAGGGTAACGCGCCTTCAACATCGAGTTCAGCACGGTCGGATAGGCCGCCGACAACACCTGGATCGTCTTGAAGCTGGGGAAGCCGGTGAGCGAGTTGGTCACCGGCAGCGTGATCTCTCCTGCGGTGATGCTGTCGCCGAATGCCATGAATTTCGTCCGCTTCAACTGAGCCGAGGGCGCCGAAGCTGTGGCCTGCGAGGTGGGCGTGGTCGGCGTGGTCGGCGTGTCGGTGCACGCCAGCATCCCGGCGGACGCCAGCGCCGCCACCATGCCTCGTGCAATTGTGAGCATCCTGTCGGACGTCATGGACCGGAACCCTGATCAGTAGCCTGACCGGGCCCGGCTCAGCAATATTTTTCTAGATTTTAATCAGCGGACTTCGAGGTCGGCCCGGATCGCCGCGAAGAACGTCTCGGCGATGCGGCGATAGCCAATTTCAGTGGGGTGCAAGCCGTCAGGGCCAATGTTGGCGGCCAAATCAGGCAGCAGCGCGGTGTAGACGTCGACCAAGTACGCACCTTGGGCACTCGCCACTTCCCGGATTTTCGCGTTGGCGTCCTCGACGATGTTCCTCGGAGTTGACCGGCTGCCGTTTGGCTGTGGCGGGGCGAGTGTGCCAATGAACACCCGCGCGCCGCGGCTGCGCGCCATCGCCGCCATCTCACCGATACCGACCTCGGTCTTGCGGACGCCGACCTCGTTGTTGCCGCAGCAGATGTCGTTATAGCCCTCCATCAAGAGGACCACCTCCGGACGGTAGATGTCCAACGCGGTATTGAAGCGAGGCAGCGCGAACTCCGCCTTCTCGGCGCTCAGGCCCGCGTTGGTGACCACGATCGACGGCGCCTGCGAGGCGTATTGCGACAGCAACATCGAGCTCAACACGGTGGGATACGCAGCGGACAAGACCTGGATGAGCTTGAAGCCAATGACGCGTCCGGCGCTGACCGTGGGCTCGCTGATCTCGCCTGCCGTGATGCTGTCGCCAAACGCCAGGAACTTCGTGCGCTTCAGCTGTCCTGGCTGGACCGGCGGAGATGGCGAGGTTGGGGAACCGGAAGGGTCTTTTGAACACGCGCCGATGGTGACAAGCGCGATCGCGATCGCACAACCCGCGACACGACGCGCGCGCAGGTCAGGGCACTTCAAGGTTCTGGCGGATCGCGAAGAAGAACGCCTCCGCCATCTTCGCATAGCCGGCTTCGGTCGGGTGCAACCCGTCAACCCCGATGTAGAGGGTCACGTTGCTCAACAGGTACTGGTAAATGTCGACGAGCACCGCGTTTTCCCGGAACGCCAAGTCGCGGATGCGGTTGTTGTAGTCGTCCAGCAGCAATTGCTTGATGGCACGGCTGCCGCCGGCGCGCGCCGGGGGCAGCGTCGCAATGAACACCCGCATGCCTCGGCCCTTGGCCTCGGCGGCCATGATGCGCACCTCGTTGGCCGCGGTGCTGGCAGCCGCGTCTTCGCCGAGGGGAATATCATTGGCGCCCTGCAGGATCAGCACGGCTTCGGGCCGGACGATGCTGAGCGCGGTGATGAATCGGTTGCGCGCGTCCGCCGCCTTCTCGCCGCCCACCCCGTAGTTGGCCACGGTAATGAGATCTTCCTGCGCCTTGTAATTGGCCTGAAGTTGCTTGGCGAGGACGGTGGGATACGCCGCCGAAGGCACCTGGACCAGCTTGAACGACGGCACGCCGAGCGCCGTTGAGCCAACCGGGAACGTCACCTCGCCGGCCGTGATGCTGTCGCCGAACGCGAGGAAGCGCGTCTTCGAGAGGGTAGGCAGTTTCTTTACCTGGACGATCAGCGAGCACGCCGCCGAGCGGTTGAGCGCATCGGTGACGCGGCACTCCACCGAGGTGTCGCCGATCGGGAAATTGGTGCCCGACGCCGGTGAGCACTGGATCGACACCGGATCCTTGCCCTTCTCCGTGGTCGGCTCGAACGTGACGGCGGTTCCCGACGTCAGGATTGTGGATGCCTGGACGGTCGTGGGACAGGTAATCGTGGGCGGATCGGCAACCACCTCAACCGGCGGTGGTGGCGGCGGAGTGGGTGTGGGCGCCGCCGGACTGCTGCATCCGGAGAGCCAAAGGCCAAACAGCGCAACAGTCACGAGCGCGCGACGGGCCGAAGAGGAATCGCTTCGTGACATGAACAGCCCTTGATTGTACTACGGCCGCTCAGTCCGGCAAGAACTCATAGCAACCAGGGGTCACCAGCACCCGGCCGCTCGACGAAAACGACAAGCTTGACGGCGAAATAATCCCCGCTCCACGGAACTGCACGGTTCGGACCTTCTCACCGTCGGGGTCATAGACATAGGTGAAGGGGACGACGAACGACACCCAGAGACGTCCCATGCCGTCGACGGCGGCGGCGCGGATGGTCGGCGTCACGAGCGGCAGTTCGCCGCCGTTGACGCTTCGGCGCGGCCACCGCTGAGGCAGCGCCGCCACCACGGGGTCGATCTCGCGGCCTTGAATCACGCGCTCAAACACCAGCTGGCCCTGCGCGTCGTACTTGCGAAACGCCGGCACGCCAGCGATGAACACGAAATAGAACCCACCGTCAGGATCCGGTAGCGCGATGCCCGCGTTCAAGGTGAAGTGCAGCTCGCGATCGTCTTCGTGACCCGTCGCGCGCAACAGGCCGATCGATCGGGTCGGCGTGCCGAGGAGTCCATATTCGGTGAGCAGCCACCCGGTGTCGGGCAGGCTCAGCAACACCGATCGACCGGTGTAGACGAGCGAGCCGATGCCGTTGAGCGTCAGCGATCCGAGCACCACGCGCGAGCTGGCCTTGCCGGGCAGCAGGAAACCGCCGCGGCGGAAGCCGCCCGCATCGAACACCTGGACGCGTTCGCGCCCGTTCGGCGCGTCCGCGACGGCGAAGCTGCCATCGGGCGCCGCATCAAACGCGCTCGGTTCGATGACCCGTCCGTCTTCACCGCCGATCTCGACGATCTTGCGGCTCCCTCCGCCCGTCTCGTCGATCCCGTACACCGCATGTCCGCGGCGATCGAAGACGACGTACTGGCCCCACGAGGCTTGTTCGAATCCGATGGGCTCGCGGAATTGGCCGACGACGGCCGGTGGCAGACCGCCGACCGACTTGAGAATCTCAACGCGCCCGGCCGAGCGCTGCGCGAAAGGCTCGTTGGAAAAGGCAAAAGGCAAAAGGCAAAAGGCAAAAGTGGCGACGCGGGTCCGCATCACGTTGTGCCTTCTGCCTTCTGCCTTCCGCCTTCTGCCTTCCGCCTTCTGCCTTTTGCCTTTTGCCTTTTGCCTTGCCTTAGTAAGCCGCCAGGTCTTTGATCGCGGCGAGCACATCGGCCGACTGCGGCAGGATGGCTTCCTCGAGGTCAGGACAGTACGCCACCGGGCAATCCATCGCCGCGACGCGCTTCACCGGCGCGTCGAGGTACTCGAAGAGCTCGTCGCCGATGCGCGCCGCGATCTCGGCGCCAAAGCCGCACGTCAGCTGATCTTCGTGCGCGACGATGACGCGATTGGTCTTCTTGACCAGCGCCGCGATGCCGTTCCAGTCGTACGGAATGATCGTCCGCAGGTCGAACACCGCGACACGGAGCCCGTCCTTCTCCGCCTGCTGCGCCGCCAGGATCGACCGCTGCACCAGCGCGCCCCACGTCAGCACGACGACGTCGGTGCCGTCCCGGCGTAAAACGCCCTTGCCGAACGGAATCATGAAGTCGGCCCCGGGATAGGTGCCCTTGTTGTAGGTCTGGCGATAGAGATGCTTGTGCTCGAGATAGAGCACCGGGTCGTCGCAGCGAATCGACGTGCGCAGCAATCCCGCGGCGTCCACCGCGTTGCTCGGGAACACGATGCGAATACCCGGGCAGTGCGCGAAGATGCTGACGCCCGACTGGCTGTGGTACGGCGCGCCGCCGCGCAGGTAGCCGCCAATCGGCACCCGCACCACCATCGGGCACGACCAATGGTTGCCCGAACGATAGCGCAGCATCGACATCTCGTCCTTCAGCTGCATCATCGCCGGCCAGATGTAGTCGAAGAACTGGATCTCGACGACGGGCTTCATGCCGCGGGTGGCCATCCCCACCGCGCGCCCGACGATGTTGGCCTCGGCCAGCGGCGAGTTGAAGACGCGCTCGGCGCCGTAGGTCTTCTGCAGCCCGTGGGTGACCTTGAACACGCCGCCCTTGCCCGGCACGGTGCCCAGCACGCCCTCCTTGCTGGCGTCGGCGACGTCCTCGCCGAAGATGACGATGCGCGGGTTGCGCGCCATCTCGTCCTTCATCGTCTTGTTGATCGCCGCCACCATCGTGTCGGCCTTGCCCTCGGGCTTTTCGGGGGTCTCGAATGCGGATGAGGTGGGGTCTACGGTGGGTGAGAAGACGAAGTGATCGGCCGTGCTGACCGCCGGCTTCGGCGCCTTGAGGGCGGTGTCGGTGGCGTCGGCGATCTCGCGATCGACCGACACCGTAATCGCGTCGAGATCGGCCTCGGTGGCGAGGCCTTCGGCCAGCAGCAAGGCGCGCATCTTGGTCAGCGGATCGCGCAGCGCTTCCGACTTGCGCTCGTCGGGCGTCTTGTAGAGCCGCTCGTCGTCCGAGAGGGAGTGCGAGTACGGACGAATCACCTTGGCGTGGACCAGCGCCGGCTTGCGCTCGCGGCGAATCCACGCGGTGGCGTCCGCCAGCGTCCGGTAGCTGGCGAGGAAGTCGGTGCCGTCGCAACGGAACACCTTGAGGTTGGGGAACGACTCGACCAGCTTCGAGATGTCGCCGCCCGGCGTCTGCACTTCGACCGGCACCGAAATCGCGTA
>JBDTMB010000270.1:0-8067 GCA_039934485.1 Vicinamibacterales bacterium
GGATGCTTTTAAGCGGGCGTCCGCTCGCACTACGAGGGCTTGATCTTGTCGAAGGCCACGTTCCCGATGCGGTAGCTCTTCCAGTCCTTGTAATCGAAGTGCCACCATTCGTTCGGGTTCACCGTGAAGCCTTCCGCCTCCATCACGCGGCGTAGCAGGTCGCGATGCCAATGCTGCAGATCCGTGCCGCCCGGATAGAACGCGTAGGCGCGCGGCGTGCTCTCGTCGTAGGTGCTCGGCATCTCGATCACCAGGCCGGTCTTGAGGTCATACAGCGTCAGATCGACGGCGCAGCCGCGATTGTGCCGCGAGCCGCTGGACGGATCGGCGACCAGCCACTTCTTCTCGAGTGGCGTGGCGTCCCAGAACGTCTTGGTCACATACCAAGGCCGGTAGCCATCGTGAATCAGCAGGCCGTAGCCAGCTTTTTTCAACACCTGGTTCGCGCGGACTACGGCCTCCGCGGCGGGCCGCTGCAGGAAGGCGCGCGCTTCGGCGTAGAACTTCGACCCGAGGAAATTGTTGGTGGTCGCGTAGCGAATCTCGAGCTTGATCGTCGGATCCAGTTTCACCAGCTCCACGAGATCGGCCTCGCGAAACTCGCCGGCTTCCTTCGGCGGCGCCGCGGACATCGACTCCTTCAACACTTGCGCGACTGGCCGCAATGGTTCGACGCGCAATTGCCCGGTCCCGGCCGCCGGCCCCACTTGCCGTCGTGGATAGACGACGCCGGAGATGGTGGCGCGCGTCACCTGGCCACGGGCATCTCGCGTGAAGGTGCTGGCGAGGGCGGCTTCATCCAGCCTGGACGCCTGGCCGCGGCCCACCACCGCCCACAAGTGCCCCTCCCGCTCGTACACATACAGCGGTGCCTGTTCGGGACCGTATTCGCCAATCAGCGGAAGCCAGGTCGCGGACGGCGGCGCGGGCTTCTGCCACCCGGGGTTCTCCGCCTCGCGCGGCCACGCCTCGACCTGCATCGGCCGATCCGCGGTTTGGACGAAGCCCGCGAAGAGAACGGCGGTCAGCAGCAACGAGCCGGCCGAATTCACTTGAGGAGCTCCTGCGCCGTGACGAACCTGGGCTCGATATCCACCGGCACGGCGTTCAGCCGGTCGAGCACCACCTTGGTCTGCGGGCGGTTGATGCCGAGTTTCTCGATCATGTCCTTCGCCTTGGCATAGTTGCCTTCGGCTTCCAGGGTCAGGAACTCGCGGGTCAGCGCGGTGACGCCGTCCTTGACCTTGGCGGCGTCCACGCTGAAGGTCCCGTCGGCGTTGACCTTGAACGCGCCCTGGTCCAGCAGGTAGTTCAACTGGATCGCCTGCCCGCGGCCGTGCGCTTCGTTGACGCCGAAGCGCACCGAGCGGAAGGCCGAAGCCAGGAACGTCGTGTAGATGGTCTTCTCCATGCCCTTGTCGAGCTGTCCCTTGTCGATCAGGAACTGCAGCGCGAAGAGGCCGGAGATATCGGCCTTGGCTTCCTCGATCGCGCTGTAAGTATCCTTGAGCTCCTGGCGAACGGTCGTCGCGCGGCCGCCCACGGTGATGTTGTGCGGGCCCAGGCCGTGCATCAGCTCGTGCATCAGGATCTGCGTGAAGAACGCGTCGAAGGTGACGTTGGCCTGGTCGGGGCCGGCGAGCGCGATTTTCGAGATCGGCACCAGCACCTTGTCGAACTTGGCCTGCTGGTTGTTCTTCAGCATCACGCGCTTGCTGCCCATCTTGGCGACCACGCGCTCGTCGTTGGGCAGGTTGAACGCCGCCGTCTGCACGCCGCGGTTGCCGTCGCCGGCCGAGAACACGGTGTTGACCACCGAGATCGGCGCCATCGCGCCCAGCTTGGGATTGCGGTACTTGGGATCGACCGGCAGGTTGTTCTCAATCTCCTGCAGCGAGCCGGCAAACTTCTGGAGCTTGGCAGATTCCGCCAGGTCCTTCACCGTGATGAAGGCCTCGAAGGCGGCCTTGTAGTTGAACCACTCGTCTTCGTAGACCTCGTACGGCCCGATGGTCGGCTCGATCGTCGCATCGAGCTCCATCCACTTCACGTCGCTGTCGTAGTAGTCGTTCGAGCTGAACGCGGCGGCGCGCGATTCGAGGAACGCCTTCAGCGTGGGTTGGGTCGTGGCCTTCGCCGCCGCGCGCAGGTGCTCGGCCGCGATCGCCAGCTCGCCCTGGTATTCGACGCTGTACGGCACCGCCATCAACTTGCCGTCCGGGCCGCGGCGAATCGTCGTGAAGAAGCCGGTGGCCTTCGCCTTGTCGGCCGGGCTCAGCGAGCCGATCCACTTCTCCACTTCCTCCTTGGTGGCTCCGACCGGATAGAAGTTGGCCGACTCGAGCTTCGCCGGGACGCCGGGAACAAACACTTCGTTGTGATCGAGGCGTCCCCACGGGCCCTTGTTGAGCAGGAAGCCGTGGAGGCGCGCCTTGCCGGCGGGGGATGCGTCGGTGAGCAGGCTGTAGAGCGTCGCCTCGTTGCCCGACCAGACCTGTTCGAGAAACAACGCGTCCATCACTTGCGCGGCCTTGACCAGGTGGGCCAGCGTTTCGCGCTCGTTGGGCGGCAGCGCCGAGAGATCGGCCGACAGCTCGGTGGGCGCAAATCGCGCGTTCTTCTGCTCCTGCGCTGAAGCGGCCGGGTCGGCCGCCACTTTGCTGACCGGCGCGGCCGCGGGAGCCGGCGCCTGGCACCCTGCCAGAGTTGTTACCAACGATCCAAACGCTACTGCCATCGCCACACCTCGCATCGCTTGCTCCTTGTCACAACCAAACCTCTTGAACCATTCTCTCGGGAAGTATCACTTGCCGGGAACTGACGCTTGTCGGGACGCAATGCTTGTCGGGATCTGCCTTCGCGATGAGTGTGCCGCTCCCGAGAAGTGGTTTCCCGACAAGTGGTTCCCTCCCGACAAGTAATTCCCTCCCGACAAGAAGTGCCGTCCCGACAAGAAGTGCCTCAAGGCAGTTTCCGACTAGTGAACTCCCGAGGAGCCTTGCAGCATCGAAGGTTCGGCTCCGAGCCGGCGAATCGCGGTCTCCCACATGTCCTCAATCGGCGTCGAAAAAATCAAGTCGTTTTGCACGGGCGCCAGCAGCCAGGACGACTCCGCCAGCTCGACGTCCAGTTGTCCCGCGGACCATCCGGCGTAACCGACGACCATCCTGACCTTGTGATCGGGCGCCGACTCGAGCGTCTTGCGCACCAGGTCGGCGGATGCCGACAGGTAGACGCCGTCGGTGACTTCCAATGCTTCCGTGTCGAGGTCCCGCTTGGCCGTGAGGATCCAGGCGCGCGTTGGCTCCACCGGGCCGCCGGTGAAGAGGTGAACCTTGGGATGAATGTTCAACGGTTGATCCGCCGTCACGATGTGGGCGGCGGGCTCCGGCATCCGTCGATTGAGGACCAGCCCGAACGCGCCGTGCGAACCGTATTCCGCGAGCAGGATGACCGACTTCGAGAAGTTGGGATCGAGCATCTGCGGCATCGACACCAGCAACACCGGGGCGAGAGAAGCATTCGCCATAGAACGATAGTAGATCAGACTTCAGGCTACGGGCTGCGGACTTCGGGGGCGGCGGGCTGCGGACTTCGGGGGCGGCGGGCTGCGGACTTCGGGGCGTCAGGCCTCGGTCAGGCGTTTTCTTGCCCAGGCGACCGCGTCCTCAACGACTGGCGTGTGCGCGCTGTGGGCGGCATTCTTCACGCCGCGGCCCGGCCGGTCGAGCGCGGCGGCCAGCGACGGGTCGCCGCTATTGCCGATCACCGTGGCCAGGTTCCGCCGCAAGCCGGCCAGCGACAGGTGGGTCATGGCGCTGCCCTTCACGAACTGGTGGAGCTCGTGGTCGCTGCGCTGCCACAACTCGGTGGCGCTGGCGCCGTCGCGGCGGGTGGCGTGCCACGCCGGATCGGCGGTGCGGGCGGGCGCCAAATTCCACGGGCAGACGTCCTGGCAGATGTCGCAACCATAGAGGTGATTGCCAATCTGGGGACGCTGTGTCTCGGGGATCGGACCGGGCAATTCAATCGTGAGATACGAGATGCACCTGGTGGCGTCGAGCACGTGCGGATCGACCAGCGCCCCGGTGGGACACGCGTCGATGCACAGCGTGCAGGCGCCGCAGTGATCGAGACCGGGTGCATCGACGTCAAGCGGCAGGCTCACCGCCACGCCAGACAGGAACAGCCACGAGCCCAGTTCCGGATTGATCACGCAGCAGTTCTTGCCGATCCACCCGAGGCCCGCGTACTGCGCGTAGACGCGTTCCTGCACGTGATGCTTGTCCACGAACAGCGCCGCGTCGAACGCCGCGCCGTTCTCGACCTGCATCCAATCAATGAGTTGTTGCAGGCGCCCGGCCAAGACCAGGTGATAGTCCTCTCCGCGCGCGTATCGTGCCACGCGAACCGAGCCCTGATCCCTGATCCCTGATCCCTGGGTCTCGGTGTTGTACAGCGTCCCGGTGACGATGACCGATCGGGCGGAAGGGAGGAAATGGCGGATGTCGGCGCGGGTGGGCGCGGACTTCTCCATGTAGATCATCTCGCCCGCGTATCCGTTGGCGAGCCATTCAGGCAGATACGCGAGTTCCGGGAGCGCGGCGGCCGGCGCAATGCCGCAAAGGTCGAACCCGATCTCGCGGGCCTGTTCTTTAACGCGGCTTGCGCTCAGCACGTCATTTCGAGTTCTTGACGAGCTGTCTCAACACATACGGCAGGATGCCGCCGTGCGAGAACGCCGTGATCTCTTCCGGCGTGTCGATGCGCGCGATCGCGGTGAAGGTCTTCACCGAGCCGTCTTCCGCCTTCGCCGTCACCGCCACTTCGGCGCGCGGTTTCAGCGCCGCGCCGGCGCCCACCAGCGAGATCTCTTCCCGTCCCGTCAGGCCGAGGCTCGCCGCGCCCTGGCCGTCCTTGAACTGCAGCGGCAGCACGCCCATGTTGACCAGGTTGCTGCGGTGGATGCGCTCGTAGCTCTCCGCGATCACCGCCTTCACGCCAAGCAGCATCGTGCCCTTCGCGGCCCAGTCGCGCGACGACCCGGAGCCGTATTCCTTGCCTGCGATCACCACCAGCGGCACGCCGGCCTTCTCGTATTTCATCGCCGCGTCGTAGATCGCCATCTGCTCGCCGCCGGGCAGGTAGGCGGTGACCCCGCCCTCGACGCCGGGGACCATCTGGTTCTTGATGCGCGGGTTGGCGAAGGTGCCGCGCATCATCACCTCGTGATTGCCGCGCCGCGCGCCGTAGGAGTTGAACTCCTTCGCCTCGACGTGATGCTCGAGCAGGTACTTGCCCGCGGGGCTGGCCGCCTTGATCGATCCCGCCGGCGAAATGTGGTCGGTGGTGATGCTGTCGCCCAGCATCACGAGGATGCGGGCGCCCGCCAGGTCCTTCAACGGCGCCGGCGTCATCGTCAGGTTCTCCAGGAACGGCGGCTTGCGGATGTAGGTGGAGTCGCCTTCCCACGCGAAGCGATCGCCGGTCGGCACCGGCAGCGTCTGCCAGCGCTCGTCGCCGTCGAACACCTTCGCATACTGCGTGCGATAGGCCTCCGACGTGACGCTGGCCAGCATCGCCGCCTGGATTTCCTGTTCCGTCGGCCAGACGTCCTTGAGATACACCGGCTTGCCGTCCTTGCCCGTGCCCAGCGGCTCGGTGGTGATGTCGATTGTCATCGAGCCGGCCAGCGCGTAGGCCACCACGAGCGGCGGCGACGCCAGGTAATTGGCGCGCACTTCCTGCTGGATGCGGCCCTCGAAGTTGCGGTTGCCGCTCAACACCGAGGCGACGACGAGGCCGCGCTCGGCGATTTCGGCCGACACTTCCTCCGGCAGCGGTCCGCTGTTGCCGATGCAAGTGGTGCAGCCATAGCCGACGAGGTTGAAGCCAATCTGATCGAGATACGTGTCGAGCCCGGCCTTCTTCAGGTAATCGGTGACGACCTTCGAGCCAGGCGCGAGGCTGGTCTTGACCCACGGCTTGCGCGTGAGGCCCTTCGCCACCGCGCGCTTCGCCACCAGGCCCGCGGCGATCATCACGCTGGGGTTCGAGGTGTTGGTGCAGCTGGTGATCGCGGCGATGACCACCGAGCCGTGTTCGAGCTGGGTGGCGGTGGCGACCGCGGTGCCCCCGCCCGACGACTTGATGCCCTTCTGCAGTTCGTCCAGGGCTCCGGCAAATGATTGCTTCGCATTCGACAGCGAGACGCGATCCTGCGGCCGGCGCGGACCCGCAAGGCTCGGCACCACGGTGCCCAGGTCAAGCTCGATCGTCTCGCCATACACCGCATCGGGCGTGTCGTTGGTGCGGAACAGGCCCTGCGCCCTGGCATACGCCTCAACGAGCGCAATCTGCTTGGCGTCTCGACCGGTGAGGCGCAGATACTCCAGCGTCATCTCGTCGATCGGGAAGATCGCCACCGTGGCGCCGTATTCGGGGCACATGTTGCCGAGCGTGGCGCGGTCCGCGATCGTCAGGTGCGCGAGGCCCGGGCCGTAAAACTCGACGAACTTGCCGACAACGCCCTTCTTGCGAAGCGCTTCGGTGATCGTCAGCACGAGATCGGTCGCCGTCGCGCCTTCGGGCAATTTGCCTTTGAGGCGATAGCCGAGCACCGGCGGAATCAGCATCGAGCTCGGCTGGCCGAGCATCGCGGCCTCCGCTTCGATGCCACCGACGCCCCAACCCACCACGCCCAACCCATTCACCATCGTCGTATGCGAGTCGGTGCCGAACACCGTGTCTGGATAGGCGATCATGCCGCCGTCGGCCTGCTCGCTGCAGACGACGCGCGCGAGGTACTCGATGTTGACCTGGTGCACGATGCCGGTCTCGGGCGGGACGACGCGGAAATTGCGGAACGCGGTCTGGCCCCAGCGGAGGAAGACGTAGCGTTCGCGGTTGCGGTGGTATTCGAGGCTGGCGTTGAGCGCCAGCGCGTCGCTGGTGCCGAAGTGATCGACTTGCACCGAATGGTCGATCACCAATTCCACGGGCTGCAGCGGGTTGACCTTCTCGGGATCGCCGCCGAGGGCGACGATGCCGTCGCGCATCGCGGCGAGATCCACCACGCAGGGCACGCCGGTGAAGTCCTGAAGCAGCACGCGCGCGGGCATGAACGACATTTCCTTGTCGCCGATGGTCGCGGGATCCCAGCCGGCCAGCGCCTGGATGTCGGCGGTCTTCACAAAGCCGTTGTCCTCGCGGCGCAGGAGATTCTCGAGCAGGATCTTGAGCGAATACGGCAGCCGGGCCACGCCGGGAAAGTCCTTTTCGAGGGCTGGGAGGCTGAAGATGCTGACGGTGTCGCCGCCAACGGTAATCGAAGTCCGGGTCTTGAAGGTGTTGAGGCTGGGCATCTGGCAGTCGCTCTCCTGGCTCGACTAGATCCCTCCGATCATATCAAGGAACGCGCGCACGACCGCGGCGGGGTCCTGCTTCTCGCCGTCAACCGCGTAGTTCATGCGACGCATCTGCGCCGCCGATAGATGCCCCTCGAGCGCCCGCAACGCCGCGGCCACCTCCGGGCGCTCGAGCAGCAGCGTCGCCCGCGCCACCGGCGCGGCGTCGTAGACCGGGAAATAGTGCTTATCGTCTTCCAGGGCGACGAGCTTGAGTGCCTCGATCAGGCCGCTGGTGGCATCGCCGGCGGTGACGTCGATGTCGCCCGCCGCCACGGCGCGATAGATCAAGTTCAGATCCATCACTCGCGGCGGCCCGGAGAAGCGGAGGCCGTACGCGGCGCTGAGTCCCGGAAAGCCATCGGGACGTTCGAGAAACTCGTACCCGAACCCGGCCGTCCAGCCCGGCGCCACGCGCCCCAGGTCGCTCGTACGCGCCAGGTGCTCGCGCCCGGCCGCATCGCCGCGCACGAGGATGGCGAACGTGTTGTTGAAGCCCAGTTTCGGCAGCAGCGTCAGTCCAAGCGCGGCGTAGCGGTCTCGAACGCGGTTGAAGACCTGATCGGAATCGTTGGCCGGGGGCTCCTTGAAGATCGCCGTGAGTGACGTCCCGGTGTACTCGACGTAGACGTCGATCCCGCCGCTCAGCAATGCTTCGTGC
>JBDTMB010000271.1:0-8052 GCA_039934485.1 Vicinamibacterales bacterium
GAAGAACAGACCGGCATCAACATCGAATCCGACATCGACTCGGTCGTGGCCGCCATGATGCCCGGTCTTACGAGTGGCATCGGCAAGGGCGCCCTCGTCCTGGCCCGTGGCCGCTTCCAGGCGTCACGTCTCGAGGCGCTGGCCGTCGATCACGGTGCCGTGGTGGAGAACTACCAGGGCTTGCGAATCATCACGCACGATGGCCACGGCATGTCCGCCGATGGACACGGCCCGGACGCCAAGCTCGCCCTCGGCTTCATCGAGGCTGACCTCGTGGCGCTCGGCAGCGATGATGCCGTGCGCGCCGCCATCGACGCGCATCGCGAGAACCGCAACATCGTCTCGAACAACGACATGATGCGGCTGGTCGCCGAGCTCGACAACAGCAACGCGTGGGCCGTCGGCCGCTTCGACGACTTTGCCAAGGAAGCGAACCTCCCCAACGAAATCGCCGGCCAGATGCCCGCCATTGCGTGGTTCTCGGCAGCGGGCCACATCAACGGCGGCCTGAGCGGCGTGCTCAAGGCCGAGACCAAGGACGACGAGTCGGCGAACAACCTGCGTGATGTCGTCCGCGGCTTCCTGGCCCTCGCCAAGATGCAGGCCGGCAACAAGCCGGGCATGAAGGAAATGGTCGACTCGCTCCAGCTGTCGGGCGACGGCAAAACCGTCGCACTGGCCTTCTCGGTGCCCACCGAAATGCTCGACGTCTTCGAGGCGATGGGCAAGGGCCACAAGGGCGCGCAGCTGAAGCAGCAGTAAGGGTGTAGACTGCCACGCGTAGGGCGCCCCTTTGACGGGGCGCCGGTGGCACCTTGGCTGAACACGTCTTCTTCTACGGCACCCTGATGTCCCCGTTCAACCGGCCGGGGCGCCAGCGCGTCGATTCCAAGCTTCAATTCGTCGGGCGCGGCACCATCAGGGCCGCGCTCTTTGATTTAGGGATCTATCCCGCCGCGATTCCCGTGGACGATGCGAGCGTGGTGTGGGGCGAGGTCTATGCCACCCTCGACACGCCCGCGGTACTGGCGGCGCTGGACGAGATCGAAGGCCACCGGCCGAGCGAACCTGCTCGCAGCCTCTACACGCGCCTTTTCACCGATGTGACGATGGAAGACGGCCGGGTGCAGGGCGCCTGGACGTATTTCTACAACGCCCCCCTCGGCCAGGCGCAGCGCATCAGGTCCGGGGATTACCTCGAACACCTCAACGCGAGCCGCTGATTATTCTGATTTTTCCGGTTCGGTCTTGCTGAGTTCATCCACAAACAGGGCGATCGCCGCGGCGACGCGCTCGGAGAGCTCGATGAACTCGATGCCGGTGCGGTAGGTGATCACGTCCTGATCGACGTCACTGATCCGGATGTGGGCTACCCGCCCCTTGACGACCACCGAGCGGTCGCCGAGGCTGAGACGAAAATCGTGGAGTGAGTCGAGCTGGAGGGGAAAGCCGGTTTCCACCTGCATCCCGCCGTGGCTCATCTGGCGCACGGCGGCCGGCTGAAACACCATTACCTCACCGTGCAGGGCTCCAAGGAGCTCGACGCGCTCGGAATCCCGCTTGTCCGCGGCCATTGGCTGGGGATTATAGCGTTAACCTCGCCACCGACGTAGGTCAGGATGGGCAGGCGCCGGGTGGCCGGGTCCAATTGCAGCATCGCCATCAGCTGGCAGGCCTCGTCGTCTTCGGGGGTGAAACAGAGCACGATGAGGTCCGGACGACGGCGCCGGACGGCGTTGTAGGGCGACTCGCTGCGGTCGAGGAAGTCGACGTGGAAGCGGCGACCCCCCAGCATCGGCTGCAGGCCTGGGAGGACTTCCGTTCCCCCGCCCACCACCAGGGCACGAGGTGTTCCGCTTGGCATGACCGCTTCAGTGTTGTATGTCATCACATCGCTCACTGCCCCCCGAACCTTCAAGATCCGCGCCACACAGATTTCGCGGTTCTTCAACAGTTTTCGACGGGTAGGGGCGAAAAAGTGACACGGCGCGTCACCCAACCCGACAAAAAGCGGCACTCTGGATGACATGAGGCACCTTTAAGGCCGGCGCCCTATTTCTTCCGGTTCCTGATGTCCTGCTCGAGCTGTGGGTGGACCTTGAAGCCGGCCTTCTTTGCGGCCTTGACCGAGGCTTCCGCTTCCGCGAAGCGTCCGGTTTCGAGGTAAACGACGGCCAGGTTGTTATGGGCTTCGCCAGACTTGGCGTCGGCGGCGATGGTGGCCTTGTACTCGCGTTCCGCGTCGGCGAGCTTGCCCGAGCGAAAGTAGGCGCTGCCGAGGGCCAGCGACACCCAGGGCGGCACCGTGGCGTCCAGACTCATGTCGTTGCCCCTGGTGATGGCGTCCTGGACGTCGCGGCGCTGGTTGCTGACCTGGCGAAGCATGTCCTGCTGCTGGATCGACGGCGGCATGGCGTTCACCTGCCGGATCTGCTCGTCGATCTCGGTGAGGCGATCCTGGCGGTAGCGCTGTGCGTCCTGGGCGTTGGCGAACCGTTGGCCCGCCCTCGATTCGTAGAGGTCGCGGCACTTCACGTACGCGGCGATGGCCGAAAGGTATTTCTTGAGGGCCATGTCGGCGCGGCCCAGGCCGTAGTACGGCACCTCGAAGGTGGGGTCGATGTCGATGGCCGCCTGGAACGCGGCGGCGGCTTTGTCAAAGGTCTCAGTCTTCATGTAATCCCAACCGAGACGGTTCTGGACGACCGCGCGTTCGCGGTCGGCCGCGTTCGGGTTCTGGGCGATGGCGGGTGAGGGCACCGCGAGGGTCAAGACGGCGAGGGCAAGGGTGAGAAGTACACGCATGGCAAACCTCCAGGCCGGAAAAAGAAAACGCCCCGCGGGCCTCGAGCCCGCGGGGCGAATTCTACAGGAAAGGGCAAACCTGAAGGTTTGCCCCCACCATTGTGTCTAGAACAGGAACTTCACGCCGAACCGCGCCGCGAGTGGCGCCTGGAACTGGTTGTCCATCAAGAAACGCGGATCCTTGACGACGTTCTGGCTGACGATGTCTTGTGCCAGTGTCTCTTTCCCAGTGTAGAAGGCGGCCTCCGACGTCGGGGTGACGCCGTTGGTCTTCTGGTAGGTCGAGTACTTCGACACTGCGGTGTCCTGGTTGAACAGGTTGAGCACGTTGAAGCTCACCTGGAGGCTGCGGCCGCCGCCCATCTTGAACGCGTGCTGGACGAACAGGTCGGTCTGTGAATACATCGGCGTGCGGCCGTCGCTGCCGCGGCCGAGGTACTGGACCGGCAGGTTGCTCGTCGGATAGATGCCCAACTCGCGGCTCACCGGCAGACCGCTGGCGACATACTCGTTCGCGCCCACGCTCGTACCCATCGGGAACTGGTAGATGAACTGCGCCTTGAACTGGTGCGGGCGATCGGTCGCGAGCGGACCGTAGGCCGCCTGGCCGCCGTCTTGGAACATCATGAGCGGGTAGTCGAACAAGCGGCCCACGTTCGGGCTGGTGCGCCCGGTGCCGGAGGCGTTGGGCTCGTCCGACTGGGACAGGCCGGAGTAGTTGCCATACAGGCGGCTCCACGCGTAGCTGGTGCGCAGGTACCAGTTGGCGCGCAGGCGCTTCTCGAACGCGAACTCCACGCTGTCGTAGTCGCGCTTGGCCGTGGGCAGCGCCACATTCGGGTTCGTGAAGGCGAGGGCCGTGAGGCCTTCGCCCGGGTTGGCGATGACATAGATCTCGTTGCCCTGCGCGTCGAGCGAGCCGGTGTCTTCAATCGCCCGATCGACCTGCTTGTGGACGTAGCGGGCGCTGAGCGCCATCACTTCGTTCAGCTGGTGATCCAGCGCGAAGGTCATTTCCTGCTGCCGCATCGGCTTCAGGGCCGGGTCGATCGCGTCGGACCCGAACGAGGGGTGACGGAAGTCGATCGGTCCGCGGATCAGCGTGCCCGAGCATGCCGGCGGGCAGTTGGCGCCGTTGACCAGCGTCGTGTAATCGGCGACGTCGAGCGTGTAGTAGTACTCGAGCCACTTGTCGCCGCCGAACGAGCCGCGCGGCAGTTCCAGCTTGAAGATGTCGTAGAAGATGCCCCACGAACCGGACGCCTTCCACTTGCCGTCGCCGGCGACGTCGTAGGCGAAGCCCAGGCGCGGCGCCAGCTTGTCGCCGAAGCTGAACTCGATGCCGTACGGCGGGATGTCCGAGCCCGAGGTGTAGACCGGCACGCGCTCGCGTTCGGTGCGCACGCCGAGGTTGACGGTCAGCTTCTGGTTGATCGTCCACGCATCCTGCACAAAGAGGCCGATGTTGGTGGTGTGGATGTCACCCTCGGTGATGAACCCCTGCTTGGGCGCCACGCCGTTGCTGCGCACCGAGTAGTAGCCGTAGGTGCCGCGAGTGGCCGGCACGCCGGTCGGCAGCGGAGTATTCCACCGGATCGTAACGCGGTTGCGCGATTCGCCGCTCAACACGTTGTTGCCGACGCGGTCGCCCTGGACGCCGAGTTTGATCTGGTGTTCGCCGCCGGCCCTCGCGTAGATGGTGCTGTCGGCCTGGAAGTACATGCGCGTCTGCTGGTCGCGGGTGACCTTGGTGTTGGACGGGATGCTCGTGAAGCCCGTGCCGTGTTGCAGGCTCGCCGGCACGTCGAGGAACCCGATGTTGTTGGTGCCGGAGAAGATGAACAGCGGCTCCTCGGTGACGTTCGAGTCGTGCTGGTCGGAGGTGTAGTAGCCGCCACGGATGCCGAAGAGCAGCTTGCTCGACGCCACGTAGTCCATGTTGCCCAACACGGAGTAGTTCGGGTACTCCGAGGCCTTGCTGTAGTTGGTGGCGGCCGGGTCCGTCCCGGTCAGCGCCGGCAGCAGGCCTTCCACCTTGCGGTAGCTGTTGTTGTAGGCCACGCGCAGGCGCGTGCTGTTGCTCAACTGCGACGTGATGTTGCCGGTGATGTACTGGTACGTGTCTTTCTGGTTCTTGTCGAACGTCCCCGCCGCGGGGTTGTTGGCCGTCGTCGAGTTGACCGCGCGGTCAATGCTGGTCAGCGCCGGTTGGTAGGCGCCGAAGAACCACGCGCGGTTCTTTGCGATCGGGCCGCCCACCGCGAAGCCGGGCTCCGAGCGGGTCCGGCTGTCCTTCGGGTAGTCCACATACTCGGCGACGTCCGAGTTGGTCAGGTTCTGACGCAGCGTCGGCCGGCGGGCGCTCTCGAGCGAGCTGCCCTCGAAGTTGTAGAGCAGGCTGCCGTGGAAGTCGTTGGTGCCGCTCTTGGTCACGGCGTTGATCACGCCGCCCGTGGCGCCGCCGAACTCCGCCGTGTAGCCGCTCGACTTGACCTGGACTTCTTCGATGAAGTCCACGATCACGTTCTTGCCCGAGGTGCCACTCTGCAGGTTGGTCGTCTCGATGCCGTCGACGATGTAGCGGTTCTCACCGGCGCTCGCGCCGTCGATCGACAGGCCGCCCAGGCGGTTTTCCTGGTTGGCGCCGGGCGCCTGCGTGACCAGCGTGGTGAAGTCGCGGCCGTGCGGCAGCAACTCGACCTGCTCGTTACGGATGCTGGTCGAGCGCGCGCTCTGGCGCACGTCGATCATCGGCGATTCCGCCGTGACCTGCACCGTCTCGGTCACGCCCGAAATGGGCAGCGCGAAGTCCACTTTCTTGATCTGACCGAGGTAGACGTTGACGTCGTCAACGGTGCGGGGGTTGAAGCCCGACAGGCTCGCCGTCACACTGTATTTACCGGGAGGCAGTGACGGAAAACGAAAGCCGCCGCCGGCATCGGCCGTGGCGCTCTGAACCACACCGGTGGGCGACTTGGCCTCCACCGTGGAACCTGGTAACACTGCTCCAGAGGTGTCACGCACGACACCTTCGATCGATCCGCGCTGTTCCTGGGCCGACGCTGCAACTGCCAGCGAAAGAACCAGCAGCGCAAAAACTGCAGTCTTGAAACGCATTTTCATCTTCTCCTTGAAGTCATACCAACGACAGTGCAAAACAAAACTCGTTCGGGCCAGCCGGCCCACGTCCCGTCCCTGTGACGAAACGCTCTTTCCTTTCAGGAAGTTACAGCTCATCCATCGTCCGATAACCCGGTACGAATATACCAATTTTCGGGACGAATACCACCAAAACTGCCGATTTAGTAGGGACGAATGTCTGCAACTCCGTGCAGAATAGGCGTTTCCGGGCCTTGAACAATCGTTTGATATCATTTGGATTCAATGACTTCGGCCCATGTGGTGATTCTCGGGGCGGCGCGGACCCCGATCGGCAAATTCGGCGGGGCGTTCCGGGACGTCCATGCCGCGGAGCTCGGCGCCGTGGCCTCCCGCGCCGCGATCGATCGTGCCGGCCTCACCGCCGCGGACGTCGACGAGGTGTTGATGGGGCACGGCCGTCCTGCGGGCGCCGGTCCCAATCCGTCGCGGCAGGTGGGCCATCGGACCGGCGTGCCGCACACGGCGCCGGCGTACACGATCAACAAGGCGTGCGCGAGCGGGATGCAGGCGATCGCGTCGGGGGCCCAGAGCATCACGCTCGGTGAATCGCAGGTGGTGCTGGCCGGCGGGATTGAGAACATGTCCCGCACGCCGTACTTGATCGACGCCGCTGATGCGCGCTGGGGTCACAAGATGGGCCACTTCCAGTTTGTCGACGCGATGTACCGCGACGGGTTCCAGGATCCGCTCTCGGGCTTGATCATGGGCGAGACCGCGGAAGTGCTCGCGCGCCAGTACGGGATCACGCGGGAGCAGTCGGATCAGTTTGCGTTGGCGAGCCAGCACAAGGCCGAAGCGGCGCAGACGGCCGGGCACTTCGCCCGCGAGGTCACCGCGGTGACCATCACCGCAAGAGGGAACCACCTTCGCCAAGGCTACGGTGGTCAAGAGACCGTCAGCGAAGATGAGCATCCGCGCCACGGCTCGACGATCGAATCACTGCGCAAGCTGCCGCTCACGTTTCCCAAGGTCGAAGGACACGACGGGATCATCACTGCGGGTTCCGCGTCGGGCATCACCGACGGCGCCGCCGCCCTGGTGCTGGCCTCCGAAGACTTCGCGAGGGCGCGCGGGCTGAAGCCGCTGGCGCGGGTCATCGGCTGGGCCAGTGCCGGCGTGGACCCGCGTATCATGGGGATTGGCCCGGTGCCGGCGATGGCCAAACTGCAGGCACGCACGGGACTGGGCATCGGCGATTTCGATCTCGTGGAGATCAACGAGGCGTTCGCGGCGCAAGTCCTGGCGGTATTGAAGGACGTGCCGATTCCCGCGGAGAAGCTGAACGTCAACGGCGGCGCGATTGCGCTTGGCCACCCGATCGGCTGTTCCGGCGCGCGCCTTGTCGTCACGCTGCTCCACGAACTGCAACGGCGCGGCGGCAAGCGCGGGCTCGCCACGCTGTGCGTGAGCGGCGGCATGGGCATGGCGATGGCGGTTGAGCTGTGTTGACTATTGGAGGGCGAGGGCTGTAGCCCCCGCCAGTGATCATGAGAATTGCAGTCATTCCCGGCGACGGCATTGGCAAGGACGTCACCGCGGAAGCCGTGAAGGTGCTCAAGGCCACGAGCGACGTGTTTGGCCGGCCGCTCGAACTCGTGCACCTGCCGTGGAGCGCCGATCACTTCCTGGCGACCGGCGAAACGCTGCCCGCCAACGGCTACCAGATGTTGCGCGACGAGTTCCAGGCCATCTTCGTCGGCGCGCTGGGCGATCCGCGTGTCGCCGACAACCGTCATGCGCGCGACATTCTCCTCGGCTGCCGCTTCGAGCTCGATCTCTACGTCAACTATCGCCCGGTGCGGTTGCTGAGCGACCGGTTGTGCCCGCTCAAGGATCGCACCTGCAAGGACATCAACTTCGTGGTGTTCCGCGAGAACACCGAAGGCGTGTATGTCGGGATCGGCGGGCGCTTCAAGGCCGGCACCACTGACGAAGTGGCGATCCAGGAAGAGATCAACACCTACAAGGGCGTGCACCGCATCATCAGGCACGCGTTCGAGTACGCGAGGGCGAACGGGCTGGCCAGGGTCTGCATGGCCGACAAGAGCAACGCCATGCAGCAGGGGCACGCGCTCTGGCAGCGCG
>JBDTMB010000272.1:0-8043 GCA_039934485.1 Vicinamibacterales bacterium
GTGATCGCGGCAGTGCAAGCGGAGGGCACGTGCTGGGCCGGCGGCACGGTGTGGCAAGGCAGGCAGGCGATGCGGATTTCGGTGTCGAACTGGTCAACGACCGCGGCCGAAATCGATCGATCGGTGGATGCGATCACGCGTTGTTTTGAGGTCGTACAGGAAAAAGCCCGCCGGTAGGCGGGCCTTTGCTTCGAACTAGTGGTCGGGGCGACTGGATTCGAACCAGCGGCCTCTCGGTCCCGAACCGAGCGCTCTACCAAGCTGAGCCACGCCCCGACGTCCAGTTAGTCTAACTCAGCTTCCCCGCCGCACCTAATCCCTCGATCTAGCGTCCCGAGACGGCCAGCGCGAGTCCTGCGAGGGCCGCAGGCCCGAGTCCTATTCGTACCGCAGCGCCACGATCGGGTCGATCTTGCTGGCGCGCATCGCCGGCAGCCACACCGCGAACAGGGCCACCAACGTGAGCAGAATGGGCACGCCCACGAACACCAGCGGGTCCCGGGCCTCGACGCTGAACAGGAACGACGTCATCAACCGGGCGAGGGCCCACGAGGCGGCCAGGCCGATCACCACGCCAGCCACCGCCAGCTGCATGCCTTGCACGACCACCATGCGCCGCACGCGCGCGCCATCCGCGCCGAGCGAGAGGCGGATGCCGATCTCCTGCGTCCGCTGCTCCACCGTGTAGGCCATCAGGCCGTAGATGCCGATCGCCGCCAGCAGCAACGCCGACGCGCCGAAGATCGTCATCAGCCACATGTTGAACCGCTGCCGCGACGTCGAGCGAATCACGACGTCCGCCATCGACCTCACGTCCGACACCGGCATCCCCGTCGCCTGCCGCAACTGCTCCTGCACCGCCGCGCTCATCGCATACGGATCACCCGCGGTGCGCAGCACCCACGACATCGGCCCTAGCCCGAGGTTCAAGGCGTTGGCGGCGTCGGGGACCTGCGCTTGCGGAATGTACATCTCGGGGCCTGGCGTTTGCTGCAAGCCGCCGTCGCGGACATCGCCGATCACGCCGATGATCTGGCGCTCGCCTTCGGTCGAGAACTCCTTCATCACGCCCTTGCCGATGACCAGGCGCTCGTTGAGCGGGTCCTTGTCCTTGAAATACTGGTTGGCGAAGGCCTCGTTGATGATCACCACAGGGGGCGCCACGCTGTCGTCGCGATCGGTGAAGGCGCGGCCTTTCTTCACCGGGATCTTGAAGACGTCGAAATACCCGGGCGTCACGTTAATCCATCCGCCGCCGCCGTGGTACGGACCATCCGTCAGCGGCCGGCCGACGATGGTGAACGGCAAGCCGTAGCCGCCTTCGAGCGGCACGCAGCAGGTGGAGCTCGCGGCGACGACGCCTGGCAGCGCGCGCAAGCGGTCCACGCCGTTGCGCACCATCAGGTCCACGCTCTGCGCCGATGCGTACTGCGGCCCCGTCACCGACATCTTCATCGTCAACACGTTGTTCGCGTCGAAGCCGGGATCCACTTTGCCCAGCGCGATCGCCGAACGAATCAGCAGCGCGGACCCGATCAGCAGCGTGAGCGCCAGCGCCACCTCGGTGACCACCAGCACCGAGCGCGTCTTGTTCTGGCGGAACCCGGTGCCCGAGCGGGATCCGGTTTCCTTGATGGTGGAACTGAGGTCCGCCTTCGAACTCTGCAACGCCGGGATCAATCCAAAGATCAATCCGGTCGCCAGCGAGACGACGACGGTGAAGGCCAACACGCGCCAATCGAGACCCACGAGCGCGCCGTTCTCGCCGATGCGCGGCAGGCCGGCCGTATTCACCGACAGCAACGTGCGGATGGCGAGCAGGCCGAAGCCGAGCCCGAGCGCGCCACCGATCGTCGAGAGCACCACGCTTTCCGTGAGCACCTGGCTGATGATGCGGCCGCGCGATCCGCCAAGCGCCGCGCGGATGGCGATTTCCCGCTTCCGGCCGGTCGCGCGCACCAGCAGGAGATTCGCCACGTTCGCGCAGGCGATCAACAGGACAAACCCCACGGCGCCGACGAGCACGAAGAGCGACGAGCGCACGTTGCGGACGAGGATGGTGCCGATCGGTTCCACGCTGAACGCGCCGCCCTTGCCAAGGGCGCCCTTGAACCTGGCGGTGAAGTCTTCGGCCGACGCCTTGAGGCGCGCCTGGGCCTGTTGCAGTGACACGCCCGGCTTCAGCCGCCCCGCGGACCGGAAGTAGTGGCCCTGGTCGGAGGTGTTGGTCGGCAGCTGGAACGGTATCCACACTTGCGGATCGAGGCCGCCGAGGTCTGCGAATTCGGCGTCGCCCAGCACGCCGATCACGGTGTTCGGCGCGCCGCCCAGCGAGATCGCCTTGCCGACGATGTTGGGGTCGCTGTTGAAGCGGGTGGCCCACAGCCCCTTGCTGAGGATGACCACGCGATCGCCGCCCGGCCGGTCTTCTTCAGGCGTGAAGGTGCGTCCCAGGATGGTCTTGGCGCCGAACAACCCGAAGAAGTCCGCCGAGACCCGGCCCGAGCGGAGCTGTTCGGGAAAGCTGCCGTCGGTGTAGTTCACCACCGCCTGGTTGAAGGCCGACGCCGCCTCGGTGACCTCCGTTTGCGCGCGGAAGTGCTCGAACTTCGCCGGCGATGACGCCGGGAAGGAGCCTTGGGGCGACGTGCTCATGAAGAACACGATGCGGTCGGCGTCGGGAAACGGCAGGGGCCGCAGCAGCACGGCGTTGACCACCGAAAAAATCGCGGTGTTGACGGCGATCCCCAACGTCAGCGCCGCCACGGCCGCGAAGGCAAAGGCGGGGCTCTGGACGAACATGCGCAGGGCGTGACGGATGTCGCGGAGGAGGGTGTCGAACATGGCTAATTGGACACCGAAACAGTCGATTTGGTTGGGATCTCGGCCCAGCGACTCTCCCAGGGCGCGGCGTCCAGGGAAATCACGTGGCGAGGGGCTCTTTTGAAAGCAAAAAGAGGAGATGCGCTCATGAAACGCACCGTCTGTTCACCTTTTTCTTTCAAAAGAACCCCTCACCACGTGATCTCCCAGAATCGGGCGTGCGCCTCAGACTGGATCGGTTTCGGCGAGCGGAGGTGTTGACGGTCGCAGCCGAGTGGAGGAACGCGATGGGCGTGAGCATGAAACCGCACCGGAGGGAGCGAGGATTGCCCGCGCCAGCTTCGCCGTGTGCGAAGTGGCGCGGTCGGGTAATGAAGGCAATCCGATGCGGACGGAGGATGCGGTTTCGAGCGTTCCGATAGGCGGGCCAACGCCCGGGGCAAACCTGAAGGCTTGCCCCAACCGGTTTGGAAAGGCGTTGGAGGGGCCGCCGAGGCGGCGACCGTCAATGCCTCCGCTCGACGAAACCAGCTCAGGCGAGCTGGTCCTCGATCCGCTTGATCGCGTCGTAGGCGGTCATGTCGGGCTGGAGCGGCGTCACCGAGGTGTAGCCGGCCATCACCGCCTCGTAGTCGGACTTCCCTTCCTGCGGGTGGTACTCGTCCAACGCTTCTTCAATCCAATAGTACGCATTGCCGCGTGGATCGACCCGGGAGTCGATCTGGGTCACGTGATTGCGCTTGGCCTGCGTCGTGACCTGCATGCCCTTCGGAATGCCTTTCGGCACGTTGATGTTGAGGAGCGTGCGAGGCGGAATGCCCTTCTCGAGCACCATCTTGGCGACCACCGCCGCCGCGTCCGCCGACGGGCCGAAGTCGAAATCCCGCGATCGCTTCAGCGACACCGCGATGCTCGGAACACCGAGCAACGCGCCCTCGAGTGCGCCGGACACCGTGCCGGAGTAGGTGATGTCGTCGCCGAGGTTCCACCCCTTGTTGATACCCGAGACCACCAGGTCCGGCAATCGCTTCAGGATGATCTCGCAGGCGATGTTCACGCAGTCGGTGGGCGTGCCGTCCACGGCGTAGACGTGTTCCTTGATGTCCTCGATCCGCAGCGGCCGCCGCAGCGTCAGCGCGTGCCCGATGGCGCTGGCCTCGGTAAGCGGCCCGACGATGATCACCTCGCCCAGCGGCTTCATCGCCGCCGCAAGCAGATGGATTCCCTCGGAGTGAACGCCGTCGTCATTGGTGACCAGAATCAGTGGCATATGGAACTGACGATCATATCAGGCTGCGGGCTTCAGGCTGCAGGCTACGGGGGCTTCGGGCTACGGGGCTGAACAGAGTTCGCGGGGCAGTCTCAACCTGATGAACTCCGTCACATCACGCATGGGGCCTCGCCCGCCGGAGGCCGGGTAGTTGTTGTCGTTCACCAGGACCAGCGTCTGGGGATCGGTGGGCCAGACGGACTCGGTGGTGATGTAGGGAAAGCGGAAGGTGGTTGGAAAGCCGCCGAGCCCCGCCGGGTTGGCGATGTCCAGCAGGTCGGCCACCAGGCGCTTCTCCACCGTGAGCGGCATCGGCGCCTTCGACAACGCCGGCGACAGCCGGACCTCGAACACGCGCTTCCACTTCGCCGCCTCGCCTTGTTCGTTGTCCCGCTCAACCGCGAGGAAATGATTCTCGCAGCGGGCGCCGAACACCTCGCCAAGCCCAATCAGTTCGGTGACGCCTCGATCGGCGGCGTCGAGCGGGTAGCTCCACCACGAGCCGGTCCACGCCCCAACCGCGGGATCGAACTCGATGATGCGAGTCGTTGACGGCGGATCCGAGATGGGTCCCGCCTCCAGCGCGGCATACAGCCGGCGATGTCCTGAACTCGCGCCAAGCCCCTCGAAGCCGCGGCTGCGCCGGATCTTCGCAGTACTGGCTTGTCCGGCGTCGGGCGGCGCGACATCAGGGAAATCCGGCGAGCGCAGGCCCGGCAATTCGATGGGCGCGGCAAGCAGCGTCCCGTCACTCGCGAAGTGCGCCAGGAACGGGCCGAACTCGTCGCCGATCCACAGCGATCCGTCCGGCATCCGCAAGAACGATTCGGGATCCAGATCGCCGCCCGTCAGCAGACGCTCTCGCGTGTCGTCGCGGACGATGTGAAAGCGCATGACGTGATTGGGATCGGCCAGCGGGATGAACGGCCCTTGCGGCGCCACCATGCCCCTGGCCCAATTGACGCGGACCCGGTAGAGACGCAGGAGCGAATCCGGCGAATTCACGCGGACCCCGAAACCGTTGTCGACGAGCGCCAACCAGTCCGCATCGTCCGGCGTGCGGCCCGCGGGGCGAATCGACGAGAAGCCCTGGACCGGTTGAGAGGTGAACTCCGGCTGGCCCGCTCCCGTGCGATACGCGCCGCTGGGCGGGCCGGCGGCGAATGTCTCGGCCGGCATCACCGCGATACCGGTCAACTCCACGCGCAGGGGCTGGGCCACGAGGACGGTGCAGCCGAGAGCGACGACAAAAGCGAACCAACGCATCGAACCACTATACTTACCCGATGGAATGGTGGCAGTGGCTCGCCGGCGGCCTGGCGTTGGTGGTGCTCGAAGTGGTCACCCCCAGCGGCTTCTTCATTATCTTCTTTGGGCTGGCTGCGCTCACGGTCGGCGTCCTGGCGCGGCTGAACCTCGTCGACGCGTGGTGGATGCAGTGGCTGCTCTTCACGGTCCTCTCGGTCGTCTACCTCCTGCTCTTCCGCGGCCGGCTTCAGAACCGGCTGCAAATGCCGCCGCCGCCGAAGATGGATTCGGTGGTCGGCGTGCTCGCCGTCGCGCAAGAACGCCTGCTGCCCGGCGCCGTCGGCCGCGTCGAGGTGCGCGGCGCGGCCTGGAGCGCGCGCAACACCAGCGACGCGGTGATCGAAATCGGTCAACGCTGCAAAGTGACGAGCGTTGAAGGATTGTTGCTGACCGTCGCAGCCGAGTAGTGTCTGAAGCCCGTAGCCCCCGTAGCCTGTAGCCCGTTACCTAGGAGAAGCAATGCAAGGCGGACTCTTCGTCATCGTCCTGTTTGCGATCATCACGCTGATCATCCTGGCCAAGACCGCCATCGTGGTGCCGCAGCAAAGCGCGTTCATCGTCGAGCGCCTGGGCCGCTACTCCGGCACCCTCGACGCCGGCTTCCATATCCTCGTGCCGTTCATCGACGTGGTCCGCTACAGGCACTCGCTGAAAGAGATGGCGCTCGATATCCCGGCGCAGATCTGCATCACGCGCGACAACGTGCAGGTGCACGTCGACGGCGTGCTCTATCTCAAGATCCTCAACCCGGAACGCACGTCCTACGGCATCACCGATTACATGTTCGCGATCTCGCAGCTGGCGCAGACCACGCTGCGCAGCGAAGTGGGCAAGATCGACCTGGACCGGACCTTCGAAGAGCGCACCAACATCAACATCTCGGTGGTGGCCGAGCTCGACAAGGCCACGGAGCCGTGGGGCGTGAAGGTGCTGCGCTACGAAGTGAAGAGCATTACCCCGCCGCAAGACATCCTGGCGGCGATGGAAAAGCAGATGCGCGCCGAGCGCGAAAAGCGCGCGGTGATCCTGACGTCGGAAGGCCAGCGCGACGCGGCGATCAACTCCGCCGAAGGCGAGAAGCAGCAGGTGATCAAGGCTTCGGAAGCGCGGCGGCAACAGCAGATTAACGAAGCCGAGGGCCAGGCGTCGGCGATTCTCGCGGTCGCCACGGCCAACGCCGAGCGCATCCGGCGCGTCGCCGAGGCGGCCACCTCACCGGGCGGCGAGGAAGCGATTCAGCTCAAGGTGGCCGAGCAATACATCCAGGAATTCGGCAAGGTGATCAATAACGCCGACACCATCATCCTGCCGTCGAACGTCGCGGACGTGGCGTCAATGATCACGACCGCGATGAACGTCATTAAGCAGAACAAGTAGCCGGGAACCGGGAGCCGGGAGGCGTCTACGCGCGCACGGTCAACAAGAGTGCGGCGGCGATCAGGGCCAGGGCGGCGCCGGTGCTGAAGGCGGCGGCGGCGCCGGCGTATTGCCAGATGGCGCCGAACAGCAGGCCCGCGGCGAGCGCGCCGAAGCCCTGGACCGCCGCATGCCAGCCAAACGCCGTGGCGCGTTGCGGTTCGGGCGTGAGGTCAGTGATGAGCGCCTTCTCCGTTCCTTCAACCGCGGCAGCGTAGACGCTGTAAACCAGGAACCATCCCACCAGGCCGGCCAGCGACGTGCTCCACGCAAAGCCGGCGTAGACCACCGCGTAGATCAGCCACCCGCCGGCGATCAGCGTGCGGCGGCCCAGGCGATCCGACAGCATGCCGCCGCGCATCGAGAGCAGGGCCTTGATCGCATGCTGCACGGCCCAGAGCATCGTCAATCCCATGAGCGGTGTTCCGGCCTGCGAGAGCTGCAGGAGCAAGAAGGTGTCGGAAGAGTTGCCGAGGGTGAAGATCGACATCACCCAGAGGTAGCGCTTCAGGGCTCGGGGTAAGGGCAAACCTAAAGGTTTGCCCCCACCTGCAGGCACACCTAAAGGTTTGCCCCCACCTGCAGGTGTGGCTCCTACTGCATCCGGAGTTTCGGCGACAGGTGCAGGGGGGGCGACTTCTGGCACCCGCAACAACGTGAAGACCGCGAGCGCGCCGGGGATGATCGTCAGGGCGAAGAGGAGGCGGTAGTTCTCGGGTGAGAACCAGAGAAAGACCGTCGCCAGCAGCGGGCCCACCGCGGCGCCGGCGTGGTCCATGCCCCAGTGATAACCGAACACGCGGCCGCGTTGGCCCGGCGGCGCGAGCGAAGCGAGCATGGCGTCGCGCGGCGAGCTGCGAAGGCCCTTCCCCACGCGGTCAACGACGCGAATCACGAACACGTGCCCCCATGACGTGGCGAGGGCGATGAAGGGACGAACGATCGACGACAGCGCATAGCCGGCCACGGCGATCGGCTTGCGGCGGTTCAGCCGATCGGACCATCGGCCGGAATAGATCTTGAGCAGGCTGCTCGTGGCATCGGCGGCGCCCTCGACAATGCCGAGGGCGATGGGCGGGCCGCCGAGGACTTGCGTGATGAAGACCGGCAGCAGCGGATACACCGCCTCGGTGGCCGCGTCGGTCAACAAGCTCACCCAGCCGAGGAGCTTGACCGAGCGCGGGAGCGGCGTGCTGGGCGAGGGCCGCAGCCCTCCGCCTCCATCG
>JBDTMB010000273.1:0-8040 GCA_039934485.1 Vicinamibacterales bacterium
CCGTCGGCGTGCAGGAGCCGGCCTGGTCGCCGGATGGCAAGCGGATCGCCGTCTCCTATCTCGATCGCATCTGGACGATGACGGCCGAGGGCAAGCAAGGCAAGGCGGTGACCGCCACCGACGGGACGCCGATGGTGCCGGGCGCGGCCATCGAGCGCGAGCCCGCCTGGTCGCCCGACGGCACGCGCCTCGCCTTTGCCGCCGATCGCGGTGACGGCTTCGACATCCTCGTGGTGATGCTGAAGAACAACGTCGCCGTCGGCGCGCCGGTGGCGGTGACGACGATGGCCGGCGATGAGCGGTGGCCGTCGTGGACGGCGGACGGCCGCATTGTGTTCGGACATCGTGATGCCAAGGCTTCGGGTCGCCACGGTGACCCGAGCCTGCAATGGGATCTCTACCTCGTCGCGCCGGTCAAGGGATCCGAGACGTGGCAGGCGCCGCTGGCGCTCACCGAGACGGCGGATAGCGAGACCTACCCTCGGGTGTCGCCGGATGGCCTGAAGGTGGCCTACGTTTCGGAACGCGAGAACGAAGACGATCTCGACTTGTGGTGGATGCCGGTGCCATCGGCCGCGGTGGCGAAGCCCACGCCGCTTGGCGCGCGCCCGGCCAAGCCGGTTGATGCGTCGATCCGCAGCGTCAGCAACGCCGAAGGCAAACCGCCGCGTGCCACCCGCATCGCGAAGGTGCGCGGCAACGAGGCCTATCCGTCGTGGGCGCCCGACAACGTGCGGATTGCGTTCTACGCCGTTCGTGAAGGCGTCGGCTCGGTGTGGGTGACCGCGGTTGAACCGCCGCGCCCGGAGGGCGACGAAGACCCGCAACCGCGCCCGCATCCGTCGGCGCCACCGCAACTGGTGTCGCGCAAGGGCGGCGCCCCGGCGTGGTCGCCGGACGGCAAGACGCTGCTCGTCTCGGGCCTGCCCGATCCGCAGCCGGTCTACAACGGCAACCCGCTCAGGAACGATGGCGAAGCGCCGCCGCTGTTCGCCCTCAATTCGGCGTTCCAGTTGTGGCGCCTCACCGCGCCGCTGCCGGTGCACGAAGCCGGCGGCGAGGTCGCCGCGGAGATGGCGCCGTCGCCCGCGCTGTTCACCGCGATGTTCGACCGGGTCTGGAACACGCTGCGCTCGCTCTACTATTCGTCGGGACCCACCGCGGAGCAGTGGACGGCGGCCCGCGACAAGTTCCGGCCTCAAGTGGCGGCCGCCAGGACCGAGAGCGACCTCGAAACGGTGATCGACCAGATGGTGGCGCAACAGCCCCTGATCAAGCCGGTAGTGACCTCGTCGGGCGCGGTGGTGGTGTCGGGCCACCCGCTCGCCTCGGAGGCCGGCCGCCAGGCCTTTGAAAAGGGCGGCAACATTGTCGATGCGATGATTGCCGTGTCGTTCGCGCTCGGCGTCGTCGAGCCCGAAGCGTCGGGCGTCGGCGGTGATGGATCGGCGGTGCTCTTCCTCGCGGGCATGAAGAAGCCGACGGTGATCGACTACAAGGACATGTCGCCGATCAAGGCCACGCCGGACAATCCGCTGCTGATGCAGGACGGCCGCATCGTCGGCGACGGTCCCGCCGCGGCCAACATTCCCGGCGTCGTCGCCGGCCTCGATTACCTGTATCGCCACTACGGCAGCGGCAAGGTGAAGTGGGAAGATCTCGTCGCGCCTGCCATCGCGCTCGCCGATGAGGGCTTCGTGCTTGACGAGGGCCTGCCCTCGAGCATCGCCGAGGGCCGGCGCTTCCTCGAGAAGTGGCCGGAGGCGGCGAAGATTTATCTCCCCGGCGGCAAGGTGCCGAAGCCCGGCGACCGGTTCTTCAACAAGGATTACGCCAACACGCTGCGCGCGATTCAAAAGGGCGGCGCCGACGCGTTCTATCGCGGCGACCTCGCCAAGAAGATCGCCGCCGACATGGAAGAGAACGGCGGCATCCTCACCGTTGCCGACCTCGCGCAGTATCGCGCGATCGAGCGCGTCCCCGTCGTGGGGCACTATCGGGGCCACACGCTGTATGCCAGCGGCCCGCCGGTCTCCACCGGCATCCAGTTGTTCGAGTCGTTGAACGTGCTCGAGAACTACCAGCCCAGGGCCGGCGCTCGCGCCTCGACGGATGCCGACTACCTGCACTACCTGATCGAATCGTGGAAGGTGCGCGATCCGCTGCGCCGCGTCGCCGATCCGGAACGCTGGCCGGTCGAGTACGAAGAACACCTCACCGCCGACCACGCCAGGAAGCTCTTCGCCAAGATCGATGCGAAGAAGACGATGCGCTACGAACGCCAGGCGCCCGACGATCCGCCGGGCACGCCCACCGCGCCGGCGCCGCGCATCAGCACCGGGACCACGGCGTTTGCGGTGGCCGACGCCGAGGGCAACATGATCGCGGTGACGCAGACGCTCAGCACCTGGGGCGGCACGTTCTACGTCTCGAAGGGACTCGGGTTCCTCTACAACAACCACCTGCGCTCGAATCGCACCACGGCCGGCGCCTACGGCAGCCTGCTGCCACTGATGCGTTCGACGACCGGCACCGTGCCGACGCTGGTCTTCGAGCAGAAGCCGTCAGGTGAAGAGGTGCCGAAGCTGGCGGTGGGCTGCGCCGGCAACGCCTGGATTCCGCTCACCGTCTACAACGTCATCACCGGCGTCATCGACGGCAAGCTCGGCGCGCAAGCGGCCATCGAAGCGCCGCGCTTCCTGCCCGGCCGCGACCCGGCCGATCCGATCGACAGCGGCGAGCGCATCGAGATCGAGGACCGCTTTCCGCGCGGGCTGCTCGCGGATCTGATCGCGCGCGGCCATCACTTCCAGAAGATCGGCCGCAAGGGCGAAGTGCGCTACGGCTACGCCTCGGCGATCGTGGTCGACGTGGCGGGCAAGAGAGTTGAAGGCGGCGCCGAACCGCGCCGCGCCCACGCCGCCGTGCCGTTCGATCGCCGTCCGTCGGTGACCGCGCAGCAGAAACCGTAGGGCACCCCTTTATGGGGTGCCGAGTTAGGTGGAGGCCGACCTTCAGGTTTGCCTGCCATCACCCCAGCGGCGGGACGGGCAACCCGAGGTCCGCGAGCGTGTTCAAGGCGACCCATCGCGTGAAGAATGGGTTATCGAACGCGTAGCCGGTGGCGCCCGGCGCCTTGATCAGGATTCCGGCGTCGATTAGCGCCGCCGCCGAATTCGTGGCGGTCCCGGAGCTCCGCAGGCCAAAGCGCGCCAGCGACTCGTGCGTCGTGAGGCCGCCCATGTTCGCCGACACCGCGCGCAACACGTTCTGTTGTGCCGCGGTCAGCGACTCCCACGTCGATCGCAGCGCGGCGTCCTGTTCGGCGACGATGTCGTCGAAGGCCAGGTCAACGTCGGCGGCCGTGGCGGCACGGGCCGGCCGCGTGCGATCAAAACACCGGCGCGCCACCTGGATGATGTCGCGGGTGCGCGGCCCGGCCAGCGCCGTGGCGCGGGCGCCGGCGGTCCTGGTCTTCACGCCGGTCTTGACCATCCGCTCGTCAATCCAGGCCGCCAGGTGCGCCGGATCGATCGGGCCGAGCGCCAACTGGTCGAGCAGGCCGTAGAACGCGCGTCCCTTGCCGAGCATGCGTTCGATCAGGTGCGCCTCCGATCCGGCCAGCACGTAGCTGGCGTGCGAGTGGTGCTGCAGCGCGCCGCGCAGGTGCCACTCGGCGTCCTCGCCGCCAAAGCGATGAATCTGCTGGAATTCGTCGAGGACGATGCCGATCGGCGTCTTCCGGCTTTTCGCGAGCGCGTCCACCGTGTCGAGGGTGGCGGCCAGTGACGCGCGCTGCGCCTCGAGCGGCGCGCTGCGCAGGGCCACGTCCAGGCTGGGCAGCACCAGGCCGGTGGCCGGATCCGGCTTCAGCGACACCGAGACGCCGAGTCGGGCCACGAGGTCGGTGACCGCGTCCTTCCATTTGCGTCCGAGGGCCCGGGCCGCGGCGTCGAGGATGCGGTTGGCAATGTCGGCCACGGTGGACACCGTCGACAGGTCGGCCAGCAACGCCGCGCCACCGCGCCGTTCGGCGCGCCGGATCGCCTCGGTGACGAGGGAGGTCTTGCCCATGCGCCGGGGGCCGTAGACGACCAGCTTGGCGCCGGGTTCGGTCAGGGTGGCGTGCAGGCGCCGCAGCTCGGCGGCGCGGTCGGTGAAGAACGCCTCCGCGACCACGCCGTGGATGCGAAACGGATTGACGGGCGCCGCCCCGGCGGCCGCTGCGGTTCCCCCCATCCCGCCACCTTACTGTGTATTTACAAACTTTGTAAATACAAACTTTATAAATACACAGTTACGCGCTGCCGCCGCCGGCCCGGCGGACGCGGCATAATGGCGGCATGGCATTGATCGATCCCGGAAAGAAAGCGCCTGCCTTTTCGCTCAAGGACCAGTCCGAGGAGACCCACACCCTGGCCGATTATGCCGGCCGTCCGGTGGTCCTCTATTTCTACCCCAAGGACGACACCCCGGGGTGCACCACCGAGTCGTGCGCGTTCCAGGACAACCTGCCGAAGTTCAAGAAGAGCAAGGCCGTCGTGCTCGGCGTCAGCGTGCTCGACACCAGGAGCAAGGCGCAGTTTGCCGCCAAGTACAAGCTGGCGTTCCCGCTCCTGGCCGACGAAGACCACGCCGTGATCGAGAAGTACGGCGCGTGGCAGGAGAAGTCGATGTACGGCAAGAAGTACATGGGCGTCGCGCGCACCACCTACCTGATCGGCGCCGACGGCAAGGTGGTGAAGCGCTGGGACGCCGTCAAGGTCGACGGCCACGCCGAAGAAGTCCTCAGGGCTGTCCAAGAGCTCTAGTTGCCCGTCCTCAACATTCACGTCGCCGGCATGGACTGCGCGGACGAAGCGTCGTTGCTTCGTCACGCCCTTGCCCTGCCCGGCATCGAGGACCTCAACTTCGATCTGGTCGGCCGGCGCGTCGATGTCACCTACGACGCCGCGACGATCGCCCCCGACAGGATTCTCGCGGCGGTGGCCGGTACCGGCCTGGCCGCGCACACCCATGGGCCGGGCGAGCACGTCGGCGACGATCACCACGGCCGCGGCCAGCACGGCCTGGCGCGGTGGTGGGCCGCGGCCAGCCTCGTCGCGATGGCCGCCGGTTGGATCGTCGATGGCCAGCCGGCCGCACGGTGGTTCTACGCGCTTTCCGCCTTGACCGGCCTCTGGCCGATGCTGCCGCGCGCCTTCGCGGCGCTGCGTTTCCGCCGGCTCGACATGCACGTGCTGGTCTGCATGTCGGCGATTGGCGCGATGGTGATCGGCCAGTGGGCCGAAGCGGCCGCCGTGGCGTTCCTGTTTGCGCTCGCGCATCTCATGGAAGCGTGGAGCATCCAGCGCGCGCGGGCCGCGGTGGCCGACCTCGTGGGTCACGAGCCGGGGTGGGGAGCCGAGGGGCACCACCAATCCGCCGACGTCGAGCGATGGATCGAACGGTTCGCCGCGATCTACACGCCGGTGGTGACCTTCAGCGCGCTGGCCGTGGCGCTGGTGCCGCCGCTTGTCGATGGCCACTGGGAAATGTGGTTTTATCGCGGACTGATCTTCCTGGTCCTGGCCTGTCCATGTGCGCTGGTGATCTCCACCCCGGTCACCGTCGTCGCGGCCGTGACCTCGGCGGCACGCAAGGGCGTGCTCTTCAAGGGTGGCGGGCCGCTCGAACGCGCGGCGGCGGCGCGCGCCAACACCATCGAGGCGCTGGCCGACGCGGGCGTCGTCGTCCGCTGCCGCACCAACATGACGACGCCGCTCGAGGATGTGGATGTGGTGCTGACCTGCGATCATCCGGAGGACGTGGCGTTCCTCGTCTCGCACGCGCGCCGGGCGCTCGGCGTGATCCGGCAGAATGTCGGCCTGGCGCTGGCCACCAAGGCCGCGTTCCTGGTCTCCGCGCTCTTTGGCGCCGCGCCGCTCTGGCTCGCCGTGCTCGCGGATACCGGCGCCACGGTGGCCGTGACCTTGAATGGCCTACGCCTGCTTCGTTCCCGCCACTGACCACTTCCTGTCATACTCGGCCATATGAAACGACACATGGCTCTGGCCGTGGCCCTCGCGGTGGTGTTGGCCTCAACCTCGAATTCCGCGGAGGCCCAGTTGAGGGGCCTGCTGAAAAAGAAGGCGGACGAGGTCATGGGCGGCAAGAAGGCCGAGCCGGCCCCGGCCCCAGCGCCCACGCCAGCCCCGGCACCGACGCCAGCCCCGGCACCGACGCCGGGGGCCGCGGCGCCAGCCACTCCGGCGCCGACGCGGGCCGAACCGGCCCCTTCCGCCGAGAAGAAGGCGGTGTCGCCGCTCGAGGTCAGCGCGCTGCCGGTGCGCCGCTCGGCCGACCAGGTGCTGCGTAACAGCGCCGAACCAAAGCCTAATGGCGATTGGGATCAGCTCCCATACATTCCCCCCGCTGCGGTTGCTGCGGCCTACGGCCTGGGCGAGTCCGCACAGGTGACGTTGGTGGAGACGGTTGGTGCGGCACTGAAGACGCTGGTGATGTCGGCGACCTACCAGGCCGAGCACGACAAGTACATCAAGAGCGAACACCAGGCGGTCGATCACGGCCTCAAGGGCGTGGTCGGCATCGAAGCGGCGTTGAAGAAGAACGACCTGAAGGCCATCGAAGCCATCCAGTTGCGCGAGGTCGTCTCGATGGGCGTCGACCGCGTCCAGTCCGTGCCTGCCGAAAACCTGAAGATGGAGTTCGCGTCGGAGCTGGCCGACTGGAAGAAGGACGCCGCCAAACCCAAGGCACAGGCCAAGTACCAGAAGCTGGTCGCCAGGGCCCAGCCCCTCGAAGGGCTGGCCCCAAGCGACGAGAAGTTCAAGCGCGGCTACGCCGTCCTCAAGTCGATCGACAACGACGGCCCCGACACCGAGGAGGCCGTGTACGCGATCCACGAGCGCGTGGTCCAGGAGAAGGAGCAGGTCGCCTATGACGAGCACAACCTCAAGGGACAGCTCAAGCAGCAACTGTCGGCGTTTGTGGCCATCGCCTCCAAGGTGAACTTCAAGGCGCCCACGGTCGAGAAGAACAAGCGGACCCTCTTCGTGAACCCCCCCGATGAGAAACAGGGCGCCCTCTGGAAGGCCTGCTTCCGCGCCGGCGAGGCGCCCACCGCGGCGGCGCTGAAACTGGCGCGAGCGTGGCTGGCGGAGCTGTAGGCGATCGGGGTCGATGCTACCGCCCTGATCAACCCAGCGAAAACGGCGGGTAGTCGTCCACGAGCAGCAGCAGGTACGCTTCCACGCGCAACCGCCACGTCAGGGCGCCGACGCCGAATGCGTACAGGCCTTGCGGATATTCGCCCGTGAACAGGATCGCGAACCACGCGACGATCGTCGTAATGCCCCAGCCAAGCAGCACGAACGGCAAGACGATGAAATGGGGGATGGCGAGGATGAGGCGCAGCGCCACCGTGACGCGATCGCGCGGTCCCGAGGGGTCGACGATCTCAATCGACGCCGGATACGGCAGGTCGCCGAACGGCGGATAGGCGTCCTCGAGCAGCATCAGGTACGCCAGCGCGCGCACGCGCCAGCGCATGTAGAAAATCATGAACTGCCGGATGCCGCTGATCTGCGTGCCCGCGATGACGATCGTGAACCAGCTCACGATCGCGAGGAACACCGCCACGGCGCCGAGCAAGCCGCCCTCGCCGCCGGCCGTCTGGCGGTTGTCCTGGTTGTAAGCGAGGCCCATCCCGATGCCGCCCACCAAAATCACGTGCGGGATCGCGAGGATCAGCCGGAACAGCGTCGTCAGGCGATTGCGCGGCGCGGCGGGCGGCTGAATGTCGATCGTGACCGGGTATGACATGGGGCTATCCCTTCACGCGTTGTTCACGCCGTGGCTGCAGGTGTCGCGCATCAGGCTCGACCAGCTACGGCCGTTCGAGAGCAGCCGGGTTGGCGTGACGCCGGCAATCGCGCGGCACTCGTTGATGAGGTGCGCCTGGTCGGAGAATCCGCACCGCAGCGCGACCTCCGCGCCTCCGGCGGTGGCGTCGGTATCGATAATCTGGAGGGCGGCGTG
>JBDTMB010000274.1:0-8001 GCA_039934485.1 Vicinamibacterales bacterium
ACGCAGTCGGCCGCGCGTTGCGCGAGATCGCCGGCCACGTTTGCGGCGTTGAGCGTCCCCGCGCGATAGCGCTGAACCATGCTCGAGACACGGCTGACGAGGTTGCCGAGGTTGTTCGCGAGGTCGGCGTTGTACTTCTCTTCAAACCGTTCCCACGTGAAGTCGCCGTCGCCGCCGTACGGGATTTCCTTGGCCAGGTACAACCGGAGGGGATCGGGACCGAATCGATCGGCCGCCTCGAGCGGATCGACGATGTTCCCCATCGTCTTGCTCATCCGCTCGCCCTTGAAATACACCCAGCCGTGGCCGAAGACTTTCGCCGGCAGCGCGACCTTCGCGCTCATCAGCATCGCCGGCCAGATCACGCAGTGGAAACGCGTGATGTCCTTGCCGACGATGTGCAGGTGGGCCGGCCACCACTGCTTGAACATCTCATCGTCCCAGCCATAGCCGACCGCCGCCGCGTAGTTGATCAACGCGTCGAACCACACATAGACCACGCTGGTGGGGTCGAAGGGCACGGGGATGCCCCACGACTGCCCGGCCCGGCTCATCGAGATGTCCTCGAGGCCGCCCTCGACCAGGCGCAGGATTTCGTTGCGCCGGATGTCGGGTTCGATGAACCCGGGATGGTCGGCGTAGTGTTTCAGCAACGGCTGCTGATACTTGGACAAGCGGAAGAACCAGTTCTTCTCCTTGATCCACTCCGGCTTGGTGTTGTGGATGGGACAGTTCCCATCGACGAGATCTTTCTCCGGCTTGAAGGCCTCGCAGCCCACGCAATAGAAACCTTCGTAGGAACCCTCGTAGATGTCGCCGTTGTCCAGGCACGCCTGCGCCATCTTCTGGACGGCCGGAAAATGCCGGCGGCGGTCGGTGGTCCGGATAAAGTCGTCGAACGACAGGTCCATCCGCTTCCACACGTCGCGGAAGACCTGCTCCATCTCATCGCAATACGCGAGCGGATCCTTGCCCTGCTCGGCGGCCTTGCGGAACACGTTCTGCGAATGCTCGTCGTTCCCCATCAGGAAGTGGGTGTCGAATCCCGAGAGCCGCTTGTAGCGCGCAATGATGTCGGCCGTGATCTTTTCGTAGGCCGTGCCGAGATGGGGACGGCTGTTCACGAAATCGATGGCCGTGGTCAGAAAAAAACGCATCTTTGGTTTCGTTATTCTTTATTGGTTATTGATTATTTCTGGAAACGAGCCACGCCTGGATGGCCAACGCCTGGACATCCTTGATTGGGATGCCACGCTCGGCCGCGAGTTTCGCCAGGTCGTCAAATTCCGGCTGCGCGTTCAGGATCTGGCCGTTTCGGGTCGCCACCTTGAACCGGACCGCGCCAACCGCGGTCCTGACCACCACCATTTCCCGATCGAGGCACTCGCGCCACACTTCCTGGTAGCGCACGCCGATGGTGGTGGACTCGCGGAACACAAGGCTGGTCAGCGCCTCGCGTTGATCCGGCCGCGCCACGATGGTCATCAGCGTGCCGGGGCGGTTCTTCTTCATCTGCACCGACGAGTAAAAGACCTCGAGCGCCCCGGCGGCGTAGAGGCGATCCATCAGCGCGCCGAAGATCTGCGGGTTCATGTCGTCGATCTCGCATTCGAGCGTGACGACGCGCATTGCCGAGGCATCCGAGGCGGCCTGCCCCACCAGCACCCGGACCACGTTGGGCGTCTCGGACAGATCGCGATCGCCGGCGCCGTAGCCCACGCGCTCGACGGTCATCGCCGGAATGGGGCCGAAGCTCGAGGCATATTCCGACAGGATCAGGGCGCCCGTCGGCGTCAGCAATTCCGACTGGATCCCCGACGAATAGACCGGGGCGTTGCCGAGCAGCCTCAGCGTCGCGGGAGCCGGCACCGGGAACACGCCGTGCGCGGATCGCACCGTGCCGCCCCCGACATTGAGCGGCGAGGCGACAATGCGATCGGCCGCAAACCACTCCAGCCCGAACACGGCGCCGACGATGTCGATGATCGAGTCGATGGCGCCGACCTCGTGCAGGTGGACCTTGTCGACCGGCATCCCGTGAATCGCCGCTTCGGCCTCGGCCAGCCGCCGGAACATCGCGATGGCCCGCGCCTTTCCCGCATTCGAGAGCGCCGAGCGCGCAATCGCCGCTTCGATCTGGGCCAACGAATGGTGGGAATGGTGCTCGTGCGAATGGTGCGAGCCTGAACGATCGTGTGAACGACCGTCGGAAGCAACGTCGGGACGATCGTGGGAGGGATCGTGCACGCGAAACTTCGTCGCCACCACGCCGGTCTTGAGGACGCGGTCGACCGAGACCTCCCAGCCATCCACGGCCAGGCTGCCGAGGGCGCGCTTGAGCTCGTCGAACGGCAGGCCGGCGTCGAGCAACGCCCCGAGAATCATGTCGCCGGCGGCGCCGGCGAAGCAGTCGAAATAGAGAATCTTCACCGTCGTCGTCGCTCCGCCTCTGCCTCTTCCCGAAAACTGAAGTACCCCCCGTCGGCCAGGATGATGTGGTCCGCCAGGTGGATGCCCATGAGCTCGCCCGCCGCCCTCAACCGCGCGGTGATCGCCCGATCGTCCGGACTCGGCGACGGATCGCCGGTGGGGTGATTGTGAAACGCCACCACGTTGGCTGCCGAGGCCAGCATCGCGGTGCGAAACACCTCCCGCGGATCTGCCAACGTCGACTCGAGCGATCCGACCGACAGAATCTCCGTCCGAATCACCTGGTGCTTGGCGTCGAGCAGCAACACCCCGAAACGTTCGAGGCGATGGCTCGCAAACTGCGGCCCCAGGAACTCCGCCGCCGCCTTGGGCGTCATCAATCGTAGTCGCCGCCCGGCCTCGGCCACGAGCGTCCGGCGGCCCAATTCGACGGCCGCGAGAATGCGCGCGGCCTTCGACTCGCCCACGCCAATGATCCGGCGCAACTCGTCGCGCTCCACCCGCACCAGGCCCTGCACGCCGCCGGCCGCGGTCAGCACATCCTGCGCCACCACCAGCGACCCGCGCGCCCGGGTGCCCGAGCCGAGCAGCAGCGCCACCAGCTCGTTGTCGCCGAGCGCCTGCACACCGGCGCGCGCCAGCTTCTCACGCGGCCGGTCCGTGACGGCGAGCCCGGCCATCGGCGATCCGGACCCTTCATGGTAGCTGATTGACCGGCGTTCCGGCTTGTCAACTCGCGGGCTTGCGCTGAGTGCAGTGGGCGGGATGGCCCTGAGCGAGGTCGAAGGCTGGCGCATCGCTGGCGTATACTCGTGACGCATGCTTCGTGTCGCTCGCCTCGCCTTTCTCGTCATGGTCCTCTTCTCTTCCGGCTGCGCTGAACCCCCGAGCAAGGAAATGAACCAGGCCCAGGGCGCGATCGACGCGGCACGCGCGGCCGGCGCCGATCGGTTTGCCGCCGAGGAGTTCCAGGCGGCGGTAGACGCGCTCAAGCGATCCGACGAAGCGGTAGGGGCGCGCGACTACCGCCAGGCCCTCAACCACGCCATCGACAGCCGCGAGCGTGCGCAGAACGCGGCGAAGCTGGCGGTGGAAGGCCGCGCCAACTCGCGCGGCGAAGCCGAACGCGCCATCGCCGAAGTGGCCACGCTGCACGCGCGAGCCGAAACCCTGCTCAAAAATCCCGCACTCGCCAGGGCGCCCGCCGCCGCCGCGCTTCGGGTGCCGCAGGCCACCGTCGAGACTGCCGGTAAAGCCCTGCAAGAAGCACGCTCGGCGCTGAAGAAAGAGGATTACGCGCAGGTCGGCGAGGCGCTGGGATCGATTTCCACCCAACTTCAGGCCGCTTTGACGATGATCGAACAGGCGTCGCCTCCGGCGCCGGTTCGGCGGAAGCAGTAGGTCAGGCGCCCGTAGATCGCATCGTTTGCGATCTCGACGCCGGCTTCAGATCGCTAAAACTGCGTGGCCGTCCAGGATCACTTCGGCCCATCCCGTCAGGAAGACCCCGTCCTCGCGCCACTCGACACGCTGCGTGCCGCCTGGGGCAATAACTTCCACGTCGCGTGCGGCGCCCGCGTGGGCACTGGCGGCAATGGCCGACGCGCAGGCGCCGGTGCCCGACGCCAGCGTCGGGCCGACGCCACGTTCCCAAATCAGGATGCGGACACGGTCCGGCGCTTCCACCACCGCGAATTCCACGTTGGTGCCGGCGGTGAATCGCGGATGTGTGGACAGGGCGGGACCGAGACGATTGAAGCGCGCCAGATCCGGCAATTCCGAAACGATCGACACGCACTGGGGATTGCCCATCGCGAGCGTCGTTACGCGAATGGCTTCCCCGCCGACCTGCAACGTCTCCTCGGCAAGGCGTTCCGGCTGCCCCATCGCCGCGCGAAACGTGTAGCGCCCGTCCTGCCGGCTCACGAGGGTCAGCGTCTTCCACCCGGCGTCGGTATCGACGCGAACTTCGGTGACCGGCGCCAGTCCGGCGGCGCGGCGTTGATGGAGCACGAGCGCAGCGAGGCATCGCAGTCCGTTGCCGGACAACTCCGACGGGCTGCCGTCGGCATTAACCAGTTTCATCCGCGCCGATCCATCGGGCGCGGTCGTGTAGTAGATGACGCCGTCCCCGCCGATGCCGGTGTGGCGCGCGCACAGGCGTCGCGAGAGTTCGTCGAGGGCGAGGCCTTCGGCCTGATCAGCCGGCACAAACAGAAAGTCGTTCCCGTAGGCGTGGGCCTTGGCGACGGCCAGCATCTCAGGGCACCTTGAAGGCGTTCAAGACCCAGGTCACGCCGGCCGTGAAGCCGAACGAAGGGTCTCTCGGGGTGGCGCCGATCAGCAGCGCGCCATCGAGGCGTACCACGCCTTGCGTGAAGCGCGCGCCAAAGCGGAACGCCCCGCGATCTTCCGCTCCCGGCGTGATGATGTCGCCGAAATTGAGCCGGCCCACATACTCACCCACGATTTCGGCCTTCGCGCTAATGGCCCGCGCCACCGAGAGCCCAAAAATCAGCAGGTCGTCCTGCTTGGCGGGCGTCGTCGGATCGCCAAGAATCTGCAGCCCCACGTTGGCCACCGTCCGCACCGATTGAATGGTCTTGCCGACGACGATGGTGGTTTGAAAATCCTGGACGTCCTTGCCCAGGCCGGACTCGTTGCTGGCGTTGGGGAGTTTCGTCGAGAACCGGAAGCCCATCGCCGGACGGCCGGCGGTTTCGCTCAGGAACCTGAACTTCATGCCGACGTTGAGATCGTCGACATCGGTCGTGGTATCGCCGTCGATGGCCAGGATGCTCGTGAACGGCGCCGGCGACCGCTGCTTGATGGTCATCTTCTGGTAGAAGCCGGCGTCGAACTGGACTTCGGCGATCGAACTGACACCGATGCTGACGCCGAAGGGCATCACCGAAAGGATGTCCCCGCGCAGCCCCGACCACGGCAGGAACACGTCGCGCTCGTAGTCCACGCCGGTTTCAAACAAGAGGTGTCCGGCGCCAACGGTCTCCGGATCTTCGGTGACAAGGGGACGCTGCTGCGCCCACGCGGCGGGCGCCACCAGCAGGAGGGCGGCCAGCAGCAGGACCGCACGACGAGCGAATAAGCAGATCATCAGAAGGTTTTTCTCGAGTCAAGAAGTATGGTCACGGGACCGTCGTTGACGAGCGCCACCTGCATCATGGCCTGGAATTCTCCCGTCTCGACGCGCAGCTCACTGGTTTTCAATTCTCGCACGACATCTTCGTACAGCGCGCGGGCAATCTCGGGCGGCGCCGCGGTCACAAACGACGGCCGGCGGCCGTTGCGCGCATCGCCCGACAGCGTGAACTGCGACACCACGAGCACGCTGCCGCCGATGTCGAGCACGGAACGGTTCATCTTGTCCTGGTCGTCCACAAAAATGCGGAGGTCGCGGATCTTGGCTGCGATGTACTGCCCGTCGGCGGGACCGTCGCCCTGTTCCACGCCGACGAGGACGAGCAGCCCCTGGCCGATTTCTCCCGTCACGCGATCGCCCACCGTGACGCGGGCGCTGCGGACGCGCTGGACCACCGCTCTCACGAGGGCCTGGTGAGCATCAACGGAATCAGCGGCACGTCCGCCGGCAGGTCGGCGAAGTCATCGGGTGCGGCCGTCGCGGCCTGCCGCAGGTCCGATACGGGATGGAGCCGGCGATCGAGGAGGTAGCGCGGATTGACGTTGCTGAGCGCCTTCATCATCGATGCCTTGACGCCGGGATGTTCGCGCTCCAGCTCCATCAACATGCGCTTGACGCGCTGGCGTTGCAGGCTGAAGTCCCCGCAGGCCGGACAGCAGCAGCCGATGATCGGCAGCGCGTTCGCCTTCGCGTAGGCGCCGGCTTCAGCTTCCGTCACGTAGACGAGCGGACGAATCACCACGTGCCCGCCGTTGTCGGCCACCATTCGCGGCGGCATCGCCTTGAGGGTGCCGGCGAAAAACAAGTTGAGCAACACGGTTTCGACAAAGTCGTCGAGGTGGTGGCCCAGGGCAATCTTGGTCGCACCCACTTGCGTGGCCAGCCGCAACAGGACGCCGCGGCGCAGGCGCGCGCAGAGCGAACACGGCGTGTCGTCGCGATCGAGCGTGTCGTCGATCACCGCGCCGATGTTGGTGTGCTCGCTATGAAACTCCCAACCCCGCTCGCGGCAGGCCTCCGCCACCGCCTTGTGCTGGTACCCTGCGTAGCCCGAATCCACGTTCACGGCGACGATCGAAAAGGTGATGGGGGCGCGCTTGCGCAGGACGTCCAGGATCTGGATCAGGGCCCAGCTGTCCTTGCCGCCTGACAGCCCCACCATGATGCGGTCGCCATCCTCGACGAGATTGAAGTCGGTGATGGCCTTGGTGGTCTTCTTGGCGAGTCGCGTTTCAAGTGGCGTCTTGTAGCCCATGAGGTCTAAAGTGAAAAGTAGAAAGTAGAAAGTAGAAAACAGAAAGTGAAAGCCGATAGGTCAACGGTAGAGGGTTGAGCGGTCGAAAGTCAAAGGTGAATTGTGCCTGAACAAGCGACAGTCGCGAAGTTGATGGCGCGCATTGGCGATCTCGAACAACGGGTCCAGGACCTCGAGACGCTGTGTGCCGAGGTCTATGTCGCCGGCATCGAGCTTGGGCTGCCCGAGGCGCTGATCACCCGCCTGTGGAGTATCGCCGCCGAGGGCAACCTGCCGGTGGCCTTCAAGCTGGATGCGCCGCCGGAAACGCCGAGGTTGACCACGGCGCGAAATCCCGTGGCGGCCGGGCTGCCGATTCCCGATCTCGAGAAGATGGACCGCCGAATCACCGAGTCGATCAAGCGCCCCGCGTCGCTGAAGCTGGCCGCCCACTTCAAGGCCATGCCGCACAAAATCGCCCTGGTCGTCGACGATGACCCGCTGATGGTGGAAGTGCTGGTGCGGATCCTCCGCCACGAAAACTTCGAGCTGATCACGGCCATGTCCGGCAAGGAGGCGCTCGAGAAATCGGCAGGCCAGGCGGTCGATCTGCTGGTCACCGACTTCCACATGCCGAACATGAAGGGCCCCGAACTGGCCGATCGCCTGCGCCACCGGCTGGCGAAACTGAAGGTGCTCTACCAGACCGGCTTCAGCGATCAGCTGTTTGAAGAACGTCTCGCGCTCGCGGAGGGGGAAGCGTTCCTGGAGAAGCCGTTCTCGGCGGTGGGATTGCGCGAGGCCGCTCGACTCGTGCTGTACGGGCGGATCAATCCTTAGAGTGCGGCGACACGTACATAAACCACGGAGCACACGGAGGACACGGAGCAAGACTTGGAAAACGTCCGCTGAGCGGCAGTGGGCTTCAGTTCTTGCTCCGTGGGCTCCGTGGTTAGCGTCCGTTACTCGGGTACGACGCGAGTGATGCCGTTCCTTCAATCTGGCGCGAGTGCGGCGACACGGACATCAACCACGGAGCCCACGGAGGACACGGAGGAAGGCTTGGAACACGTCCGCTGGGCGGCAATGCTCTTCCAGTTCTTGCTCCGTGGGCTCCGTGGTCTCCGTGGTTAGCGTCCGTTACTCGGGTACGACGCGAGTGATGCCGTTCCTTCAA
>JBDTMB010000275.1:0-7989 GCA_039934485.1 Vicinamibacterales bacterium
ATAAGTTGCTGGACCCGGCGCCGGCGTGATGCCGCTGTCCATTTCGCTCCTGCTCGCGTTCCTGGCCGGCGCCACCGCGGCGATGGTTGGCGTCTGGTTGTTCCGGACCGGCGTGGCCAGCGCGGACCAGGACCGCGTGACGGCGATCCTGTCGGTGGCGCGCCGCTACACCCTCGGCGACCTGAGCCGCCCGGCGCCGGACTACGGCGACGACGACCTGGGCAGCGTCGCGCGCGGCATGGATCAGGCCGTCCAGGAACTGGGCCGCCGCCTCGAGATCCTCACGCGCGACCGCGCGCGGATGGAGGCCATTCTCGCCAGCATGATCGAAGGCGTACTCGTGGTCGACGAGCAAGGCCACCTGCAGTTGGTCAACGCCGCTGCCCGCCGCATCCTCAAGCTCGAGCAGGGCTCGCTCAACCGCAGTTACGTCGAGGCCATCAGGCACCCCGGCATCGTCGAGCACATCCGCCGCGCGATGGCGGGTGAACAGACCGAAGGCCTGGAACTCTCCGTGACCCGCGACACCAACCTCACGCTCGTCGCGCGCGTGGCGCCGGTCGTCTCCGCCGGGCGCGGCGCCGTCCTGGTGATGCACGACATCACCGACTTGCGGAAGGCCGACCAGATCCGCCGGGACTTCGTCGCCAACGTGTCACACGAATTGCGCACGCCGCTCACCGCGATCAAGGGCTACGCCGAAGCGCTGCTCGACGAACCGGACGACGCGGAAGCGCGGCAGCGGTTCCTCGAGATCATCCATCGCCACTCGACGCGAATGGAGCGGCTGGTCAGGGACCTGCTCCGCCTGGCGCGCCTCGATGCCGGGCAGGAGGCGCTCGAGGTGGCCCGCTGCGACCTGGACGGGCTCGTCCGCAGCATCGTCGCGGACTTCGAGAGCACGGCCCGCGACAAGCAGCAGCAACTGGTGACCGAGGTGAGACCTGAAGGCGCCACGATCTCGGTGGACGCGGGCAAGGTGCACGACGTGCTCCGCAACCTGGTCGAGAACGCGGTGAATTACACGCCCGACGGCGGATCAATCGAGGTGACGGCGGAGGTGACGCCCGGGCGGCTGCGTTTGCAGGTCGCCGACACCGGCCCGGGGATTCCGCCCGACGACCTGGCGCGCGTGTTCGAGCGCTTCTATCGCGTCGACAAATCCCGCGCGCGGCCTGGCGGCACGGGCCTGGGCCTCGCGATCGTGAAACACCTGGTGCAGGTGATGGGGGGAGACATCACGGTGTCGAATCGGACCGACGGGGGCGCAGAGTTCACCGTGGCGCTGCCCCTGCGGAAGTTAGAAGTAGGAAGTTAGAAGTTAGAAGTCGGCACGCGCTTTGCGAGCTAGCGCACATGGCCAATTTCAAAACGAAGCTCGTTCCGATTGAAGACCGAACGTATGCCTTCGCCCTGGCGATTGTTCGGGCATTTCGAGCGAACCCTCCTCAAGATCATGCTGACCGCGTGATCTGGCACCAACTGCTAAAAAGCGGCACGTCGGCCGGGGCCAATTCTGCTGAGAGCCGCGGAGCTCAGAGCGGGCGTGATTGGATTACGCGACGGTTTATCGCTCTGAAAGAGATGCGAGAATCGCTTTATTGGCTTCGGTTGCTTAAAGACGTGAATGGCGAGCACACCAAGGGCTTGGAGCCATTACTGGACGAGACCAACCAACTGGTTGCGATCCTGACAACGGTCGTCAAACACGCCAAGGAGAATCAGAAGAAAGCTGGCGGGTAGTCTGTTCCCAAGAAGCTACCCATTTACCCGCGCCTTCCTACTTCTAACTTCTAACTTCCTACTTCTAACTTCTAACTTCCTACTTCTAACCTCCTCTACGGCATCCCGAGGAACCTCAGGAAGCAGAAGGTCAGGGCGGCGATGCCGGCCGACGCCGGGATGGTCAGGATCCACGCCCACACGATCTGTCCGGCGATGCCCCAGCGCACCGCCGACAAGCGGCGCACCGAGCCCACTCCGACGATGGCGCCGGTAATGGTGTGCGTCGTGCTCACCGGGACGCCGAAGTAGGAGGCGGTGAACAGCGAGACGGCCCCGGCCGTTTCCGCCGCGAAGCCACCCACCGGCTGCAGGCGCGTGATTTTCGATCCCATCGTGTGGATGATGCGCCAGCCGCCCGACAGCGTGCCGAGGGAAATCGCCGAGTACGCCGCGATCTCCACCCAAAACGGGATCGTGAACTCCTTCATGTAGCCGCCGGCGAACAACGCACCGGCAATGATGCCCATCGTCTTCTGCGCATCGTTGGAGCCATGGCCAAGGCTGTACATCGCCGCGGACAGCAGCTGCAATTTCCGGAAGTGCCGATCGACACGCGACGGCGCGGTCCGCTTGCACAACCAGAAAATCAGCACCATGATGGCGAAGCCCAGGACAAAGCCGATCCCCGGCGCCAACACGATGAAGAGCAGGGTCTTGGTCCAGCCCGATGGAATCAGCGCCACCATGCCGACCTTGGCCACCGCCGCGCCGGCATACCCGCCGATGATGGCGTGCGAGGAACTGGTCGGCAACCCGTAGTACCAGGTGATGAGGTCCCACACGATCGCGCCAATCAGGCCCGCCAGGACCACCGAGGAGGTGACGATGCTGATGTCCACCATCCCCGACCCCATGGTCTTGGCGACGGCGGTGCCGAAGATGCCGGCGGCGGCGAAGTTGAAGAAGGCGGCCCAGACCACGGCCTGGCCGGGCTTGAGCACCCGCGTCGAGACGACGGTGGCGATCGAATTGGCGGCGTCGTGAAACCCGTTGATGTAGTCGAAGACGAGCGCGACCGCGACCACGAGGATGACGAGCGCGAGATTGGAATCCACGTGTGCGCTACCCGTGCTTGACGACGACGCTCTCGAGCACGTTGGCGCAGTCTTCGCAGCGGTCGGTGGCTTCCTCGAGCAGGTCCAGCACTTCCTTCCACTTGATCACGGTCAGCGCGTCTTTTTCTTCCTCGAAGAGCCGGCGCAGGGCTTCGTCGTGCACGTCGTCGGCGGCGTTCTCGAGGCGGTTCACTTCCACGGCCAGCTGGTGCACGCCGGTGCGGTGTTCGAGCGCCTCGACGGCGACCTTGACCTGCATCGTCGATTGCCACGTCAGCGAGGCCAGCTCGCGGGCGCCGTAGCGGAGCGACGCCATGCGGTAGCGGCGCGTCACCGCGGCGGCGGCGTCGATCGCGTCCATGACATCGTCCAGCGAGGTGGCCAGCGCGTGGATGTCTTCGCGGTCGATCGGCGTCACGAACGTCGAATTGAGCCGCTGGATGATGCCGTGGGTGAGGCTGTCGCACTCGTTTTCGATCTGCTTGATCTGGAGCGCGGTGTCCCAGGTCGGCGGATCCGAGGAGAGCATCCGCTCGAGCAGTGTGGCCCCGGACACGATCCGGTCGGCCAGGGTGGTGAAATCGCTGAAAAACTTCTCTTCCCGGGGAATCAAGCGGAATCGCACGCCCGAAGTATATGCCAGCCGCGTTACACCGACGTTACATCTCGGTGGCGCCAGCTTGTTTTCATGGAATTAACAAGCGCGTCATATGGCCGACAGGGCCTCTGGCTACTGTTGTCCCCATGACGACGACCAATTTATCGCGATTCACCATTGCCCTCGCCAGCGTGGCCGTGCTGCTGCTTGGAGTGCCGCGGGCCTCCGCGCAAGGCGCCGAGGCGGCGCTAAGCGGCAGTGTTTCCGACAAGACCGGCACGCTGCTGGCCGACGCCACCGTCACGGTCAAGAACGAGAAGACGGGCGAAGAGCGCGTGGTCAGGAGCAACGCGCAGGGCCTCTACCGCGTCACCAAGCTCAAGCCGTCGGTGTATACGGTTCGCGCCACCAGCGGCCAGCTGGCGCCGCTTGAATACACGGGCATCGAGCTTGCCGCCGGTCTGGCGATGTCCCTCGACCTGCAGCTGAATCCGCCGGGCGTGAGCGAGACCGTGACCGTCGTCGGCTCCGCATTGACGCTCGATTTGAGTTCCGCGCGCATGGGGGTCAACGTCAACGAACGCGAGGTGCAGGACCTGCCGATCAACGGCCGGCAGATGTCGCAGCTGTACTTGCAGGCACCGGGCGCAGTCAACACCGGCACCGGCACCTTCAGCGACATCCGCTTCAGCGGCCGCGCGGTGGAACAGAACGTCCTCCGCTACGACGGCATCGAGGGCACGGCGATCATCGACGCGAGCCCGGGCAACCTGAACGGCGAGGTCCCCTCACCCTTCAAGCTCCAGGCGAGCCTCGAGAACGTGCAGGAGTTCCGCGTCGAGTCCAACAGCTTCCCCGCCGAGTTCGGCACCGGCACCGGCGGCCAGATTTCAGTGGTCACCAAGTCGGGCAGCAACAAGATGCACGGCGCCCTGTTCGAGTACTACCGCGACGATGCCTTCGATGCGCCGAACTTCTTCGACACCCGCGCGGGGCTGCCGAAATCCAAACTGAACCAGCACCAGTATGGCGGCTCGGTGGGCGGTCCGCTGGCGAAGGACCGGGCGTTCTTCTTCGGCAGCTACGAGGGCTACCAGCTGAATGCCGGGTTGAACTTCGTCGAAGCCATCCCGAGCGAGGCCGCGTGGTCGCGCGCGGTGCCGGCGATGCTGCCGCTGCGCGCCGGCTTCAAGGCGCCGGGCGCGGTCATCCTCCCGGGCGCTTCCACCAACCCCGACTACGACATCGCGCAACTCCAGGCCGACGGCACCGTCAAGGAGAACGCCTACAGCACACGCCTCGACTTCAAGTGGAACAGCAAGTGGTCGAGCTACGTTCGCGCGTTCCACGACCAGGGCACCAACGTCCAGCCGGAAGGCGTGACGGGCCGCATCGTGGACATCCGCGCCAATCCATCGAACGCGGTCTTCGCTCTGCAGGGCCTGTTCGGCAACTCGACGATCAACGAACTCAAGATCGGATACAACGCCGCCGACACCAACATCGAGGGCATCGGACCAACCGCCGAGACCAAGAACATCGCCTTGAGCCTCACCGGCTCGGTGGCCAATACCGGGATCGCCGGTCAGGGCTCATCGACCGGTGTCGCCACGCCCGGCGGCCTGGTCCGCGCCAACAGTGCCACCAACGGCCAGGCCCAGCCCTACCACCCGTTCTCGCTCTCGTTCATCGATTCGATGACGCTGACGCGTGGTTCCCACCTGTTCAAGGTCGGCGGCGAGCTCCGGTTCATCCGCATGGCCACCGATCGGATTGGCGGCACCACCTACTCGTTCGCCAACATCACCGCCTTCCTCGCCAACCAGCCGTCTACCGTGCAGTACCTCGGCGACGTGAGCGCGCCCAGCGTCTTCAACAACGGCGCCACCGGCGAGCGTCACACGGTGCAGAACTACTACGTCGGCTTTGCCCAGGACGAGTGGAAGGTGACACCGGCCTTCACGTTGAACTACGGCGTGCGCTACGACTACTACACGCCGATGCGGGAGCGCGACAACCTGCAGGTGAAGTTCAACATCGACACCGGCGTCATCGATCCGAACACGACGCCGCTGTTCATCTCGAAGAAGAACAACCTCCAGCCGCGCGTGTCGGGCACCTGGGCCCTCGGCGACAAGACGGTGCTGCGCAGCGGCGTGGGCATGTTCGTGGGGCCCGGCCAGACCGAAGACCAGATTCAGCCGATTGAAAGCGACCGCATCAGCTCCACGCTGTCGAGCGGCGTCGCCTTCCCGGTCGATGTCAACCTGCTGCGCGCGAACTTCGTGAACAACCCGAACACCCGCAGCTATCAGCCGCGCGTCTATGCCAACGACTACACCGTTCCGGAACGCGTGTATCAGTACACGGCGTCGATTCAGCGCGAGCTGCCCGGCAGCATCACCTTTACCGGCGCTTACGTCGGCAGCCAGGGCCGTAACCTCTTCTTGCGCACGGTCGCCAACCGGATCACACAGGTGGTGACCAACCCGAACCCCGCGAACGCCGCGCTCGTGATTCGCGAGTTCTCAATCGTGCAGAAGGACGCCGCCGGCAACATCACCGGCGTGCAGAATCCGTACGCTGAGGTTGACGTCAAGACCAGCGGCGGCCACGACGCCTACAACGCCATGCAGCTCTCGCTCGCCCGCCGCTTGTCCTCGGGCCTGACGATGAACTTCCAGTACACGATGGCGAAGAGCTACGGCAACACGGCGGGGTCGAACGAAGCGCAGACAGCGGCAAACAGCGCCGACGCCCACCACCTGGCCGACTTCGACTACGACCTCGGCTACAACGCCTTCGACGTGCGGCACATGTATAACCTGAGCGCGCTCTACGCCCTGCCGTACGGCAAGGGCCGCAAGTACGGCGCGAATGCCTCGGCGGTGACCAACGCGCTGCTCGGCGGCTGGGATGTCGGCGCCATCGTCAACGGCCGCAGCGGCCTGCCGGTGGACGTCAAGATTACGCGCCCGGACGTGGTCTACCGCGACGGCTCGGGCAGCTACTTCCTGAACCCCGCCGCGGATCGCATCGCGGTCATTAACACACCCGGCGGCGGCGCCTCGCGCAATGTGCGGCGCCCGGACCTGGTTCCCGGCGTCGACCCGATCCTTTACACCGGAAGCGGCGTGGCCTACCTGAACCCCGCGGCGTTTGCGACACCGGCGCCCGGCCAGTGGGGCAACCTCGAGCGCAATTCCATCAAGGGGCCGAGCTTCAAGCAGCTCGACCTGGTGTTGTCGAAGCGCTTCGAAGTGGGCGGCGGTTCGCGGGTCGAGCTGCGCTGGGAGATCTTCAACGTGCTCGACACGGTGAACTTCGCCAACCCGAACGGCACATTGCCGGCGGCGCTGCCGAGCGCGGCGCTGACGGAAGCGAACAAGGTGCAGCCTGGGCAGGCCTTCACGTCGGCTGCCGCCGGCACGTTCGGCAGCCTCACCAGCACGGTGGGCCGCACGGTCGGGTTGGGGACCCCGCGCCAGATGCAGTTCGCGCTGCGCGTCATCTTCTAGGCGCGTCGTACCTCTTCCTCCGGGACTCGCTTCGCTCGCAAAGGGCGGGGCGAGTCCATTTTTTTGCTACGATTAGGCGGACCACAGGTCTGGTCCACTCTTCACCGACACTAGTCACAGGAGCCGTATGAACAGGACACTCGCTCTCATCGTCGCGACGGTCGTCGCGGGCACTCTCTCACTTTCCGCACAAGGCATGACCCACGTCATGCTCAAGGACGCCGAGGGCAAGGACGTCGGCATGGCCATGCTGTCGGCCGCCAAGGGCGGCGGCGTGAGCATCGACATCGACTTCAAGGGCCTGCCGCCGGGCGAACACGCGCTGCACTTCCACCAGACCGCGAAGTGCGAAGCCCCCGGATTCACCACGGCTGGTGGCCACTTCAACCCCGGAATGAAGAAGCACGGGATGCAGAACCCCGAGGGTCCGCACGCCGGCGACATGGCCAACTTCACCGTGGCCGCCAACGGCACGGCCAAGGCCACCATCGTCAACAAGAACGTCTCGCTGGGCACCGACGCCAACTCGGTGTTCGCCAACGGCGGCACCGCGCTGATGATTCACGCCGCAGCCGACGACATGAAGTCGGACCCGGCCGGCAACGCGGGCGCCCGTATCGCCTGCGGGACGGTCACGAAATAGGACTCGCCGCTTCGCGGCTCGAGGGAGTCGCCGCCTTTGGCGGCTCCTTGGATTCGTGGGACTCGCTTCGCTCGTGGGAATGCCACGGACGAGGCGGGTCCCATTCACCTGCCAACGGTTTTTTCCGCGAACAGCCTGATGCCGTGACGGCGAGTCACTCGAGGGTTGAGACCGTCGAGCGTCAATCTCGAAGCCCACTGGAATTGCCGGGCGCGGCCTCCTAAGAGGGACGCGGACTCAGGTGCCACCGAAATCGCGCCGAGCGAGACGAATTGCACGCGCGATTTCGCCTTCGCCCCGTCCTCTAATCGAAATCGCGCGTCCGCAGTGCAACCGCGCAATCCGGCGAGACAGTATGGAATGACCGGCTCGCGATCGTAACGTTGTGGT
>JBDTMB010000276.1:0-7977 GCA_039934485.1 Vicinamibacterales bacterium
AACACTTGCTGACGGGCGGGATCACCCTGCCACCAAGCTACAAGAGCGCCGCTGCGCGATTGGCATTCGTCAAGCGGCTTGACGAACGGCTCGCCGCCAACCCGGCGATTGCCGGAGCGAGCATCGCCACGTCACCGCCGCTGACCGGCGTGCCGGCTCGCAAGCTGATGTTGCAGAGCCAGCCGCTCGCAGCCGGAGTGTCCGCACCAGAGGTCGGGGTCGTCAGCATCGGAATGAGGTATTTCGACGCTCTGGGCGTGTCGCTCAGCCGCGGACGATCATTCGAGAGCGGCGACGGCGGACCCGAAAGCCCAGTCGCGATCGTCAATCAACGCTTCGCCAGCGTGTATTTTCCGGATGCGGATCCACTCGGCGGACAGATTCGACTGATTGAAACAACGCCGCCGGAAAAGGAAGGACCGTGGTTGACGATCGTCGGCATTTCGCCGTCAGTGCGGCAGACGATCGTCACGGAAGCCAATCCCGTCGTCTACCTTCCGTATCGAGGGGAGCCGCCATCATCCCTGTACCTCGTGCTTCGCTCAACTGGCAGCAGCGGCAACGTGATCTCGGTGCTGCGCGAAGAATTGCGATCCATTGATGCCAACATCGCGCTCAACGCACCCCAGACCGCCGACCAGATGCTATCGGTGCGGTTCTTCACGCATAACCTCGCTTCGGGCATCTTCATTGCGCTCGCGATAGTCGCGCTGCTCGTCTCGACGGCGGGGTTGTATGTGATCACCTCGCATGCCGTGACCACCAGGACGCAGGAGATCGGCGTCCGGATGGCGGTCGGGGCGCCGGCCCATACCATCAGCTGGTTGATCGGCCGCCGGGCCTTGCTGCTGATCACGCTCGGCTGCGTGGCCGGAGCGGCCGGCACCTACTGGTCGATCACCCTGATGAAAGTGTTCATCGCCGGAACATCTGCGAACGACTGGAAACTGGTCGGGATCATCGCAGCATTGCTGGGCAGTGTGACGCTGGTCGCTGCGCTCGTGCCGGCGCGGCGCGCGGCGCGGCTCGATCCGGTGTCCGCCCTCCGCCACGAATAGCGGCAACCCGCCAGACTCTTCGGCCCCCGCCAACGTCCAAAGTCGGGGGCCTTGCGGACCCGCTCACCCGCTCAAGATATGCGCGTGCGCTACGATGACAGACAGTAGAACGCCGGCCAAGCTCGGCCTTGCGAAGGAGACACTGATGAAGCGAACGGTTTTGGCACTGGCAGTAACGGCGCTCGCGTGTGGCGCCGCGGTGAGCGCGCAGAAGACCACCCCACTCAAGACCGGCAGCGGCGGCAGCCCGCACGTGCGGACCGAGTGGACCATCGACGGCGGCAATCTCTCGATCGAGTACGGGCGTCCCTCGCTGAAGGGCCGCGTGCCCGGGAAAGACGTCGATCCCTTCGACGGCAAGGAATGGCGCACCGGTGCCGACGAGGCCACCACGCTCAAGACCGACAAGGCGTTGATGATCGGCGCGCTGCACGTGCCGGCCGGTACCTACACGCTCTACACCATCCCCGTGAACGGCACCTGGCAGCTGATCGTCAGCAAGAAGACCGGCCAGTGGGGCATCCCCTATCCCGGCAAGGCCGACGACCTCGGCCGCGCGCCGATGAAGGCCTCGGCCAACGCCAAGCCGGTCGAGCAGCTCACCTACACGATCGAAGATACGCCCGCCGGCGCGACGCTCCACATCGACTGGGGCGCCACGCGAGCGAGCATTCCCTTCACGGTCGGCTGAACCCGGGCTTGGTCTCGGCGAGTATCTCGGTAATCGCGATGCGGTCCTCCGGCGGTTTCTGCTGGAGGACCTCTCGCATCCTCTGGTAAACCGCCGCCCGCGCCGCCTCGGGCATGCCGTCAAACGCCGCTGAATAGATCATGTAGCTGCAGGGATAGCGCAGCAGCCGCGTGTTGAGATCGAGGTCGCGCAGCGATCGTCCCTGGCGGTCGCGCGGACCCGTGGCGGCGAAGATCTTCGCAAAGCCAGAGACGCCCTGTACCGGCGAGGTCAGCGGGGCTTCATCGACAAACAGCAGGTAGTCCACAAACTCGCTTACCAGGTCGCGCAACTCGCCTTGCGAGAAATCGAGCCGCGTCTCGTCCTCGGCAATCCGCGTTTCCCAGCCCAGCCGCGTGATCAGGTTGATCATCCGGCCCTGGTGATCGAACACCAGGAGCGCCGGGATGTCGCTGGTCGCCGCCGGATAGAAACTGCTGTCCACTCCTGGATCGAGCGCGGTGGTGTTCATCGCCTGGCCCATGTGCTTCATCGCGCCATGCGTTCCCGTCACGTACCAGCCGCCCCACCGGTTGTCGAGCGGGCTGCGATGATCGATCAGGAAGCTGCCCAGCTGCGGCCGCGTCCGCCCATCGTCGCTGGTGAACATGCTGCGCACGAGCAGGCCCGGCACATCGAGGCTGTTGGACGACAGGTGGCAAGACAAGCACCGCTCCTGCCGCTCGAACACCGGCGGCGTGCGCGCGTCCTGGTTGAGCGTGTAGAACACCACCCCCAGCTCCGGATCGTGCGACGCCACTTCGATGAGCGGCGCGCCGGGAATGTAGCCGACGTAGACGTCCTGGCTGAAGTAGAGGGCGCGCGGTGTCCGGGGGGTCGTGTAGGCCTGCTGAACCCCGGTCTTCGAGAAGATAAGGACCTGCGATTCAACCGGAATCTCGAGTGCCGCGAGCACCGACCGCAGGTATCCGGAGGTGACTTCGAATTTCAGGTCCCCGCGTGCGCGCGCGACACGGTCGGTGGCGATCCGCGTGGCGTAATTGATCGCCGGGTGCTGGTCGATGGTCCCCGGAAACGGCGACCGGACCGCCTGGTTGCCCAGAACCGCACACGCCAAAAACCAGATCAGCCGTTGCTGAGCCATCTGAACTATTCTTACCTTTTCCGAGGAGGATTCTCATGCTGCGGCGTCTCTTACCGCTTACGCTTGTTTGTACTGTGCTGTTTGCGGCGGGGGCCCGTGCCACCACCGTCATCCCTCCGACCTTTGACCAGCTCGTGGCCGGCGCCCGGTTGATTTTCGTCGGCGAGGTCGTCAGCCAGCGCGCGATCTGGCAGCCGACGCCCAGGGGCCGCAGCATTGTGACGATCGTGACCTTCCGCGTCGACGAGGTGTGGAAGGGATCGCTCGGCAACCAGACGCAACTCGAATTCCTCGGCGGCACCATCGGTGAAGATCGGATGGAAGTGGTCGGCATGCCGGAATTCACGGTTGGCCAGCGCGACGTGCTCTTCGTCAGCGACGAAGTGAGGACGATCAGCCCGCTCGTGGGCTTCATGCACGGGCGCCTGCGCATCGTCCACGACCCGGCGGGAGTGGATCGGGTCGCCGCCTACGACGGGCGTTCACTGGCCAGCACCGCGCAGATCGGCGCGGCGCGCTCGCCTTCGCTCCTCTCCATCACGCCGATGCGGCTCAGTGAACTCGAATCCGCCGTCCGCGCGCGCGTGACGGCTGCCGGGAGGGCGCGATGAACGCCACCCGCCGCTTCGTCGTCGGCGCCGCCCTGGTCGCCGCCATCGTGCTCACCACCGGCACGACCACTCGCGGTTTCTCCACGCTCGGTTCAACCTGGGCCAACGGCAACATCGTGATGCACCTTCAGCTCGGCGCCTCGTCGGGCACCCTGATCGACGGCGCGTCCAGTTGGGGCTCCGTGGCAGAGTCGGCGCTCTCGATCTGGAACAACTACCTGAACAACGCAAGGTTCACGGTGATCCGGGATTCCACCGTGTCCAAGGGCGACGGCGATCTCGTCAACAACGTCTACTTCGACAGCGCCATCTACGGCGCGGCGTTTGGCGCCAACACGCTGGCGGTTACGACCCGCTGGACCCGCGGCGGCAGCGCGCGGGTTGAAGCGGACGTGATCTTCAATACCAAGTATTCGTGGAATTCCTACCGCGGGAACCTGCGCAGCGGCGTCGAGGATTTCCGGCGCGTCGCGATACACGAGTTCGGCCACGCGTTCGGCCTGGATCACCCCGACGACTATGGCCAGTCGGTGAACGCGATCATGAACTCGATCATCGGCAACCTCGACACGCTGGCGAGCGACGACATCCAGGGCGCGCAATCACTCTATGGCGGCGGCGTGTCGGGCAACGTCAGCTTCCCTCCCCGCAACGAGCCGAATGATTTCTACGCGCAATTGCTGCTGGTGTATCAGAACACGCTGCGCGCCGGTCAGTCGGCGACCTACCTCGATCCAGAGGGCGCGGTGATCTGGCTCACCGAGTACGCGCGGCAGCGCGTGGGTCAGTGCACGCACGCCACGGCGGAAGAGCGCACGCTCGCGCAAATCACCGGCACCGGCGGCACTCTCGTCTGTGCGCTGACGCCGGTCGGCGCCATTCCCTTCCCGCCGAGGAACGAAGGGCTCCTGTTCATGAACGATCTCAACGCCACCTATCGCGACACGCTCAAGCGGTCGCAGGGTACGTCGTTCGTGGACAACGAAGGCGCCGTGGTGTGGGTGCTCGAATACCTGCGCTATCGGCTGAACGGTTGCGGCCACGGCGACGCGGCGACCAGGGTGTTCCAGCAGATCCTCGGGCAGGGTATTCAGCCGGTGTGCCGTTGACGGAGACGCTCGTAATCGTCCGGTGTGTCCAGGTCCTCGAACGCTCCTGGATCTGACACCGTAACATCAAGAATCTCGGTGAGGTGGGCGGCGAAGACAGCCTTCGCCCCCACCGCCGGATCCGCGGTCCGCAATTCCTCAAACACCAATCGATCGAAGATCACCGGATGGCCATGGAGGTTGCCGTCGACGGGCCGGACGATCGGCGCCCGGGTCTTGCGCCACGCCGCGACGACGGCGCGAACGGTGGCGGCGCTGACCAGCGGGACGTCCACCAGGGTCACGAGCAACGCCTCCAGCAGCGGATCGTCAACGGCGTCGAGACCGGCCACAAGCGACGACAACTGCCCTTGCGCCCAGCCCGGATGTTCGATGATGCGCACCCGCCGGTCGCGCGACGGCCACGCCGCACGGACCGCGTCGGCGTGTGCGCCCGCCACCACGGTCACCGCCGGCAGGCCGGCGGCCAGCAGGGTGTCGACCGAATATGAGAGGACGGTCCGGCCAGCCGGCCCCAGCGGAAGGGCGGCTTTGGGCCGTCCCATCCGTAGCGAGGCTCCAGCGGCAAGCACAACAGCGGTAATCATCGGTTTCCCTCGGAAAACATATGCATTGTCGTCGATTAAGGCTGAGCTCTGTAAACAGGGTATCCACCCCGGCCGTATACTTGACTTCCCCCGGTTGACCTGCCTACTATTGCCGCCGGTTTAGCCCGCGTCCCCCTAACCGTTGGCCACGCTGCAATTCGGCCTCATTTTGGATACCACCGGTATCGTGGGTGCGGCGGCCCAGAGGGCGTTTCCTTTGGGTTTCGGTTCATCGGAGGACAGGTTATGCCGACCGGGACAATCGCACGGCTCCTTATAGACAAAGGCTTCGGATTCATTCGCGATGAATCCGGGCTCGAGCACTTTTTCCATCGCAGTTCGGTGCGTGGGGCGGTGTTTGAGCTGCTGCGTGAAGGGCAGCGCGTCGACTTCGTCATCGAGGAATCCCAAAAGGGTCCTCGCGCTGGAGACGTGCGACTAGTAGAAGGGTAATACTGTTTTGTTTTAGCTTCCCTATCCGGCCCCGGCGTGGGGCCGGAGTTCGTCCCAGTGAAACGATTCCTCGTCCGCGCGACCGCCCTGGCGGCGCTTCTCCTCCTCCTCCTCGCAGCGTTGGCGTTTCCCCGCCTTGGCCGTTGGCTGGTCGTGGAAGACCCGCTCGCCAAGGCCGATGCCCTCTACGTCCTCAGCGGCACGCGCTACGAACGGCAGCTCGAGGCGGTGGACCTCTACAAGGCCGGCTGGGCGCCGCGCGTGCTGCTGTCGACCGGCTCCTACGATTGGGGCGAGGTGGAACTGCGGGAGCGCGGCTTCAAGGTGCCAAGCGAGGCGGAGATCGAAATCGAGGTCATGGACCGGCTCGGTGTGCCCAGGGCCGTGATCGAATCGCTCGAAGAGCAGGACAGCACCAAGGACGAAGCGGACTCGCTCTTCAGGATCGCCACCGCGCGCCACTGGTCGCGCGTGATCGTCGTCACCTCCAGGCAGCACACACGCCGCGCCCGGATGGAGATGAACCGCAAGGTCAGCGGCACCGGCGTCACGATCATCATGCGCGCCTCGCGCTACGATCGATCGAACGTCGACCAGTGGTGGCAGTCGCGCGGCACCATCCGCTTCACGCTGTTCGAGACGCAACGGTTAATCGCGTATTGGCTGGGGATCGCCGACTGAGGCCGCAGATTGCGCAGATATTTTTCCTATCAAACCAGGGCCGCAGATGACGCAGAGCTTTCTCTCACCAATCCAGGGCCGCAGATGACGCAGAGCTTTCTCTCACCAATCCAGGGCCGCAGATGACGCAGAGCTTCCTCTCACCAATCCAGGGCCGCAGATGACGCAGAGCTTCCTCTCACCAATCCAGGCCGCAGATGACGCAACCACTCTTCAAGGTCGGTCGGCGACACAGCCCTGCTGAGCGGCCAACCAGGTGATCGGCAGGCTGTCTTTGGCGAGGTCCGAAGACGCGTCCCATACTTCGTCCGGAATGACGCCGTCGCGGTACGAGGCTCCGGTCCGATCCGCAAATGCCGCGGTGGCCAGGTTCAGCAGAGAGCCGTCGGAAAGCGGAAACACACGGTTGGAGGTCGTCAGTCCTTTTGTGTGCGCCCCGAACAATCGCGTCGACGCACGACCGCGAAATGCGATGGCGATCGCTTCACCAGAGCTGGCCGTCGTTGATCCGATCAAGACGGCGACGGGCGGCATTTCCCCATGAAGAGTCACCGGCGTCCTGAGCGTCTTCGCGGCCGTGCGGCTATCCGTCTTGGCTTCACCGGCTTGGTATGACCACGTCGCGCCTCGACCATCAGGATCTTGAAAAGAGCCGAGGCGTCCCGTCCCAATGATCGGGCCAACACCCGCCAACATGGGCCACATGTTGCCGCCGCCGTTCGAACGCAAGTCAACAACCCACCCGCAAGGATGAGAGGCCTCGACCGAGCCGATCGCTCCATGGAGGTCGGTCGCGAATTGATCAATCGACGCCTGAACGGGCGACCCGAACGTTGGAACCAAGACGAACCCAAATCGATCGTGCAACAGCCGGGCCTCGGGTTTGCCAGAAACCGCCGCACTCCGAGCCGGCAGGGCCTTGAGCGCAGCGGGGTCGAGAAACGCACTATGTCGGTCCCCCAGCGCCGACACCAGCCATTGAACGGCCGGATGTGTGCCAGCCTCATCTTGAGCGCCCGCAGCCCGGGACAAGGCCTCCCGCCGTACGCCCGGCCAGTCAATCTGGGACCGGTTAATCGAGTTCGCTTGGGCCAACGAGATGACCCCTTCCAGATAAGTGCGCGCACTCTCCGAGAGAGCAGCAGGGGAGGCAGGCTGTGCGGCGGCCATTGAACACATCGCCAACCAGCAAAGCCACGTGAGTAACGTATGAACGGTCGGCAGAATCCCCGACCGCCTGGGCATGATGATCTCTTGAAACATTGGTGGTCGATCCTCGTTCGGGTGTTCAGACGATGGATCGCGACGAGCGGTCTGACATCGCCTTCGGGCCGCAGCCGGCGTGGTCCTCCCTGTGGAGGCGAACGGAGTGCCGACTCACGTTGTTGTGGCGCTCACGCCAATCCTTCGCCCTCCGCGGTCCAGGATGATGAAGATCTAGTTCTAAGTCATCTGCCGGCCCTGGATGAAGAAGATCCATTTCTGCGTCATCTGCGGCCCTGGATTGGTGAGAGGAAAGTTCTGCGTTATCTGCGGCCCTGGACAAAGAAGATCCAGTTCTGCGTCATCTGCGGCCCTGGATTGGTGAGAGGAAAGTTCTGCGTCATCTGCGGCCCTGGATGAAGAAGATCCAGTTCTGCGTC
>JBDTMB010000277.1:0-7941 GCA_039934485.1 Vicinamibacterales bacterium
ACTGGAAGATCGGCTTCGTCGGCGGCGTGGCGATGGTCCCCGAGATGCGTTTGAAGGGGCGGTACAGCGAAGCCACGCCGCCACAGACCGTCAACGAGGACATCGACGCGGCCTCCCTGCACACCAGCGTGGTGGCTGCGCGAGCGTTTTTTGCACTGACGTTCCGGTTTGGATCGAACCCGTTCAAGGCGCCGGCGGCGCCAAAGCCATCAGGTTCCTAGCTCACTTGAACACCTGATCGCGCGCGGCGCTGGTCATCGCCAGCACGCCGGGGTGCTTCAGGCGCCGCTCGGCAGAGATGACGTAATACCGCTCCCGCACCGATTCGATGCGTCCGACCATCCGCACGCCGTAAAACCGGCTGACGTCATCCGCAATCGCCGAGGCCGCCGGAAACACGCATCCCCCCGCTTGCCCGAACACTTCCATCAACGCGGAGTCCTCGAACTCGCCTACGATTCTCGGCGCGATCCCTTGCGCGTCGAACCACTCCTCGAGCGCTCGCCGCAAGGGGCTGTTGGTGGTCGGCAGCAACATCGGCGCGTGGCGGAGCGAACCGGGAAATCGTCGCTTGAGCTGCGCCGCCAGTGGCGGCGGCGCGAAGAACGCGATTGCCGATTCGCCGAGCAGATGGTTGAACACCTTGATCGGCAAGTAGGCCGGCGCCGGCGCGGTGGCGATGACCACGTCCAGCAGGTAGGTTCCGAGTTGGGCGATCAGTTGCTCGGCGTTGTCTTCCCGGCACACCAGCCGGACCGGCTCGGGCTGCTCGAGCGCCGGCCTCAGCAGCCGATAGACGACCAGCTTCGGCACGGCGTTGGCGATGCCGACCGTGAGCTGCATCGCCCGCCCTGGCGGGCGGCCTTCCAGCGTTTCGAGCAGCTCCCGGCCGATGCCGAAGATCTCGTCGGCGTAACGGTACACCGTCCGGCCCACGTCGGTCAGCAGCTGCGTTCGTCCCTTCTTCACAAACAGCTGATGGCCGAGCGCCTTTTCCAGCAGGCGCACCTGCGCGCTGACGGTCGGCTGCGAGAGCCGCAGCTTGCCGGCCGCCTTCGAGACACTCCCCTCCCGCACGACCGTCCAGAAATACAGGAGGTGGTGATAGTTCAACCAGTTCATGTGATGCCCCATGCATAGAGAAAAACATCCGTAAGACGATGAACTATCTATTTGTCTATTCCCTACGTCAAGCCGTACCGTTGAAACATCTTGTCACTCACCGGAGCCGGTCATGGCCGTCGAAACCCGAATCGCTGAGGAACCGGGCGCCTGGCACAGCCTCGCCACGACCGAGGTCCTGAGGCAACTTGGCAGCACCGAGACGGGTCTCACGCAAGCCGAGGCGCGCCGTCGTCTCGAGACCCATGGACCCAACGAGCTGCAGGCGTTCGCGCGCAGCTCGCCGTGGCACACCCTTGCCGCACAGTTCAAGAACGTGCTGGTGGGGATCCTGCTCGCCGCGACCGTACTCTCAGGACTGCTCGGGCACGGGCTCGAGGCGGCGGTGATCGCGGTCATCGTCTTGTTTGCGGTGTTGCTTGGCTTCATCCAGGAATATCGAGCGGAGCGGGCGCTCGAAGCGCTGCGCGAGATGGCCGCCCCGGTCGGACACGCCATCCGGGACGGGATGGAGCTGGCCATTCCGGCGCGTGAACTCGTGCCTGGCGACCTCATCGCGCTGCGCGCGGGCGACCGCGTCCCCGCCGACGCGCGGGTGACGCTGGCCATGAACCTCTCGATCGACGAAGCCCCCCTGACTGGCGAATCCGCCGGCGTCGAGAAGTCAGCCGCGCCGATGCCGTCATCCGATCTGCCGCTCGGGGACCGACGCAACATGGCGTATGCGGGCACGCTCGTCACGCGTGGACGTGGCCAGGCCGTGGTGGTCGCCACGGGCATGTCCACCGAGTTCGGGCGGATCAGCCGGCTGGTGCAGTCAGTCTCGCCGGGCCGCACGCCCCTGCAGGAGAACCTCGATCGGCTCGGCTCGATACTCGGCAAGGCCGCCCTGGCCATCGTCGCGGCCATCGTGGTGCTTGGATTGTGGCGCGGGATGCCGCCGCTCGAGATGTTCATTTTCGGCATCGCACTGGCCGTCGCCGTCGTGCCCGAAGCGCTGCCGGCGGTCGTGACGATTTCGCTGGCGATCGGGGTGAGACGCATGGTCAAGCGCCGGGCGCTCGTCCGACGGCTGCCGGTCGTCGAGACGCTCGGCAGCACCTCCACCATCTGTTCGGACAAGACGGGGACCCTCACCAGGAATGAAATGACGGTCCGCCGGGTTGCCACGGCCGACGGGGTGCACGATGTTGGCGGCGTCGGCTACGACCCGGTCGGTGAGTTCCTGACAGATGGCGTCGTCGTTCCAGCACCACGATCCGTCACCGAGTTGCTGCGGGCGGCGGCGTTGTCATCCGACGCGCGGGTGCTCCTGGACGACCGAGGACGCTGGCACGTCGAAGGGGATCCCACCGAGGGCGCACTCGTCGTGGCCGCCGAGAAGGCCGGACTGGATCAGGCCGCGCTGAATGAGGCGCAGCCTCGCCAGCTCGAAATCGCGTTCACCTCCGAACGGCGGCGGATGACCACGCTCCACCGAGCCGAAGGTGCGTCGCTCGTCGCATACTCGAAGGGCGCCGTTGACGCGGTCCTGCCGGATTGCGCAACCTGGGAGCGCGATGGCCATGAGGTTCCGCTGCATCCATCGGACCGTGCCGCCCTGCTGGCGCTGGAACGCGAGATGGCGTCGGTCGGCCTGCGGGTGCTGGCGATCGCACGCAAGCGTCACGCGGAACTGGCCGATGCCGAGCGCACGATGACGTGGCTCGGACTGGTCGGCATGATGGACCCGCCGCGAGCCGAAGCCCGCGCGGCGGTTCAGACCTGCTGGGACGCCGGCATCACGCCCGTCATGATCACTGGCGATCACCCGCTGACCGCAACCGCGATCGCGAAAGAGATCGGGCTGCTCGACGGCCGACGGGTGGTCTCCGGCCAGGAACTGTCGCAGATCAGCGACGACAACCTCGTCCGCGAGGTGAACAGCATTGGCGTCTATGCCCGCGTGTCGCCCGCGGACAAACTGCGGGTGATCGACGCCTGGCAGAGGCGGGGCGACGTGGTCGCGATGACCGGCGACGGCGTCAACGACGCGCCGGCACTGAAGAAGGCGGACGTCGGCATCGCCATGGGCATCTCCGGCACGGACGTCAGCAAGGAGGCGGCCGGCGTCACGCTGCTGGACGACAACTTCGCGACCATCGTGGCGGCCGTCGAGGAAGGCCGCATCGTCTTCAGCAACATCCGCAAGTACCTGACCTTCCTGCTCTCCTCGAACGTGGGTGAGATCCTGTTGATGGCGGGTGCGGCGCTCGCCGGCATGCCGCTGCCGCTCACCGCCGTCCAGATCCTGTACGTGAACCTGGCGACCGACGGACTGCCTGCGCTCGCGCTGGCCGTTGATCCGCCGGAGCCGGAGCTCATGCGGCGACAGCCTCGCGATCCGCGAGCCGGCGTGTTCACCCGGCCGCTGGTGGTGCTCATCCTCGCCGGCGGCGCCTGGTCCGCCCTGGTCAACCTCGGCCTCTTTACCTGGCTGATCCAGAGTGGACGTCCGCTGGCCGAGGCGATGGCGATGACGTTCATGTCGCTGGTGCTGATCCAGTTCTTCAAGGCGTACAACTACCGCTCCGACCGCTTCTCGGTGTTTCGGCGTCCGTTCGCAAACCGGTGGCTGAACCTGGCGGTCGCATGGGAACTGGTGCTGCTGGTCCTCATCATCTACGTACCCTTCCTGCAGGGGCCGTTTGCGACCTTCAGCTTCGCGTGGAGTGATTGGGCCCTCACGGGTACGCTGGCGTTCACGATCGTGCCGGTGCTGGAAGCGGCCAAGTGGTTCGAGCGCCGCGGCTACCTCGGCGAGTTGACGTGAGGACGTGATCCGCGACCACCATTCCCCGTTCTGACCCGCCAGTCGCGCAACGCCGCCGGTCGGCTCCTGCTCCTCTTCTGCACGAATTCGGGCGGGTCGAAGAATCGATGGTAGCCTTTCCCAGCCGAAAGCCGATTCGGACCGTCTAACCTTCGGACGACCTGCAAGGAGGGACAGTGCCGCCAACGGGACCGACCGCCGAGTGTTGCCGCCTGGCAAAAGTATCGGTCGCCTTGATGCTCTCGGGGACGGTGTTCGCGCAGTCAGGCGCAGCCTTACCGGCCGGGCTTCGGCTGCATGGCATGGTCGAGCCCGTCCGCAGCCGGCCGGTGTCGGCTCCGCGCCTGGCCGGCACTCCCGGCCAACTCATCGTCGTTCGCCTGGCCAAGGCGGGTACGCGGATCAAACGCGGAGACCTGCTCGTGGAGTTCGATCGAACCTCGCAGATCAAGGCGGCGCGGGACCGGGAATACGAGTATCGCGACATCCTCTCCCAACTCGAGAAAAAGAAGGGCGAACAGCAGATCGACCGCGCCGGTCGCGAAGCCGACCTGTCGCTGGCGGAAAACGGCTTGCGCCGAGCGGAGCTCGATCTGTTGGGCATCGAGATGCTGCCCGGCATCACGGCCGAGAAGAACCAGCTGATGGCCGAAGAGGCCAGGGCGAAGGTGACCCAACTCCGTAAGACCAGCGATCTTCGTAACCGCACGGAGGCTGCCGACCTGCGGATTCTCGAGATCCAACGTGAGCGTGCGAAGAACGCCTGGGATCACGCGACACAGAACGCCAGGAAGATGCGGATCGAGTCGCCGCTCGACGGCCTCGTGGTGCTGAAGCAGATCTGGAAGAACGGCACGATGGGCGAGGTCCAGGAAGGCGAGGAAGTGCGAGCCGGCATCCCCATTCTGGATGTGGTCGATCCCACGATGATGCGGGTCCGGGCCAATGTGAACCAGGCCGATGCGGCGTACCTCACGCCGGGCATGCCCGTCCGCATCACCCTGGATTCGTATCCAGCACGGACTTTTGCCGGCAAGGTCGACTACATGTCACCCGTGGCGCTAACCAGCTCCATGTCGCAGCGGGTGCGGTCGTTCCTGGCCGTCTTCTCGGTGGACGGCACCGACGAGCACCTGCTGCCGGACCTCGCGGCCGCCATTGACCTCGGTCCAATGCCGGGCGCCGGAGCGCACCGATGAGTGCCCTTCGCCGATTCGTCGGCCGGCGTAGCGTCGCCGCGGTCGGCGCGCTCGCCGCGCTCGCTGCCGTCGTCATCGGCACCAGGTACGTCCGTGCCGCCGCCGTCTCGTTACCGTCAATGCGGCTCGAGACCAGCACCTTCGTCAACCTGCTCGAGGTCCGCGGCGAGATCCGGCCGCGGCGTTCCATCGTGATGACCGCGCCATCATCCGGCTCTGATCTGCAGATCGTCAACCTGGTTCGCAACGGCGCCGCCGTGGCGCCGGGCGACGTGGTGGTCGAGTTCGACGCCACGCCTCAGCAGCGCACGCTCGAACAGCGGCGGTCGGAGTGGCAGCAGGCGCAATCGGAAGTCGCGAAAGTGGAATCGGAATCGCGGCGACGGCTCCAGGCCGCCGCCGCCCTGCTGGCTGAACTGCAATCGACCGCAGCCCGGGCGCGGCTCGATCTGGGCCGGATTGAACTGGAGTCGAAGGTCGAAGGCGACAAACTCAGACTGGCCGTGGCCGACGCCGAAGCGCGGGTCAAGTCGCAACGGCAGAAACTCGAAGGCGAGCGCCGGACCACCGACGCCGATATCGCCATCGTCGGGCAAAAGCGTGACAAGGCGGCGTTCGACATGACCGATGCGCAACGAATCATCGCGTCACTCTCGATGCGCAGCCCGGCGGCGGGACAAATCTCGCTGATGCCGAACTATCGGGGCAGCGGGCCCGGCACCAGGTCGGCGCCGGAATTCAAGCGCGGCGACCGCGCCTGGTTCGGCGCGCCGATCGCCGAGCTGCCGGACTTGAGCTCGATTCAGATGACCTGCCGGGTGGACGAAGCCGATCGCGCCCGGGTGCCGCCCGACGCGCACGTGCGCGTCCGCGTCGATGCCATTCCCGACCGTGAGTTCCCCGGCGCCATCGGCCAGATCTCGATTGTCGCCAAGCCCGACTTCACCACGTTTCCGCCGACGCGCAACTTCGACGTCAGCGTGGCGCTGGACGACTCGGACCCGCGAGTACGGTCGGGGATGAGCGCCACCGCGATGATCGAGCTCGATCAGATCGCGGATGTGATCGTGGTGCCGGATACCGCCGTGTTCACCAGGAACGGCGTCTCGGTGGCCTATGTGATCGACGGTCGCGCCGTGACGCCGCGCCCGGTGACGATTGCCCGTCGCGGACGCGACCGCGTCGCGATCAGCAGTGGCGTGAGCGCGGGCGAACGCATCGCACTGGTCGATCCCACCGTCGAGGCGCGCAAGTGAGAAGGCCCTGGCTGATCGGCCTCATCGGCGCCGTGGCCCTTCTCGGCCTGGCCGCGGTCGGATGGTCCCGCGTGGTGCCCGAGGCGTCGCGCGTTCCCACCGCCGCGATCCAACGCGGCAGCGTGGCGGTTCGCGTCCACGCCAGCGGTGATCTCCGCGCCACGAAATCGCTGCAGATGTTCGTGCCGCCAATGGGTGGACAACTGACGATCGTCTCGCTCGCCAACTCCGGCACCGCCGTCAAGGAAGGCGACCTGATCGCGGAGTTCGATGCCAGCGAGCCGGAATTCGCGCTCGAGCAGGCGTCATTCGAACTGCAACTGGCCGATCAGGAAATCGTCAAGGCCGAGGCGGAGGCGGCCGTGCTGGCTGCCGACGATGAGGTGTCCCTAATCACGGCACGGTTCAACGTTCGCCGGGCCGAGATGGATGCGAAAGCCAACGAGCTGGTGGGATCGCTCGTCGCCCGGCAGAACCTGATGCTGCTCGCCGAGGCCGGCGATCGTCTGGCGGCGCTGGAGAAGGAGATCCAGAGCCACCGCGAAACCTCGAGCGCGTCCACCGCGATGATCCGCGAACGGCGTATGAAGGCGCGGGTGGCGGTTGCCGTGGCCCAACGGAATATCGAGAGCCTGCGCCTGCGCGCGCCATTCGATGGAATCGTGTCCGTTCGTCAGAATTTCAACGCCTTCGGCGGAATCGTGTTCAGCGGATCGGCGATGCCAGACTTTCGCCCGGGCGACACGGCCGGCGGCGGCACGCTCTTGGCGGAGCTCGTCGACACGTCGCGCGTGGAGGTCACCGCCAAGCTGTCCGAGCAGGATCGCGCGAACGTCGTGCCCGGCCAGCTGGTCGAGATCCTGGTGGACGCGGCGCCCGATCTGAGGCTGCAGGGCACCGTGCGATCGGTAAGCAGCGTCGCTTCGCGGCAGATGTTCGACGCGGCAGCCGACCGCAAGTTTGACATCGCGTTCGACGTGAAGGAAGGCGCCGCAGCCGTGCGGCCGGGTGTCAGCGCCGCGATCACGATCAGCGGAGAGGTCTTCGACAACGCGGTCTACGCGCCCCGGGCCGCCATTTTCGATGTCACGGGCCAGCCCACCGTGTACCTCAAGGTGGCAAACGGGTTCGAGCCCAGGGCCGTGACGGTCAAGGCGCGCACCGAAACACAAGTGGTCATCGACGGCATCGATGCCCCGTCAGAGGTCGCGCTCATCAACCCGAGCAAGGCCCCCGGCGGCCACCAGCCGGCCTCGTCAGCGGGTCCGCCGCCACCGGGGCCGCGATGACCCGGCCAGGCCAACGGCTCGACGGCCGCCTCACACCCGATGTCCTGCTCCCGGACATCGGGCGCAGCATCGACAACCTGCTGCTCCACAAGCTGCGCACGCTGCTGACCATGCTGGGCATGATCTTCGGCGTGGCGGCGGTCCTGTCGATGCTGTCGATCGGCGCCGGCGCCCAGCAGCAGGTGATGGCGTTCATCGAAGGCCTTGGGGTTCGCAACGTCATCGTCGAGGCCCGCGAAACCGTTGAACGCCAGGCCTTCCAG
>JBDTMB010000278.1:0-7928 GCA_039934485.1 Vicinamibacterales bacterium
GGCGAGCGGCTTCTTGCCGGCGTAGCGCGCGCGCAGCGCCATCAGGCCGGGCATTTCGTGCTCGGCCAGGCGGATTTCCTTGCGGCCGAACTCGGCCAGGCCGAGGTCCTTCACCTTGAACGCCTCGCGCCCGGCCTTCCTGGCCGCGTCGAACGCGTGCACTTCATTCACTGCAATAGCCATGACACTCTCCTAAAGTTTCGTTATTGGTTATTCGTTATTGTTTATTCGTTATTGGTTATCAATGCTGCTTCCGCGCTGTGGCCACGAAGAGGCTCGGCCCCCTGGCGTGCTCTTCCGCGGGCAGCGGCGTGATTGCGGGCCGGTCAAACCCCGCCGCGTCCAGGTACTTCTTGATCGTCTTTTCCGAGAAGCCGAGCCACACGTGACCCATCTGCTGCTGGTACTCGTCGCGGTCGTGCGGCAGCATGTCCACCACCAGCAAGCGGCCGCCGGGCTTGAGCACTCGGTGGACTTCGGCCAGCGCGCGCGCCGGCTCCGGCACGTGATGCAGCACCAGCGCGATGATCGCCACGTCGAGCTGCCCATCGTCGATCGGCAGGGCTTCCATGTCGCCGCGGCGGACGTCGACGTGGGTCGCGCCCTTGAGCCGCTTGCGCGCGGCCTGCACCATGTCGGCGGAGCCGTCGACCGCGATCACCCTGGCGACGTGCGGCGACAGCAACTCGCTCACCTGCCCGGTCCCGCAGCCGAGGTCGCCGACCGTCAACGTCGGCTCGATCAGCGCCAACAGCGCGTAGAGCTGAAATCGTTCTCCGAACAGATCCTCGCGGACCTTGTCCCATTGGCCCGACGCCGAGGCGAAGAACTCTTCCGATTTGGAGCGCCGGCGCGAGAGCACGCTCTTCAGGCGGCGCTCGTCGTGTTCGGCGCCGCTCGTGCCCGAGACCTGCTCGCGGATCAACGGCCACAGCCGTTGCGCGGCCTGGTCGAGGTCGTCAAGCACCATGCCGTAGAACCGGCTCGTGCCGTCGCGCCGCGACGTCACCCACGCATCATCGGCCAGCGTCTTGAGGTGGCGGCTCACCGTGGATTGCGGCAGTTGCAGGACCGAACAGATTTCGTTGACGGTCAACTCGTGCCGCTCCAGCGAGAGCAGCATCCGGCAACGGACCGGGTCGGCCAGGGCGGCCATGTGGTCGAGGATGGGGGCGGCGGCTAAGTTCATCCGTAAATCCGGATTGAAGGATACTTTATCCGAACTTGCCCGTCAACAGCGTAAGATCCGCCCTATGCGAGCCCCACTTCTGCTGCTGACCTTGCTGGCCGGCGTTCCCTTGCACGGTCAGCCGGTGGCGAACGATGCGGAGCGGTACTGGGCGCAGTGGCGCGGGCCGTTCATGACCGGCGTCTCGAAGTCCGCGCGGCCGCCCACGGAGTGGAGCGAGACGAAGAACGTGAAATGGAAAGTCGAGATTCCCGGCCGCGGATCGGGTTCGCCGATCGTCTGGGGCAATCGGTTGTATCTGCTCACCGCGGTCCCGGTCGGCGTCGAGGGCCCGGCGCAACATCAGCCGCGCGGCGGACTACCGCGGCGCGGCGTCCATCAATACAAGGTGATGGCGATCGACCGCCAGACCGGCAAGACCGTCTGGGAGCGAGTGGCGCGCGAGGAAGAGCCGCACGAAGCGTCGCACCAGGACAACGGCACATGGGCGTCCAGTTCGGCCATCACCGACGGCACGATGGTCATTGCGTACTTCGAATCACGCGGGCTCTACGCCTACGACATGAACGGCACGTTGCTGTGGCAGGCCGATTTCGGCAAGAAGCAGATGCGCAACCAGTTTGGCGAAGGCTCCACGCCGGCGCTCTACGGCAACTACCTCGTGGTCGTGTGGGACCACATTGCCGGGCCGTCGTTCGTCACCGCGCTCGACAAGCGGACCGGCAAGGAACTCTGGCGCGTGGGCCGCGATGAAATCGATACCTGGGCGACGCCGCTCGTGGTCGAGCATGGCGGCCGGCCGCAGGTGATCGTCAACGGGATGAACAAGGTGCGCAGCTACGATCTCGAGACCGGGAAGGTCGTCTGGGAAGGACCGGGGACGACGATGAACCCGATTCCAACGGCGGTCTTCGGCCACGGACTGGTGTTCGTGATGAGCGGCTTCCGCGGCAACAATTTGAAGGCGATTCGCCTCGCCGGCGCGAAGGGCGACATCAGCGGCAACGGCGCCATCGCCTGGCAACTCGATCGCGACACGCCGTACGTGCCCTCGCCCCTGCTCTACGACAATATTCTCTACTTCCTGAAAACGAATAACGGGCTGCTGTCGGCCTTCGACGCGCCCTCGGGCAAGCCCTTGTACCAAACGCAGCGGCTGGCCAAGACCCCGGAGGTCTTCGCCTCGCCGGTGGGGGCCGACGGCAAGGTCTTCATCACCGGACGCGAAGGCGTGACGCTGGTCCTCAAGCACGGCCCGACGCTGGAGATCATGGCGGAGAACACCCTGGACGACGGCTTCGACGCCTCGCCGGCGCTGGTGGACGGGGAGATCTTCATGCGCGGCTACAAGTCGCTTTATTGCATTGCTGGAGGGCCGGGGCGTTAGATCTTGGAGGGCCGGGGCTTTAGCCCCGGCCGCAGGCGACGGCTAAAGCCGTCGCCCTCCAACGACCGCCGTCGCCCTCCAACGACCGCCGTCGCCCTCCAAAGACCGCCGTCGCCCTCCAAAGCAACCTTTTGCTCGCTTGCCCCGTCTATGTGCTTTGAGCGTATAGTCTTGAAGCACCTATGGACAAGTTCCGCGCCGAATCCTTCCTGCCGCTGACCCCGGTCGCGTTCGAAATCCTGCTGGCGCTGGCCGACGGCGAGCGCCATGGCTACGGCATCCTGCAGGAAGTGGAGGCCCGCTCCGGCGGCGCGGTGGCGCTGCATGCCGGGTCGCTCTACCGCGCCCTCGCGCGGTTGCTCGAGAGCGACCTCATCGAAGAACTCCGCGAATCGCCCGACAAGTCGAGCGGCGATGAACGGCGGCGCTATTACCGGCTGACTACGCGCGGCATCGCCGTGGCGCGCGCTGAAGTGGGACGGCTCGATGGGCAACTAGCCGCGGCACGTTCGCGCCGCCTGCTGAAAGGCGTCCGCGCATGACGCCGTCTCCGCGTTCCTGGTTCGTCGAGACGGCCTTCTCCATCGCGATACTCGCCTATCCGCGAGCCTTCCGCGCCAGGTTCGCCGACGAAATGCGCCACGACTTTCGACTCGGCACCCCAGGTGTCCGCGCCTTTCGCACCCTAGGTGCGTTGGCCTGGAACGGCGCGAACGAGCGCGCAGCCGCAGTGCGGCGCTGGATGTACTTTCCTAATCACACTCCGCATTTGTATGAGCCCGCCGGGAGATTCGCCATGTTCTGGGACACACTCCGTGCCGACCTCCGCCACACGCTCCGCATGGCGGTCAAGACGCCGGTCTTCACCGGCCTCACCGTGCTGGCCCTCGCGCTCGGCATCGGCGCCACCAGCGCGATCTTCGCGGTGGTCAACGGCGTGTTGCTGCGCGCGCTGCCGTATCGCGACGATGCGCGGCTAATCAACGTGTGGAGCGACAACACGGCCGAGAGCCGGCCGCGCAATCCGATCTCCCCGGCCAACTTCCTCGACTTCCAACGCCTGAACAAGACACTCGACGGACTCGAAGGCTATTTCACCTTCGTGACACCGGCGCAGTCGCAAACCAACAGCGGCGCAGAAATCGTCTACTCGGTGTTTGTCACCTCCAACCTGTTCAACATGCTTGGCCGCTCGGCTGCGCTCGGCCGCACGTTCGCCATCGGCGAAGAATCCGGCGTCGTCGTGCTCAGCGATGGCTACTGGCGCCGCCGCTTCGGGGCCGATCCGAGCATCGTCGGCCGACAACTGACCGTCAACGGCCAGTCGTTCGAAGTGGTCGGCGTGATGCCACCCGATTTCGTTTTCCCGTACGGCGGCATGCTGGGGCCAAGCGGCTTCACGCGCGTCACCGGCGTGGACGCGTGGCTGCCGATCGCCTTCTCGGGACCGATGGCCACCGCCAACCGCATGCTGACGGGCTCGGGACAGATGGTGCGCAACGTGCACTGGTTGGGCGCCATCGGACGACTGAAGCCCGGTGTCGCCCCGGAACAGGCCGAAGCGGACATCAAGACCATCGCCGCGCAACTCGAGCAAAGCTATCCCGAATCTAACAAGGGCTGGAGCGCGACCGTCGTGCGATCGATTGATCAATCGGTCGGCGCGATCCGTCCTGCCCTGATGATCCTGCTCGGCGGCATCGCCTTCGTCCTGGTGATGGCCTCGGTGAATGTCGCCAATCTCCTCCTGGCCCGCAGCATCGCCCGCGAGAAGGAACTCGCCACCCGCGCCGCGCTTGGCGCCGGCCGCGCGCGCATCGTCCGGCAATTGCTGACCGAAAGCGTGCTCTTTGCGCTGGCCGGCGGTATCGTCGGCATGGTCGTGATGTGGTGGACAGTTCGGGGCTTGATCGCGCTGGCGCCAGCGGACTTGCCGCGCATCCACGAAGTGAACGTGGATTGGCGCGTCCTCGGCGCGGCCGGCCTGCTGACGATGCTCACGGGCTTGCTGGTTGGGCTGTTACCGGCCTGGAGCTCCGCCAGCGTGAATCCACAGGCCAGCCTTCAGGACGCCAGCCGCGGCGCGGTGGGCGGCGCGCTGCGGCGCCGCGCGCGCGCGGGCCTCGTCGTGGCCGAAGTGGCGCTGGCCGTGGCCATCACAACCGGCGCCATGCTGCTCCTCCGCAGCTTTATATCGGTGACGAACATCGATCCAGGATTTGAGACCACGAAGCTTCTCACCTGGCAGATGAACATCCCTCCGCACCTCATTTCCACTGCCGAACGGCTCGCGTTCTATAGAAACTTCTTCGCCCAAATGGAGGCCTTGCCCGGCGTCGTCTCGGTGGGCGGCACCACGCGCGTCCCGCTCGGCAGCACTTCGGTGACCACGTCGGTGCAGGTCGAAGGCCGGCCCGTGCCGGCCGCAGAGTTACCAGAGGTGCAATTCCGTCGCGCGATGCACGACTACTTCGTGGCGATGGGCATTCCGGTCCGCCGTGGGCGCAACTTCGACCCGAACGACGGCCCCACGGCGCCACCGGTGGCGGTGATCAACGAGACGATGGCGCGGAAGGTGTTCGCGAACCAGGATCCGATCGGGCAACACGTCCGCACCGGACCCGGCACGACCGGGCCCTGGACCACGATCATCGGCGTGATTGGCGACGTGCGCCACGGCGGACTCGAAGAAGAACCGCAGCCGGAGCTCTACATTAACTACCTGCAGGGCCCGCCCATGTCGCCCTTCATCGTGCTGCGCACCACCGGCGATCCGGCGGCACTCGCCGAGACGGTCCGCGCCGAGGCCCGCACCATCGACAAGGATCTGCCGCTCTACGACATGCGCACGATGTCGACACTCCGCTCGGAATCGGTCGCGACGCGCCGCTTCATCCTGTGGATTGTTGGGGCATTCGGGGCGCTGGCACTTGGCCTGGCCGCGATCGGCGTCTACGGCGTGATGTCGCTGATCGTCAGCGAACGCACGCGCGAAGTCGGCGTGCGTCTGGCGCTTGGCGCGGAACCAACCAGGCTGCTCGGCATGATCGTGTGGCAGGCGGCGAAGCTGGCGGGGATTGGTGTGGCGCTAGGCGTGCTCGCGGCGCTGCCGCTCGTCCCCCTGCTCGACAGCCAGCTGTACGGGGTCCAGTCGCTGGACCCAGCCACGTTCATCAGCGTGCCGGTGGTGTTGCTGCTCGTCGCCGCCCTCGCCGCTCTCGTGCCGGCTCGTCGAGCGATGCGGGTGGACCCGGTCACGGCGCTGCGGTACGAGTAGGGCGCGGGCCCTTCGGGCCCGCGTGGGACTCGGCGCTTCGCGCCTCGTGGGACGGCGCCGCTACGCGGCGCCGTGGGAGTCGGCTGCTTCCGCCTTCGCGCTGCGCGCTATGGCGGACAAGTCGCAGCCTCCCAGGACGCCGCCACTTCGTGGCGCGTGGGAAGCGGTTTTGAAAGGGAGTGACATATGGGCAGGGTAATCACCACGAGCGTGGCGATGTTGGTATTCACAACTTGCCTGCGGGCGGACGCTGGAGTGCCGCCAGCCACAGTGACAATTACGCAGTCGCATCTCGTCGGGCTGTGCCTGAACGGACAGGCTCTGAAGGGCGATCGGAAATGGACGAGCGACGAACGGTTGCAATCGATCGAGTTCACGATGCGCAACGAGCCGCGTTCCGGTATCGCCACGGCGACGCCGGGGATCGCGGTGGTTTCGTTCAAGCCCGAGGCCGGCCATCGCTATGAGGTTGAAGTCCGTGCCGAGCCCGCCACCTTCTCCACTCGCGTCTGGGCTCGTGGTCAGTGGTCGCCAGTGGTCAGGGACCGGACCACCGATCGAATTGTGAGTGGTGAGCCGGCCTGGCAAGAAGCCGCATGCAGGCGCCGGCCCTAGATCCCCACGCGCCACGGAGTGGCGCGTCCTATTCCAGCTCTCGCTCGAGCTTGTCGATCAGCGTGTCGAGCTGCTTCGCCACGGCGCGGACCGTGTCTGGCTGGGCGAGGTCGACACCGGCCTGCTTCAGCAGCGTCATGGGGTGATCGGACCCGCCGGCGCGGAGCAGGTCGAGATAGCGGGTGACGACCGCCGGCCGCGCCGCGGCACCGGCCCCGTTGATCTCTTCCATCAACTTCGCCGTGGACGCAAAGCAGGTCGCGTACTGGTAGACGTAGTACGGCGACTGGAAGAAATGCGGGATGCGCGCCCAGGTGTGCTGCGCGCGGGCATCCGGCGTCAGCGCCTCGCCCCAGAATTCACCGAGCAACCGGCCGTAGATGCCACTGAGCGCTTCGGCGGTGATCGGCTGGTCCCGCTCGACCAGGCGATGCGCCTCGAGCTCGAAGTCCGCGAACAACACCTGGTTGTAGAACGTGCCGACGATGCCGTCGATGGCGTGCTGGAGGAGGACGACGCGTTCGGCCTTGGTCCTGGCGCGCGCCAGCATCAAGTCGAGCAACAACGCTTCATTGAGCGTCGACGGGACCTCCGCCACGAAGATCGTGTAACCCGAATAGACGAACGGTTGCGCCTCGTTCGCGAGCAGCGTGTGCATCGAGTGGCCGAGCTCGTGCGCCAGCGTGAACACCGCATCGAGCGTGTCGTTGTAGTTCATCAGCATGTACGGATTGGCGCCGTAGACCGGAGCGGAATAGGCGCCGCTGCGCTTGCCCTGGTTCTCGTAGACGTCGATCCATCGGCCGGCGAACGCCTCGCGCACGCGCTGTTGATACGCCGGCCCCAGCGGCGCGACCGCCTCGACAATCCATTCGAGCACGTCGTCGTAAGCATACCGCTCGTCGAAATCGACAAGCGGCACGAAGGCGTCGAAGACGTGATAGTCCGTCAAGCCCAGCACGCGCTTGCGAAGCTGGTGGTAGCGGCGGAACGGCGCCACGCCGTTCTTGGTCTCGTGGATCAGGTTTTCCAGGACGCTGGTGGGAATGGCATTGCCGAAGAGCGCGGCGTCGAGCGTCGTCGCGTAACCGCGCGACCTGGCGTCGAACCAATCGCCGTGCATGACGCCGTTGTAGATGGCGGCGTAGGTATTGAGGCTCTGGGTATAGGTGTCGTAGAGCGCCTCGTACGCGGCGCGTCGATCGGCCTGCACACGGCAGGTCGCGAGCAGCTTGCGGTATTGGCCGTAGCTGACCTGGGTGGACTCCCCCGTCGACAAGGTGATGGTGGGAAAGTGCGCGTCGGCCGTGGACAGCGCCGCATAGGTGTCGCGCGGGACGCCAGCCAACCGTTCGGCAAGCGACAGGAGGCGTTCGCCCTGCTCGTTGAGCACATGCGCCTGCAGGCGGAACACTTCTTCAATCGCGAACCGGTATCGCGCGAGTGCGTGGTCAGCCGCC
>JBDTMB010000279.1:0-7864 GCA_039934485.1 Vicinamibacterales bacterium
CGGTGATGGCCGGCGCCGACGAACCGCTGTTAGGCAAGCTGGCGCGATACGCCACCGAGATTGGCCTGGCGTTTCAAATCGTCGACGACATCCTCGACGTCGAGAGCAGCGCCGCGGCGCTGGGCAAGACCGCCGGCAAGGATGCGGCGGCCGGCAAGCCCACCTATGTGTCGTTTCACGGCCTCGAGGCGTCGCGCCAACTCGCCGCCGATTGCCTGGCCCGGGCGCGGCAATCGCTCGACAGCGCGGCGTTGCTCGATTCCCGACTCGCCGAGATTGCGAACTGGATCGTCAACCGCACGAACTAACGCGCGTGAAGGCCCCCACCCGCCAACGCCTGGATTCGTTGCTCGTCTCGCGCGGGCTCGTCGAGTCGCGCGAGAAGGCGCGGGCGCTGATCCTCGCCGGGCAAGTCGACATCGGCGGTCACGGCGCCGAGAAGGCGGGGACGATGGTGGCGGTCGACGCCGACATCCGCGTGATCGGGCCCGACCATCCGTGGGTCAGCCGCGGCGGAATCAAGCTGGCGGGCGCCCTCGACGCGTTTCATATCGACGCCGCCGGCCGGCTGGTCCTCGACATCGGCGCCTCCACCGGCGGCTTCACCGACGTATGGCTGCAGCGCGGCGCCCGTCAGGTGATCGCGCTCGATGTCGGGCACTCGCAACTGCACTGGAAGATCAGGAGCGATCCGCGCGTCACGGTGATCGAAGGCGTCAACGCGCGGCATCTGACACGGGAGCAGTTGCCCAACCTGGGCGGACCGATCTCGCGGGTGAGCATTGACGTTTCGTTCATCTCGCTCAAGCACATCTTCCCCGTCCTGCCCGCCCTCGTGGCCGCGGGCGCCGACGTCGTCGCGCTCGTCAAGCCGCAGTTCGAGGCGGGGCGGACCGAGGTGGGCAAGGGCGGCCTGGTGAAGGACCCCGAGGTCCACGCGCGGGTCATCGCCGACGTCACCGCGGCGGCCGCTGAAGTAGGATTGGTTCGCCTGGCGCTGGTCGACTCGCCCATCACGGGCGCGCACGGCAACCAGGAATTCCTGATGCACCTCAGATGCGGATCGGCATAGTCGTCAAACCAGGGTTGGTCGAGGCGCGCGAAACCCTCGCGGGGATCGAGGCGTGGCTCAGCGCGCGCGGGGTGGAGGCGGCCTGGGCCACCGATGCCGCCGCCCTGCTGCCGGCCGGCACGCGCACCATCGCGGCCCGCGAGCAGATGCCGCTCGAGGCCGACCTGGTGCTGGTGCTCGGCGGCGACGGCACGCTGCTGGCGATGGCCGACATCATCGCGCAGTCCGATCGCGACCTGCCGATCCTTGGCGTCAATTTCGGCTCGCTGGGGTTCCTCACCGAGGTCACCCGCCCGGAAATCTACGCCTCGCTCGAGGCCGTGCTCGAAGGCCGCGCCACGCACGACACCCGCATGATGCTGCGCGCCACCGCCCAACGGGCCGGGGGCGCCACCACGCTGGTGGCGCTGAACGACATCGTCTTTACCCGCACGGCGCTGTCGCGGATGATCGAGCTGGCGGTGTCGGTGGGCGGTCAGTTCGTGTCGGCGGTGAAAGCCGACGGCCTGATCGTGGCAACGCCCACTGGCTCCACCGCCTACAACCTCGCCGCGGGCGGCCCCATCGTCCACCCCTCGATGAACGCCATCGTGCTCACGCCGATCGCCCCGCACACGCTGACCAATCGCCCGATCGTCATCCCCGCCGAACGCGAGGTTCGCGTCGTGATGTCCAGCTCGAACGCCGGCAACGAGGTGTATGTGACCTTCGACGGGCAGACGGGATTCGGGATGCAGGAGGGCGACGAAGTGATCATTGCGCGAGCCCCTCGCCCACTGCGGCTCGTTCGCGCCTCAGGACGTTCCTACTTCGAAGTGCTTCGGGAAAAACTGAAGTGGAACGCGCGATAGCCGGATACGTCCGTTAACCACGGAGAACACAAAGCACACGGAGGAAGGCCCTCCGTGACCTCTCCGTGGTTAACGTTCGTGTTCAGTGACGCGGTTGCCGCTGACGACGGAAGTACTCGACTTGCCAGGTGAACACGTTCCTGTTGTGCTCCGCGAGCGTTTCCGCGAAGGCGTGGGTGCCGTCGTTCTTGCTGACAAAGTACAAATACTCCACCGCGGCGGGATTCGCGACGGCCTGGAGTGACGCGAGACCGGGCGCGGCGATCGGGCCCGGGGGCAGGCCGGGATAGCGGTAGGTGTTGTAGGGCGAATCGATCTGCAGGTCTTCCCTTGAAATGTTGCCGCGATACCGTCCCGCCTTCATCATCGCGTAGACGACGGTGGGATCGGCCTGCATCGGCATGTGGGCCTTCAGCCGATTGAGGTAGACGGCGGCGACGAGCGGGCGTTCGCCGGGGCTTGCGGTTTCCTTTTCCACCAGCGCCGCCAGCGTCACCGCCTGCCGCACCGGCAGGCCCGCTTGCTCGGCGGCGGCGCGAAGCGGCGCGCTGAACGCCCGCCTGAAGGCCTCGACCATTTGCGCCACCAGGTCCGCGGCGGGCGTGCCGCGCGGCAGGGCGTAGGTCTCGGGGAACAGGTAGCCCTCGAGATCGCGGGCCGCCGGGTCGAGGTCGTGAATCAGGCTGAAGTTGGCCGCGGCCGCAACGAACGCCTTCGCGGTGCCGAAGCCCTTCTCCTCGAACACCTGCGCCATGTCGGCAATGGTCAGGCCCTCGCGGAACGTGATCAGCCGCTTATAGACGTCGCCGCGAACAAGCCTCGTCACCACTTCATTGGCGGTGAGGGGATGATCGAAACGGTACTCGCCGGCCTTGAGTTCCCGCGCGCGGCCGCTCATGAACACGGCGGCGCGAAAGGTCAGCACATCGCGCACCACGCCGGCCGCCACCAGCCGCTCGCCGATGCCGATGGGACCCGTGCCGGGCGGGATCTCGACGAAGGTCTCGAGTCCAGGGAAACCCTGGTACGCCTCCTGGGTGTGCGAATAGATCAGGTACGCCGTCGCGCCCGCGGCGACACCGATGGCGACGAGGAGCGCCAGTATCCACGCCAGCCAGCGCATCATGCGTCGTCGTGCTCGCCGCCCTGGCGGGGACGGCCGTCGAGATAGTCCTGCAGGATGATCGCGGCCGCCGCGGCGTCGATCTTCTGCTTTCGCTTCCGCCAGTCTGGCTCGCGCCGGGCGAGACGCGACTCCGCTTCGCGGCTGGTCAGCCGCTCATCCTGCAGCACGACCGGAATCGACACCCTGGCTTCGAGCCCGCGCGCGAACGCCTCGACAATCGGCGTTTGCTCGGACGGGCTGCCATCCAGGCGTCGCGGCCAGCCCACCACCACCGCTTCGAGGCCGTCGGAATCGGCCGCCAGCGTGGCGATCTCGGTCAGCACGACCCGCAACGTCTCCGCGTCGGAGGGCGGCCGCTGCAACAGGCGCCACGGCGATGCCAGCGTCGCCGTGGCGTCGCTCAGCGCCAGCCCAATCCTCCGCGCACCGTAGTCGATGCCCAGTACCCGCACGCGGCCAGTATAATTCGCGTTGATCGTGCCCAGGTTCATCGGGTTGCTTGCGCTCGCGGCAATCGCGTGCTCGTGCGGCGCATCGGCGCCTGCCGAACGCTTCACGCAGAAGCTCGTCATTCTCGGCTTCGACGGCATGGACCCGGCCTTGACCGAGCGGTGGATCGCCGCCGGCAAACTGCCCAATCTCGCCAGGCTCGCGTCGCAAGGCGGCCTGCATCGCCTTGGCACGTCGCATTCGCCGGAATCGCCCACCGCGTGGGCGTCGTTTGCGACGGGTGTGAACGCGGGCAAGCACCACATCTACGACTTCCTGGTCCGCGACCCGAAGACCTACCGGCCCGGCCTGTCGATGGTGACACGCGAGCCGGCGCAGTTTCTCTTCAACTACCTGCCGATCTCGCGGCCGACACTGACCTCGACGCGCGGCGGCACCTCGTTCTGGATCACCGCCGGACGGGCCGGGGTGCGGTCGAGCATCCTGACCGTGCCGGTGACGTTCCCGCCCGAGGCCGTGCCGAACGGCGAGTTGCTCTCCGGCGTGCCGCTGCCCGACATCCGCGGCACGATGGGCACGTACTATTACTTCGCAAGCGACCTGAGCCGCGACGAAGAAGGCAACACCGAATTCGGCGGCATCCTGAAGCGGCTGGTCTTTCAGGGCAACGTCGCGACGGCGGAGATCATCGGCCCGCGCAACCCGACCGCGCTCGAGATGGCCCTGACCGTGCCGCTCACGGTGACGTGGAACCGCGAGGCCCGCACCACCAACCTCGACATCGCCGGCCAGACCATGCACCTCACCGAACGGCAGTGGAGCAAGTGGGTGGCGCTCGACTTCCGCGTCAACGCGCTGCTGAGCGTCCACGGTATGGCCCAGTTCTTCCTGATCAAGGCCGGCCAGGACCTGCAGCTGTACGCCTCCCCGGTCAACTGGCATCCGTCGCGCCCGCCGGCCGCGATGTCCTCACCCGTCTCCCTGGCGGCAGACCTCTTCGAACGCCTCGGGCCGTATCGGACGCTCGGCTGGCCGGAAGCCACCTGGCCGCTGAACGAAGGGCGCCTCGACGAGCAGGCGTTCATGGACGACCTGGACAAGGTGTTCAACGATCGCGCGGCGACGATCCTGAATCGCATCGACTCGCGCCGGTGGGACCTGCTGGTCGGCGTGATCGAGGCCACCGATCGCGTGCAACACATGATGTGGCGCTTGATCGACCCCGATCACCCGATGTACGACGCGGCGCTCGCCGCCCGGTTCGGCGATTCGATCGCGCGGGTCTATCAGAAGGCCGACGAGTTCGTGGGCCAGGTGATGCAGCGCCTCGGGCCGGGAACGGTGTTGATGGTGGTGTCGGATCACGGCTTCCACTCGTTCCGTTACGGTGTGAACCTCAACACCTGGCTGGTGACGAACGGCTACATGACGCTGCAGGGACCGCCGCCGGAAGAGAAAAAACTCGACGACCTGTCCGGCGGCGGCGGCGCATTCTGGGAGAACGTCGACTGGTCGAAGTCCCGCGCCTATGCGATGGGACTCGGACAGATCTACGTCAACCTCAGGGGACGCGAGGGACAGGGCGCGGTCGCCGAAGGCGCGGAGTACGAGGCGCTGTTGACGGCCCTCGACCGCGACCTGCGCGTGTTTCGCGACCCGCGGACGGGACGGACCATCGTCCGCAACGTCTACAAGCGCGCCGACATCTACGCAGGCCCGTTCTTCAACGACGCCGCCGACCTGCAGGTCGGCTTCGAGGACGGCTACCGCACCTCCTGGCAGACTTCGCTCGGCGGTACTCCGCCCAAGACGATCGAGCCCAACCTGAGAAAATGGAGCGGCGACCACGGCTCGTTCGACTATCAAACCTCCGCGGGCGTCTTGATCTCGAGCGTCAAGCCTGGCGTCGCCGAGATGGACATCATCGACATTGCGCCGACGGTGCTGAAGTTCTTCGGCTTGCCGATATCGAAGGACATAGATGGCAAACCCATATTCTAAGAAGAGCCCGCCGGCGTCGGGCTACAGGCTTCGGGCTTCGGCCGTGATCCTGGTTACCGTGTTGCTGTGCTTCCGCGGCCTGGGTCTGGAAGCGCAGCCGGCGGTTGGTGATGCCCAGGCCCTCTCTGCGCGCGCGGCCGCGCGCATCAAGGCGCTGCAGAAGGAAGCGGATCAGCTGGCCGCCCAGGCCCGGACCGTCTTTGGCGACCTTCGCAAGCTCGAAATCGAGCGCGCCATCAAGCGGGAAGAGCTGGCGCGGGCCGATGCCGAACTGGCCGCGGTCACGGCGAACCGGGACCAGGCGACGGCGCGGCTCGAGGCGCTCGAGGCGGCGCGGGTCGCGGAGACGCCTGGCGTTGCCAATCGGCTCGTCGAACTCGCCAAGCGCGGGCGCGGCGGCTACATCCAGTTGCTCCTGGCCTCAGACGATGTGCGGGCGTTTGGGCGGATGAGCCGCGGCGTGGCAGCGGTAGCGGAACTCGATCGCGTGCGGCTCGAGACGCATCGCCGCACGCTCGCCGCCGAACGCTCCGCGCTGGCGGAGTTGGAGGAGCATCGGACCGCGGTGGCGGCCTCGCAAACCGCTGCGGCGCGTGCGCGCGCCGCGCTCGACTCCGCCGTCGCCGCACGCAACCGGTTGATCGACGATCTCGACAAGCGCCGCGACCTCGCAGCGCAGTACGTCAGCGAGCTCCAGATGGCGCAGCTCAGCCTCGAGCGGACGGTGCTGGCGGCGCCGGCGGGGGCGCCGCCGGCCTTGCCCATCGGCCCCTTCCGTGGCGACCTCGAGTGGCCCCTCACCGGCCCGGTGACCGTCGCCTTCGGCCGCTCCACCAACGGCCGCTTCGGCACGTCGATCGTCAGAAATGGCATCGAGATTGCGGGGGCGGAAGGCGCGCCGGTACGGGCGGTTCACGAAGGCACCGTCGCCTACGCGGCGCCGTTTGCGGGCTTCGGGGTGCTGGTGATCCTCGACCACGGCAACGGCGCCTACTCACTCTACGGACACCTGGCGGAGACCCCGCACACCAGCGGCACGCCGCTGCGCCGCGGTGATGTGGTTGGCACCGTTGGGCTTGTGCCGGCCGGCGATGCGGCGCTCTACTTCGAGATGCGCATCGACGGCCGCCCGGTCGATCCCCTACAATGGCTCAGGAGATCACGATGAAGAGTCGCGGGCGAGTCCTCATTCTGGCGGTGTCGATCCCGATCATCGCGTTTGCGGTGGTTGGCGGCTTCATGAGCAAGGCCAGCGCCAAGGAAGACAGCTACCAGTATCTCCGTATTTTCGAGGACGTGGTGACGCTCATCGTCAACAACTACGTCGAGGAAGTGAACGTCGACAAGGTGATGCACGGCGCGATGCACGGGCTCGCCGACGGGCTTGATCCCGATTCGGCGTATCTCGACATCGAACAGGTCAAGACGTTCGACAAGGCCGACACCACCGGCACCGCGCAAACCGGCGTGGAGCTGACCCGGCAGTATTACCTGCGCGTCATCGCCGCGCGCGACGGCTCGCCCGCCGCCCGCGCCGGCCTGGTGCCCGGCGACTACATCCGCGCCATCGACGGCCAGTCGACGCGCGACACCACCGTGTTCGAGGGTCAGCGCCTGCTGCGCGGCAAGGCCGGCTCGAAGGTGCACCTCACGGTGCTGCGCGGCAACGCCGCCGAACCGCACGACGTGGAACTGGTTCGGGAGGAGCTCGCCGCGTCAACGGTCCGCGGACGCATCGCGGCCCCCGGCGTCGGCTACCTGCGGGTGGCGGAATTCAACAAGTCGACGACGGATCAGATCAAGAGCGAGGTGGCGACGCTCACCAAGGGCGGCGCCGGCAAGATCATCATCGACCTGCGCGGCTCGGCATTCGGCGACGTGGACCTCGGCCTGTCGGCGGCCAGGCTGTTCGTGAAGAGCGGCGTGCTCGTCTACCGCCAGGATCGCGGCAAGGAAAAGGAGGCGGTCTCGGCGGCCGCCGGCGACGGCGCGATCGGCGCGACGGTGGCGCTGCTCGCCGACAACGGCACCTCGGGCGCCGCGGAAGTGTTTGCCGCCGCACTCGCCGGCAACAAGCGCGCGACCGTGATCGGCGAACACACGCTGGGCCGCGCCGCAAGACAGAAGCTGGTGCGCCTCCCGGATGGCGCCGGTCTGCTGCTGACCCACCTGGTCTACCTCACGCCCGGCGGCGCCGTGATTCACGACAAGGGCCTGACGCCCGATGTCGCAGTGGCGCAGCCCGACGTGGACTTCGGCCAGCCGCCGGCCACCACCGACCCCATTCTCGACAAGGCGATCGAAACGCTGACGCAGAAGGCTGCGGCATAGCCGCGCCGCAGGTGGCGCGAATGCCGCCGATGA
>JBDTMB010000280.1:0-7861 GCA_039934485.1 Vicinamibacterales bacterium
TCGAGCTTCTCGATCAGGTTGAGCTCGCGCTCCACCTGCGCGCGCGCCTTGTCGTAGTACGGGCGATAGCGATCGCGCGCGCCCACTTCCGCGATCTTCCGCAGGAACGACGCTTCGCTCTCGCCGTCCGGCACCGGATAGCGCGGGAAGCGATAGCCGAGGTCGCGCATGCTGAATTGCAGGCGGTCGGCCAGATCGCGCGTCGCGTGCACGGCCTCCGGGAGATCGGCGAACAGGCGCGCCATCTGCGCCGGCGGCTTGAGATAGCGCTCGGCGTTGACGGCCAGCCGGCGGCCGGCGCGCGCCAGCGACACGTGCTCGCGAATCGAGGTGAGCACGTCGAAGAGCGGCCGTTCCTCCGGGGTGGCGAACACCACGCCGCCGGTGGCCACCACCGGCACGCGGAACGCGCCGGCCAGGCAGCGCAGCGCCGCGTTATCGTCCTCCTGGTCCCGCTGCAAGTGGCGCTGCAGCTCGACATACACGTTGGCGCGGCCAAAGCTGCCGACGATGCGATCGAGCAGGCCGCCGACGCCGTATTGATCGGCGCACAACAACGGGCGGCCGGGCATGGCGATGAGGCCGGTGGTGAAGCCGTCGAGCTCCTCGAGCCCGAGCGCGCCCTCGCCTTTCGGCGCGCGGAGTTTCATCAAGGAAATCAGGCGGCAGAGATTACGCCAGCCTTCTTGCGAGGACACTAATACTGAAAGTGAAAAGTGAGAAGTGGAAAGCGAAAAGCCGGCTTTTGACTCTTTACTTTTTACTTCCGACTTCCGCAGGATCGTCAGTTCGGCGCCGATGAGGGGGCGCAGGCCGGCGGCGAGCGCGGCCTTGTGGAAGCGCGGGGCGCCGGAGACGCCGTCGCGGTCGAGCAGCGCCACCGCCGGATACCCGAGCAGGGCCGCGCGATCGACCAGCGTCTCGGGCAACGAGGCTGCGCGCAAGAACGAAAAGGCGGAGGACGTATGAAGCTCGATGTACACGTGTCACGCACGGGCCACAGAGACACCGAGACACGGAGACACTGTTAGGAAACGCCAGTGCCGCTGGAGCGGCTTTGGTATTTCCAAGAATGCCTTCTCTGTGTCTTCGTGTCTCTGTGGCTAAATCTCTCAGTCGATTACGCCTTCAACAAACCACTGCCCGACTTCACGCTCGACGAAGAGGCGATACACCGTGCCATCGTTCATCGCGATCTCCCATTCGTCTCGATCCCACGCCGCCGATGACGCCGATGGCACCGATCCTGTCGTCCACCACTCGCCGGACGTGCGCCACGGACCGGCGGCCTGCGTGATCGCGCCGCTGGTGAATCCGTGGCGATCGATGACGAGGCGAACCGGGCGGCCTTCGTGGACCTGTACTCGAGTAGGAATCGGTAGACGGTACCGTCTGAGTGCAGCGCCACAGGAGACTCGAAGATCAGGAGAAGATTCGTCTTCTGGACTCCTGATCTCCTGTTGTTTCGTTGATCGATCGGCCATCTCACATCTGAAATCTGACATCGTGAAAGCGCCCGGCCGCCAGGTATCCACGAGAACGGGCGCGCCCACCCGGCCCTGCCCCATCAAGGCCGTGAGGCGGGCGACCAGCGTGGACACCTGTTCGGGCGCCGGCTGGGCGCGGTCGAGCAGGGTCCATTGCAGCACGCGGCCGGGCGTGGGCTCGATGTGCACGCGCACGGTGTCGATGGCGGCCTCGGGCGGATGCGATTCGAGGTCGAGCAGCATCAGCGTGCGCAGGGTCTTGGGGTCCCGCATCGGCGCCGGCAGCTGCAGGGTCCGCGTTTGCACGGACTTGTTGGTGAGCCGGAGCGAGGTGCAAATCACCGCCGCACCACGATCGGCCTGTTCCAGGCGCAGCGACAACGGTTCGAGCAAGCGCGCCAACACGAACGACAACGGCTCGAGCCCTTCGATGGGCCACTCGAGTTCGAGCACCGCCTCGAAGGGGACGTCGTCGACCCACGGCACCAGGGGCCGGCGATCTTCGCCGCGGGCGCGCCGCTGCCGGTCGACGCCGCGCTGGCCGAGGCGTTCGTGAACTTCGGGACCAGGCAGCGCGGCTAACGCGCCGAGTGTTCGAATGCCCCACTTCGCAAGAATCTCAAGAAGCCGCGGGCCTTGTTGTGGGCCTTGTTGTGGGCCTTGTTGTGGAGGCAAACCTTTAGGTTTGCCCGAACGGCTGGCTTGATGGGTGTGACGGGGGTGGCTCCAGCCGCCCTCAGACTTCGGGCTACGGGCTTCAGGCTGCGGGGGCTGCGGGCTACGGGCCTCATTCAAACGTTCAAAAGTGTCGAGCACGGACACGCTGAGCGTCGCGAGCACGGCGGCATCGTTGCCGGGTGCGACAACGGTGAGGCCGGGACGGCCGAGCGCGAGTAACGCCGCCGAGGTTTGCGTGGACGCGATCGCCACGCGCCCGTCGCGCATCTCGGCGTGGATGTGCTCGCCAAGATCCTGCGCGCTGCCGAACAGGCGCGACAACCCGCTCGCGTCGAGCAGCACCAGCGATCCGCACGGCTCGAAGCGCGGCGTAAACGCGCGCGCCACATCAAGCAGCGCGGCGAGGGGGACGGACGGCGCGTACAGGGCAGCAAACATCGCTACACCGCATTGATGACAGCCGTCTCGATCACCACGCGCTCGGCGCGAGACCAGTGCGACGCGCCGATTTGCGCCGGCGCTCGCACGCCCGCGAAACGACGTGATCGGTCGTGCTCGCCAGTCCACAGGACTCCCGGGGGGCTTGACTCTTGTCGGGAGGTGGACTCTTGTCGGGAGGTGGACTCTTGTCGGGAGGTGGACTCTTGTCGGGAAGCGGGAACCGAACCCAGCGTGATCGATCTTCCTCCTCGGCTGCGAGCAACTGAAGCCGACGCCAGCAGGACCACCGCCATCTCGCTGCCTTCCACCGCGCGTTCAATGCGGAACCACGTCGACGCCGGCAACCGCTTCAGCGCCACGGCCGGCACATCGATCAGGTCGAGCGCTACCATCGTGCACACGCCGGACTGCACCACGAGGTTGAGCGCCTTCAGCGCGCGGTCGATGGTCCGCTCCACCATGGTGCCGGCGCCGCCCACCGGACGGACACCAGGCAGCCACGATGGATCGATCGCGCCGGCGGTTTTCGAAATCGCCTGGCCGCGCGCCCATAACAACCGCGTGAGATCGATCCCACAGGCCGCGCCCGTGGGCGGATCGAACCGATCGAAGGTATCGACGAGCGCCACGTATTCGCCGCGGCGCGTCGCCGCGCCGAGCGCCGCCCACACCAGGCTCGTACGCCCCGATGACGCGGGCCCCACCACTTCGGACACCTGGCCGCGCGGCAGCCCACCCGCCAGCGCGCGATCCACCGCCTCGAGATCGAGCGGCGCCACCGCTTCTTCCCCCAGCCGCTCGGGCATGGAAGAAGTGAGGGTTCGGTCAAGTTTTCGATCTCGGAGTAGGGCCTCAACGGCAGCTTTTACAGCCATATGTCCTCTGTTTCGATCAAGTTTCGCTATTATAGAGAATAAAAAGCGAAAGTCAAGCGAGAGGCATGGAGCCCTTCCTGTTCATACGCAACGCTGCCTATAATATGGGCCTCGGTATGAGCCATGCTAAAAGCAGCGAATAACACTGGCGGAGCCGGGGCTCGAGCAGGCGGATACGTGGTGCAGCCCACCGGCTATCGAGCGTTCATCCCAACCAACCTGCCACCAGTGCCGGCCCTCCGAATAGAGGGAGCAATACAGCGCCGCCTCTCGGAAGCCGATCGGGCGCTCGGGGTACTTGACGGCTCGGTCCAGACCCTCCCCAATCCCGATTTGTTCGTTTTCATGTACGTCCGCAAAGAGGCGGTGCTCTCGAGCCAGATCGAGGGCACGCAGAGTTCTCTTCAGGACTTGCTGGCAGCCGAAGCGCACGTGCTCGGCGCCGGCATCCCGCGCGATGTTGATGAAGTCGTGAACTACGTGCACGCCATGAACCATGGCCTGGCGCGGCTGGAAGAGCTACCTGTCTCGGTGCGACTCATCCGCGAGATTCACGAACAGCTGCTCAAGGGCGTTCGAGGATCACGATTGACACCAGGCGACGTGCCTGCCGCGCTCGGTCACTTGGAGAATTTTCTCCATGGCGATGATGACCTGCCGCTGTTGGCGAAGATTGGACTCGCCCACGCGCAGTTCGAGACCATCCACCCGTTTCTTGACGGCAACGGACGGATGGGGCGCTTGTTGATCACACTTCTCCTTTGCGAGCGCCAGGTGCTGCGCAAACCCGTCCTTTACCTGTCTCACTATTTCAAGAGACGCCGGCAGGAATACTACGAGCGGCTGCAAGCCGTGCGTGACGAAGGCGACTGGGAGTCGTGGATTGACTTCTTCTTGCAAGGCATCACGGAGGTCAGCCTGCAGGCGGCGGATACCGCACGACAGATCCTCGTGCTCCGCGAAACGCACCGCCGATTGATCACCGACAAGCTAGGACGAGCGTCTGGCAACGGTCATCGCATCCTGGAAAGCCTCTACCAGCGGCCCATCGTGAGCGCAACAGAGGTCCAGGCCTTGACCGGCACTACGTTCGCGGCCGCGAATCAAATTACGGGCCGACTCGTTGAGGCGGGCATTCTCACGGAGTTCACCGGACAGGCGCGCCACCGGCGGTTCCGTTACGACGCCTACGTGCGACTGTTCAACGACGACGACCGGGCCTGACCGCGGAACTCAGCCCACCGCGTGCTCGTATCAACGGGCATCCATGTGGACCCTCTGGCAGGATCTTCGTTACAGCGTGCGGCTGTTCATCAAGCAGCCCGCCTTCACGCTTACCGCGGTGGGCATCCTGACCCTGGGCATTGGCGTGAACGCGGGGATCTTCGGGCTGATCAACGGCATGTTGCTGCGTCCACTGCCCGGCGCCGATGCCGACGGGGAACTGGTCGGCGTCTACAGCCACGCCAAGCATACCGAACGCGGCTACCGCGGCATTTCGTATCCGGACTTCGACGACATCCGCGCCGCCGGCGGCCCCTTCCTGCGGCTCGCCGCGCACAACGCCGCCCTCGTCGGCGTCTTCGAAGGCAACACCACCCGCCAGGGGTTTGTCGACATCATCAGCACCGGGTATTTCGAAGCGCTCGGCGTGCAGCCCGCGCTGGGCCGCGTGTTCTCCAGGGACGAAGAACGGCCGGGCAGCCGGATTCGAGCGGTGATCGTCAGCCATCTCTACTGGCAACGCACCGGCTTCGCCGCCGACATCCTCACGCGCACCGTCCGCATCAACGGGCAGGACTACGGCATCATCGGCGTGGCGCCCAAGGGCTTTGGCGGGACCACCGCCATCCTCGGCGCCGAATTCTTCCTGCCGCTCGGCGCGCACGACGACCTCGAGAATGACTTCGACTCGCGCGAGCACCGCCAGCTGGCCGATCGCCAGGCCTACTCGCTGGTGGTGATCGGGCGGCTCAAGCCCGGCGTGACCCGCGAGCAGGCCGACCAGCAGCTGGTGGCGATCGCGACGGGCATGGAAGAGGCGTTGCCGGTCGAGAACCGCGAGCGGGAACTCCTCGTGCGACCGCTCGGCCGCATGGGCATCAGCACCAGCCCCATGAACGACAGCCAATTGATCGTGCCGGTGACGCTCCTGCAAGGCCTGGCCGGCGCGGTGCTGCTCATCGCGTGCCTGAACCTCGCCAACATGATGCTGGCCAGCGGCGCGGCTCGGCAGAAGGAAATCGCCATTCGCCTGGCCGTCGGCGCGGGCCGCGCCCAGATCGTGCGGCAGTTCCTCGTGCAGGGCTTCCTGCTGTCGCTCGCCGGCGGCGCCGCCGGCCTCGTGGTGGCGACGTGGTCGATGCAAGTCCTGGTCTCCTCGATAACGACGGTATTGCCGATTGCGATCACGCTCGACGCCACGCCGGATCTCTGGGTCGCGCTCGCCACGCTCGTGTTCTGCGCGCTGGCCACCATTGGCTTCGGCCTGTGGCCCGCGCTCAAGCTGTCCCGCACCGACGTCGCACCCACGCTGAAGGACCAGGCGGGCGAAGTCTCCGGCCGCATCGGCCGCCGGGTCACGGTACGCGGGGCGCTGCTGACCGCGCAGATGGCGCTGTCGCTGGCGCTCCTGATCGTGAGCGGCCTCTTCGTGCGCGGCGCCGCCGCCGGCGCGTCGGCGGACCCGGGCTTCCGCCTCGAACCCATCGTCATCGCCGAACTCGATCCCCGGCTCGCCGGGGCGGACGCATCGCGCGCGCACGAGTTGCGCCGGGCCGTGCTCGAACGCCTGCGCGGCACGCCGGGCATCGACGCCGCGGCCACCGCATCGGTGCTGCCATTCGGCGACGTGACCATCGGCTCGAGCGTGCAACGCGAAGGCCCGCGATTGAAGCGCGAGGATCCGGACGCCAAGGGCAAGCTGGCCGAGGCCCTCCAATACGTGGTGAGCGCGGATTATTTCCGTGCGCTCGGCCTGGCCATGCTGCGCGGGCGCGAGTTCACGGCCGCCGAAGAAACCGGGCCAACGGGCCGGCGGCCCGTCATCATCGACGCCGCACTCGCCGCCAAGCTCTTTGCCGCCGACGACCCGATCGGGCGCGTGCTCCAGTTCGGCGCCGATTCGGGCGGGGCCGGCGCACAGCCGATGGAGATCGTCGGCGTCGCGCCCACCGTCCGCCATGACCTGTTCGAGCGTGAGCCGGAGCCGCACCTCTACCTGCCATCCGGCAACACCAACCCCTCGACGATGTTCACCTACGTGCGCGCGTCGGCGCCGGTGGCGCCGGTCGGCATGGTCACGACCGTGCGCGATCAATTGCAGGCGGTCGATGCCGGCCTGCCGATCCTCTCGGTGAAATCATTTGCCGCGCGCCACAACCAGAGCGCGACGATGTGGATGCTGCGATCGGCGGCGAAACTCTTCCTCGCGCTCGGCCTCGCCGCCGCCTTCGTGGCCATCGTCGGGCTCTACGGCGTCAACGCCTACATGGTGTCGCGACGGACGCGGGAGATCGGCGTGCGGATGGCGGTGGGCGCCGCGCCGGCCGACGTCTTGCGGCTGGTCGTACGCGAGGCCTCCTCGACGACCGGCGCCGGCCTGCTGATCGGGCTGGGCCTCGGGGCGCTGCTCGGCCGGGTGATGAGTGCCATGCTCTACGGCGTCAGCCCGTTCGATCCGGCGAGCCTGGCCGGGGCCAGCGCCCTGCTCGGCACCGCCTCGCTCGCGGCCACGCTGGTCACCGCCCGCCGAGCCGCGCGGGTGTCGCCGATGGCGGCGCTGCGGGATTCCTAGCCTGAAGTGAAAAGTGAAAGGTGAGAAGTCAAAAGGGGGTCGCCGCCGCTCCCCAGGGTGACTTGACATTAATACTTCGAATTCTAATAATTAGAATTCGATCCAGATGGGCACCCGCTACCACGGCAAACCCGACGAAGTCCGCGCCCTCAACGCCTTCATCAAGCTGATGCGCGCCACCGACTCCATCTCCGCCGAGCTGTCGCGGCACGTCGGCGAGGCGGGGCTCACGCTGGGCCAGTTCGGCGTGCTCGAGGCGCTGCTGCACCTGGGCCCGATGAGCCAGGGCGACCTCGGCGCCAAGCTCCTCCGCAGCGGCTCGAACATCACGACCGTCGTCGACAACCTCGAGAAGCTGGGCCTGGTCGAACGGACCAGGCGCCAGGACGACCGCCGCGTCGTGGACGTGGCGCTGACGCCGAAAGGGCGGACCCTGATCGCCAGGCTCTTCCCCACCCACGCGCGCCGCATCGTCCGGCTGTTCAGCGCGCTGACCGCAGCCAACCAGCGGCAGCTGGCCGATTTGTGCCGCACGCTGGGCCGGAGCGTTTCGGAGACGGGAGGCGACGGCTAAAGCCATCGCC
>JBDTMB010000281.1:0-7843 GCA_039934485.1 Vicinamibacterales bacterium
ACCGCGCGATTGCTCGGGTGCAACTCCACCACTTCGGCGAAGCGATCCTCGGCGAACGGCACCTTCGAGTAGAACATCTGCACGCCGAGCTCGCCCTCGGCGGGGATCTCGAACTCCACCGGCATCTCGAGGACGACGTCCGGCTCGCGACCCAGCGTCCAGCCACTGGTGAACTTCGGCGCCGGCGGCAGGTCGGCGTCGCTGCCCTTCGGCGCGCCGGCGTCGACCCACGCGACGATGGTGTCGATCTGGTCCTGCGACAACGAGACGTCGTTGCGCATCTTGAGGCTCTCCTTGGGATCGGCGCCCCACGGCGGCATCTCGCGGGCGATCACCTTGGTCTTGATCGCCTTGGCCCACGGCCGCACGTCCTCGAACGACAGCAGCGACATCGGCGCCACTTCACCCGGGCGATGACACCCGGCGCACTTGCTGAAGACAATGGGCGCCACGTCCTTGGCAAAGGTGGGCGAGGCCGCTGGGGCGGCAGCAGGAGCGGTCTCAACCCTCGCCGAAACCGAGGCCACGACCAAGACAACGCCGGCGACGAGCCAGGTGATGCGTCTCATGACGCGAGATATTACACCTATTTCGGCGCACTGGGTGCGCACGACGGGAGCGCGTCGACGACCGACGTCACGTTGATTCGGCTGACCGGCGTGGCCTTGATCAAGAGGCCCCGGACGACCACCGTGTGGTCTTTTCGGCCCGGTAAGCTGAACTCGCCGACGCCAATCAGCTTGAAGGCGGCCTTGCCGCCTGGCGCCACGGTCGGGATTTCTTTGCCCTGCGCGGCATTCGCCGCGCTCGGGACTGGTTCCGTGGCCGCGACGACCATCCAGTTGCCGGCGCCTTGTTCACGCAAGCACCCGGTGACGCTGACGATGTCCACGGTTTTGGTCGCCGCCGGCGGCGCCTGCGTTACAGCAATAGCAAGCGCGGCGGCGACGATGGTGTGAGGAATCATGTTGGTCTCCCGCATAGCGACGGCTAAAGCCGTCGCTCTCCACGAACTCGGAGGGCGAGGGCTTCAGCCGTCGCTCTCCACGAACTCGGAGGGCGAGGGCTTCAGCCCTCGCCGGGTCGTTATGATAGCCGACGTGTTCGCTAAACGGGTCATCGTCCTGCTCGCGGTGGTGATGACCTCCCCGCTCTTGCTGGCGCACGACCTTGAACGCACGAAGGTGACGCTGAGCTTTGCGCGCGACGGTGCCTTCGTGCTCGAGGTCAGCAACGATCCGGAGTGGCTGCTGCTGCGTCTCGAGCCGTTCGTCTCCGACTATCCCGACCTGGCCGGCTCCGCGCGCCGGGTGACGGCCCGCCTGGCGCCGGCCGAACGCCACCAGCGGCTGGCGGCGCTGGCGCCGGTGTTCGCCGACCGCATCGTGATCCTCGTCGACGGCCACGAGGTGCGCGCGGACGCCGTGGAGTATCTGCCGCCGCCGGACGAATCGGTGACGCCGTTGATGGCCACCTACCGCCTGCGCGGCCGCTTCGCCGCCAACGCGCACGCGCTCCGCTGGTTCTACGGCATCGTCGCCGATCCGTATCCGCTCATCGTCACGCGCGCCGACGGCGCGGCGTCGACGGAATGGATCAACGGCACGGTGTGGAGCGACACCACGGATCTCACGGGCCAGTTCGTGCGGCAAACCCGCCGGGGCGTGATCCAACAGTACCTGGCGCTTGGCTACACCCACATCCTGCCGAAGGGCCTCGATCACATCCTGTTCGTGCTCGGGATCTTCCTCCTTAGCCCGCGACTGAAGACGATGCTGCTGCAGGTCACGGCGTTCACCGTCGCGCATTCGATCACGCTCGGCCTCACGATGTACGGCATCGTCTCGCTCTCGCCGCGCATCGTCGAACCGCTGATCGCGTTGTCGATTGCGTACGTCGCGATCGAAAACCTGGTGACGACCGAGCTCAAGCCGTGGCGCCTCGCGCTGGTGTTTTCGTTCGGCCTGCTGCATGGGATGGGATTTGCCGGTGTGCTGAAAGGTCTCGGCCTGCCGCGCGAGGAGTTCCTCACCGCCCTGCTCACGTTCAACCTTGGCGTCGAAGGCGGGCAGCTCACGGTGATCGCCGCCGCTGCCCTGTGCGTGTTCTGGTTCCGGCATCGCGAATGGTACCGGCGGACGATCGTCGTGCCCGCCTCCCTCGCGATCGCCGCGGTGGGAATCTACTGGACGATCACGCGGCTGCTGGCCAGCCGGACCTAGTGTCCGCCGGTGGCGAAGTAGATCGCCAGATACAGGGCGCAGAGCAGCCCGTCCTTGGCGCCCTTCCAAAAATAGAGAGCGATCGCCACCAACACCAACAGGAAGAGCGGCGAAAAGAAGAGGAGATGAGAGCTGTTGATCACCACGGGTCAGTAACTGATGATTGGTGTTTTCCGCACGTTGGCCGGGTCGCCGAGCTGACGCACGATGAACTGCGCGGTGTCGGCACGCGAGATCTGCGGCATCCCGGACATCTTCAGGCGCTCACCGAATCGATACGTGCCCGTCAGCGGTCCATCGGTCAGTTGCGACGGTTGCACGATTGTCCAGTCGAGGTCGCTGCCGCGGATCAACTGATCGCCGATCGCCTTGTCGGCGTAGATGCCTCGCAGCAGCGTCCGAAAGAACAGCTTGGCCAGGATCGGCGAGTCCCGAAAGGATTCGCCGACACCGAGCGCGGACATGAAGATCAGGCGCCGGACCCCGGCCGCCTTCATGGCCGACAGAATCACCGGCACGCTCTGGGCGATCACATTGTGCGACGTGAACGACTTGCCACGACCAATCGCGCTGATGACGGCGTCCCGCCCCGCCATCGCATCCGCGAGCGCCGTCCCCGCGTGGCGATCGAACGCGGTGACCTCGTGGCCCGCGGAGCGCGCCTGCGCGACCAATTGACGCCCGGTGCCGCCGGTCGCTCCGAGAATCAGCACCTTCATCTGTGGCGGCGTCTACTGGTGTTATCTGTGGTCCGCGTCTTATCGGTGTTTATCGGCCTTGTTTATCGGTGGCCGTGGCGGTCGGCGGCAGGAACTTCTGAAGGCGCTGCCCGTAGGTATCCGCCGCGTACACCGCGCCCTTCGAATCAACGACGATGCCGTGGACCCAGTCGAACTCGCCGGGGCCAAGGCCCTGCTTGCCCCACGTGGCCACGACCTTGCCGTCCTTCAGCGAGAGCTTGTGGACGCGCTCGAGCGCGTGGTCGGCGATGAACGCGAAGCCATCGGTACCCTTGCGCGAGATGTTGATGTCCCACGGATTCCAGCCCTCAACCGCGATTTCGCGGATGTAGGCGAGGTTCTTGTCGAACACCTGCACACGGTGCCCCTCGCGATCGATGATGTAGAGGTTCTCCTGCGCGTCGACCGCCAGCTTGTGCGGCAGGTCCCATTCGCCGGGCCCCTTGCCCTTGTCGGTGGGGCCGCCGTTGCCCTTCGCCACGGTCTTCAACAGCTTGCCGGCCTTGTCGAACAGCAGCACGCGGTTATTGCCGTAGCCGTCGGTGACGATCATGTTGCCGTTGTGCAGGATCGCGATGCCCGACGGCAGGTCGAGATGCGTCGCGTCGGTGCCCTTCACGCCGGTGGTGCCCAGCTGCAGCAGGAACTTGTCCATCTTGGGACTGAGCTTGACGATGCGGTGGGCGTCGCGCTCGATGATGTAGACGTTGCCGTCCCAATCGACGCCGCCCGAGTGCTGCCACGACGGGTTGATGGTCTTGCCGTTAATCTCCTGGTCGCCGCCGGACATGATCAGGTTGCCGGCGGTGTCGAACACCATCACCGGCTTGGCGCCGCGATTGAAGACGTAGATGTGATCCTGCGCGTCGATGGCGAGACCCGAGATGCCCGGCTGGTTGGTCGGGCCGCCGGTATTCTGCGTAACCGCGCGCTGCCCGCCCGCGGCGCGGCGCGCGGCGGCTTGCGCATCGCGCTCCGCCGGCGGCGGCGGCGCGTCCTTGAGGCCAAAGAACATGCCGGCGGGCATCTTCACCCAGTTGGGCACGAGCTTGTAGCCGCCGTCGCCCACCTGCGCGCTGAGGCCAAACGACGCGGTCACGATCAGGGCCGCCACCATCGAAGCCAATTGAGTTCGTCGCATATACTTTTCCATTGCTGTAGCCTGCGGGCTGCAGACTGCGGGGTTTTACGGTGCGAGGATACACCATGCGACGACTTCTCAGCCTTAGCGTTCTCGCCTGCTCGCTCGCGGCACCCGCGCTCACCGCGCAGGCGCCGGCGCCCGCGCCGGCTGGCCAAGGGGTCCCCAAGGGCGTGATGCCCACGCTGGGCCGGCCCACCGAGTCGACCGACGCGGTCCCGTTGCTTGATTTCGATGAGTATTTCGTCGGCAAATGGACCTTCGAATGGACCCTGCCCGATAGTCCGCTGGGGCCGGCCGGTGATATTTCCGGCACCACCATCGTCACCAAGCTGGGCGGCGCCTTCTACGAAGCCGCCACCGAGGGCAAAGGCCCGTCGGGCCCCTTCACCACCAAAGAAGTGTGGGCCTATAACCGCGACAACAAGACCGTGGCCCGGCAGGTCACCGACTCGCGCGGCTTGTCGTATCTGCAGTTTGGTCCGGTCGGCGGCGACCTGGGCGGCATCTTCAACCTGCACCTCGAGAGCGCGCCGTTCATGGCCAACGGCAAGTCGGTGCGCTTCAGGAGTTCGCTGAGGTTGTTGTCGCCGTTGAATTACCGCGTGGCGATGTCGCTGTCGGTTGAAGGCGGTCCTTTCACCAACCTCGGTAATCCGTGGTGGAGAAAAGACCTGTCATACGTGACGAAGAAGTAGCCGGCGGGCTATTTCTTCATCTCAATCTTGATCTGCTTGAGGACTTCCGTCTTCGGCTCGAGCTCGGTCTTGCCGGCCGGCCACTTGTTGCTGTTCATGATGTGCGCCACGATGTCGGCCTTCGCCGCCGGGGTCACGCCGCTCGGGCCGTTGGGCGGCATCGAGATGCGGATGCGGTCGAAGAGGTCGCCCACCGACAGTTCATTCCAGTTGGAAATGAAGTCGGAACCCGCCAGGGCCGGCGCAAAGCCGTCACCGGCGAGGTCGTTGCCATGACAGCTCGAGCACTCTTTCATGAAGGCTTCTTCGCCGCGCTTGGCCTGCTCCTCGGTGAAGACGCCGTCCCAGACGGTCCTGGCTCCGGCCGAGGCGGCGGCCTGTTCGGCGCGAACGGATGATTGCGAGGCGCCGACGGTCCAGACGGCGGCGAGAGCGATGACTGCGGACGTAAATTTCATAATTCGATTCTACCCAAAAACCTGAAGTCGTAGGGCACCCCTTTAGGGGTGCCCCCGAATCTAGCGCGCGCCATCCGGCAACGCGTAGGCAATGTACTCGCCTGAGTAGTTGCCGCCGCTCACCGCCACGATGATGTACTGCTTGCCGTCGAGCATGTAAGTCATCGGCGAGCCGCTTTGTTGCGCCGGCATCCACACCTCGCCTACTTGCGCGCCGGTCTTCTTGTCGTAGGCGCGCAACATCGCGCCGCGCGGGCGGCCGGGCGGCGAGGTGACTTGCGGATCGCCATAGATGACGAGCGTGCGCGTGATCACCAATCCCACCGCGCCGTTCTGCCCGGTCTTCGGAATCGTCATGCCCTTCAGCGCGGGATTATTGCGCACCACGTCGGGCGTCTCGCCGTGCGGCACCTGGAACATCAGCTCGCCCTTGTTGAGATCGATCGCCGACAACACGCCGTAGGGCGGCTTGACGATCGACAGCCCGTCCACGCCCAGGGGCGGCACCGGTGTGCTGGCCGCGGGAGGCGTCGTCGGCACCGTGCTCTTGGGCGCGTCGGCCGCGCTGCCAAAACCAGGACCCTCACGCTCGCGGAACTCCTGTCCCTTTACTCCGGCCAGGTAGCGGATGTCGGAGAATCCCTGTGGCCCTTCCACCAGCGATCCCGAGGTCACGCCCGAGTTGCTCGCGGGCAAGTAGGCGACCTTCGTCTCGGGATCGAGTCCGGCGCCGGGCCAGTTGGTGCCGCCGCCGGTGTTGCCGATGTTGATCGAGCCCAGCTTTCCGTTCACGTCCCCCAGGATGTACGGCACAAACGGCGACTGATCGGTCCGATAACGCTTGAGCACCTCGAGACCCGCGGCGCGCATCGCCGGCGTGAAGTCGATCACGTCATCGGGAATCTTCACGTAGGTCCGCGCGTAGGCGGGCGGCTTGCTCGGGATCGGCTGCGTCTTCGCCGTCTTCTCCCCGGGCACGTCCGACTGCGGCACGGGCGTTTCCGGCATCGGCCAAATCGGCTTGCCGGTGAGGCGATCGAACATGTAGAGCCAGCCCTGCTTGGTGGGCTGCGCCACGGCCTTGATCGGCTTGCCGTCCACGGTGATATCGACCAGGAGCGGTGCCGACGAGATGTCGTGGTCCCACACCGGATGGTGCACGAGCTGGAAGTGCCACTTGCGCACGCCAGTCTTCAGATCGACCGCCACCAGCGTTTCGGCGAAGAGGTTGTCGCCCGGACGATGGCCGCCGTAGAAATCCGAGGTCGGCGTCTCGACCGGCAGATAGACCAGGCCGGCGTCGGCGTCGACGGTCATCTGTGCCCACACACCGGTGTTCCCGTTCTGCGCCCACGACTCGTTCTCCCACGAGTCGCCGCCAAACTCGCCGGGCTTGGGGATCGTGTTGAACGTCCAGATCAGCTTCCCGGTGCGCACATCGAAGGCGCGGGCCAGGCCCTTGGTGTTGTTGTGCGTCTTCACCGTCATGCCTTCCTTGAAGGAAGAGCCCACGAGAATCATGTCGTTGATCACGGTGGGCGTGGAGTGCAGGCCAATCTCGCCCGACTCGAGGTCGATCGGCTGGCCGCGGCCAAACACCGCGCCCACCTTCAGGTCGACGATGCCGTCGCGGCCGAAGGTGGCGACGGGTGTACCGTTCTTGGCGTGCAGCGCCACCAGCCGGTACCCGGTGGTGACGTACAGAATGCGATCGTCACCCTTGCCGTCGGTCCAGTACGACAGGCCGCGGCCCGAGAGCTGGCGCGGCGCGCCGCCGGCGCGGATGCCTTCGCGGATGGCGTTGAACACCCAGAGTTGTTCGCCGCTCCTGGCGTCGAGCGCGACCACGGCGCGGCGCGATCCCGCGGTGGCGTAGACCACGCCCTTGACCATCAACGGCGTGCCTTCGAGCTTGAACTCGGGGCGGGTGCCGAGGTTGTCGGTCTTGAAGCGCCACGCCACTTCGAGCTTGTTGAAGTTGCTGGCGTTGATTTGCTCGAGCGGGGAGAACCGGGTTCCCTTGACGTCACCCGTGTAATAGGGCCACTCGCCTTTCATGGTCCCGTCGGCCAGGTTGGTGGAACCCGCCTGACCATACACCCCGACACCCACGGTCGCGATGCCGGCGAGCAGTACTACTGCGGCCAGCGAACCTCGTACTGATTTGCGTGACATAGACCAGCGGCCTCCCTTGCCCGGCGGGATTATAGCTGCCAACCGGCCAAAACCGATGACCGAGATTTCTAAGCCTCATTCTGAGCCGCAGATGGCGCAGATCTCGATCCATTACTTCAGAGCCGCAGATGGCGCAGATCTCGATCCATTACTTCAGAGCCGCAGATGGCGCCAATCTCGGTCCATCACTTCAGAGCCGCAGATGGCGCCAATCTCGATCCATTCCTTCAGAGCCGCAGATGGCGCAGATCTCAATCCATTACTTTAGAGCCGCAGACGGCGCCAATCTCGATCCATTACTTCAGAGCCGCAGATGGCGCCGATCTCGGTCCATTACTTCAGAGCCGCGCATGTCGCAGATCTGGCGAGATCTCGATCCGTCATTTCGCCCTAGATGGCGCAGATCTCA
>JBDTMB010000282.1:0-7787 GCA_039934485.1 Vicinamibacterales bacterium
TGCCCGGGGCGGCGATTACGACCGGCGTCTCCCCCTACAACGTCACACACCCGCCGAGCGGCACCGACGGACGGTACCTTGCCACCGGGCTCGCCCCGGAGGTGACCTTGCTGACGGCCGCGCTCACCCATCCACAGGGCGTGTCGTTTACCCTGAAGGCCACGGCCTCCGTGACGCCGGCCGCGGGACGATCGACGGTCGTGGATTTGACGGTCCCGCCGACCGGATTCGTCATGGGCACCGTCACCACGGCGTTCGGCGCCGTGTCGACCAACACCGCCGTCCGGCTGTATGGCATCGACCCGGCGAATTCGTTCGCGTTCCTGCAGGCGGTGACCGATTCGGGCGGCGTCTATCGGTTCACCGATGTGCCCCCGGGCACCTTCACCGTGCGGGTCACCGACCCGTTGACGTCCGTCCTGACGAACGTGCCGGCGGTCGTGGTCGCCGACCAGACGACGACCGTCGACGTATCGACGCTGGCGATCGCGACACTGGATCTGACCGTGGTCTACACGAACGGGCAGCCGGCCGTGAACGCGTTCGTCGAGATTCAGAAGTCATCGGTCGACCAGTACTTCAGGACGGCCGGCGTGACCGGCGCGGACGGACACCTGCTCATCACCAACGTCCCCGGCGGCGCCTTCGTCCTGCGCGCGCATCGGCCCGGTGCGTTCTCCAGCGCGACGATCGACGTCCCGGGCACCGTGACCACCCACGGCGCGGTGATCCCGATCACCGCCGTGGTGCCGCCGCTCGGCACGGTGCTGGTCCGGGTCACCTCACCCGCGGGCGACCCGGTGGCGGGCGCACGCATCGACGACGTGACCGGGTTCGCACAATCGCGAGGCACGACGGACGCCAACGGAGAGCTCCTCCTGACCAACGTCATCGGCGGCAAGGCGTTCAAGCTGCGCGCCTACCAGCCGCCGTCCTTCTCGGACTATCGGGAGACGGTCGGTCAGCTCACGGGCGAGGGTCAGGTGTTGACGCTTCCCATCGTGCTTGGCACGACCGGCTCGGTGGGCGGGCATGTGACGTTTGTCGGCGGGGCCCCGGCCGGATCGGTCACCGTGCAGGTCTTCACCGATGTGCCGCGACGCAACTTCGTCGCGACGACCGATGCATCGGGCGCGTTCCAGATCACGGGCGTCGCCCTTGGCGCCTTCCGGGTCACGGGCCGCTCCATCGGCAACAACAGCGCGGGCTCGTTCCTCGGTCGCATCGACACGCATGGCCAGACGGTGACGGTGGACATGACGCTCGCAGACGTCATCCTGCCGGCGACGCTGCGAGACGCGAACGGCCATGACTACCGTGTGATCGCGGACGGCCGGCTGACCGGCAGCCTCGGTTCGACCGACGGCTACGAGTCGGCATTCAGGCTGACCTTCGGGCCATCCGGCACGATCGACAACGGGTTCGGCGGCGATAACCTCGCGAGCCTGGAGTTGTCGGCACGCCAGCTCGTGATTCGTGACTTCGAGCAGGGAGGGGCCGCCACGCCGCGCGTCACCGGCGGCATCGCCCTGACGCGCAAGGTGTTCGTGCCAGAGTCCGGATACTTTGCCCGCTATCTGGAGATCTTCGAGAACACGACGACGGCGCCCGTGACGATCGACGTGCAGTTGCGAAACGAGCTCAACAGCACGCGGCTCGTGTCCACATCGTCGGGCGACAGCGTCTTTACGACCGCTGACCAATGGCTGGTGGCCGATGCGCCGGCATTTCCGAACGCGCCGGCGGTCGCGCACGTGTTCGAAGGATCTGGTGCGACGGTGGGCGTCGGCGAAGTGCAGCCGAACGCATCCTTCCTGGTGCAACCCGTCGAGCGCTGGAACACCGTCGTGGTGCCGGCCGGCGGACGCGCAATCCTGATGCACTTCACCGCGCAGGAATCGAATGCCGCCGGCGCGCAGGCGGCGGCCGAACGGCTGGTCCAATTGCCGCCCGAAGCCGTGGCGGGGCTGACGCCGCCCGAGAGACAGGCGATCGTCAATTTCGTGGTGCCCGCGGATGGATCGAGCGCCGTCGCACCGCTGGTCACCGTGACCGGTATCGTCCGCGTGGCCGATGGCCTGCCGCCAGTGGCGGGCGCGCTCGTCACCGTCACCGGGAGCCGCGCGCCCCTCTTCAAGCCGGCCATCGTCGTCAGCACCGATGCCGAGGGGCGTTACCGCGCGAGCACGCTTGGTGTCGGACCCTTCACCGTGCAGGCGAGGGACCCGATCAGCGGCGCGCTCACACCGGTCGCGTCTGGCGTGATCGGCGCCGGCGACGTCACGGTGACGCAGGACCTCTCGTTCTCGACCGTGGGCACGCTCACCGGCACGGTGCGCTTTCCTGATGGTTCGCTGGCCACCGGCGACGTGCACGGAACGTGGGTCAGCAGCGGGGTCGTGTCCGTCTCCGGAGGAAGTCCGGCATTGAGCCTCCAGGTGCCAATCGCTGCGAACGGAACCTTCACGGTCGCCGCGATCCCGACCGGCACTTACACGCTGCAGTGGATGGCGCAGTCCACGGTTCCGTTTGTCCAACCGCGCGTCGCGACTGTGCCTGGCGTCGTCGTGAGCTCGGGCCAAACGACCATTGCCGAGATTCGCCTGATGGCAGTCGCAACAGTGCGATTGACGGCGAGACGGTCGGACGGGTCGCCGCTGTTCAACACGTGGGCCAACATCCGGAGGAACGACGGCCTGGGGTTCCAGGGCGCGGGACGCACTGACTCGGAAGAAGGCGTGCTGTTCATCAACAACGTGCCGGAAGGGCCGTTCACGATTCAGATGCTCGGCAACGACTTCGTCAGCGTGATTGGCGCGGTCGACGGAGTGGTGGCCCCGGCCGACGACAGCCAGGTCGTGAACGTGTTGTTTGAGTTGCTGGTCCGTTCGGTTCACGGGCGGGTGTTTGCACGCGACGGCAGCACCCCCGTGCCGAACGCGTATGTCGAGCTCCACGGTCAGGCGGACAATTCCTGGATCGGCTGGGCCTCCACCGGAGCCGATGGCTCGTACCGGTTCGAGGACGTGACGGTCCCGAGCGGGGGCGACAGCTTCCGGGTGATCGCCTACTCGCCGAACTTCGATGTCACGGTCGAGGGCCTGGGAACGTTCGGCGCGGTGACGCCGGCGATCGACCTGACGCTGCCCATCGCGATCGTCCGGGGCACGGTCCGGTACGCGGACGGCGCGCCGGCTTCGCAGGCGACGGTCTCCATCGCGCAAGAAGACACGTCTGGCAACGTGCAGGGGGCGGGGGTGTCGACCGGCAGCGATGGGGCGTTCACGACGACCGCCAATTCTGGGCCGTTCGAGTTATGGGTCCGGGACGAGCGCGGCACGCTCCAGACGCTGGTCGGCGGCGACGTTCCGCCCGCGTCAGCGCTGGAGACCGTCGACGTCGTGCTGCCGCCCTCAGGGCGTGTGTCCGGATCGGTGCGGAAGGCTGACGACCAGGCCATCCAGTCGCCGTCTGTGGCCGTCAGCAGTAGCGACGCCGGATCCGCAGTGCAGTGGACCGACGTGTCTCCGTTCACGTTCCTCCGCGTGCCGCAGGGCCGTTTCTCGCTGCAGGGATGCGATCGCGACCCAGTGACCGACGCAGGCGGCGTGTCGAGCCCGCAGTTCGTCTGCGGCACGGCCAACGGGGCGATCGCTGGTGACGGCGCAATCGCGACGGTCGACTTCACCGTGGCTGGAACCGGGTCGGTCACGGTGACGGCCGTGGACGCGGATGGCGTGACGCCGATGCCCGATGTCCTCGTGCAGATCTTTGCCGGCACCGACGGGCCGCTCGGCGTGAATGCGCCCTACGGCCCAACCGACGCCGCTGGCGTCTATTCCGTAGCGCACGTTCCCGAGGGCCTCGTCACGGCCGTCCTGTACGAGCCGGACACCTACCGTCCTCTCGGCTTCCAGTGGGGGACCCTCACCGCCCCGGGCGTGCTCAACCTGACCATCGCGCGGGGCACCGCGATGGAATGCGCAACGTCGCTCACGGGAACGAACGGGCTCACGTGGTACGTGGGCTGCTCCGGGGAGTTGGTACAAGGCGGAGACGGTCTTGACCCCTCGCCGTACCAGCGCGCGTCTGGCATCCGCATCAACGGCGTGGCCAACACCAGCGCCGTCGCCCTGCGACTCGAACCGAACGCGCGTCAGGTGATCGCGGGACCGTTCCAGATCGCCGGCGTACGCGTGGAGCGGAAGGTCTTCGTGCCGGCGTCGGGCTCGTTCGTGCGCCATCTCGACACGATCACGAACCCGTCGGCATCCCCGGTGACGGTCGACGTGGACATCGAGGACATCCTGGGCGGCGCCGTTCGAGTGCTGACCGAGCCGGCTGCCACCGGCAACACCTACGCGGTCACCCTCGCAGACCCTGTGCTGTCCCCATCGTCCGTCTACACCAGGCCGGCGCTCGGCCTCGTGTTTGCAGGCCCCGAGGCGAGCGTCGTCGCGGGCCCGATCCGGCTGCCGTACCTGTTCGGCCAGGCCTCCTATCGATGGACCGTCACGATTCCCGCAGGCGGATCGGTGACGTTGATGCATTTCGTCGTGCAGCGCGACGCGATGACGCCGATGGCGGCCGACGCGCAGGCGCGCGCACTGGCGAACCTGACCGATTCGAGCGCACTCGCAGAGATGACCTCCGCTGAGAAGGCGCGGGTGGTCAACTTCAAGATTCCGTAACCAAGCATGGAGCCGCCGCGATCGCCTGGCGTGGCTGGAGATGGAATCGGCCCGGTGCGCGCGGGGCCCTCGGTGTGGAGTGCAGCGACGCGAAGGACGAAAACGGAGATCGAATGGGATTCATGAAAGCGGTGATGGCCGGCGCGCTGGTGATCGGCTGTTCAGCCGCGCTCCTCGCGATCGAGCGCACGACGCTCCCGGTGTTCGACGTGTCGGATGCCCGTGGCGCGACGGTCTCGAGCCGCACGCTGGTGCGCGCCGGGACCTGGCTGCTGGTCTACGTGCGCCCGGACTGTCCGCCGTGCGATGCCATCTTGCGGTCCGTGGACAAGGACCGCGACCCGGCCCTGCCGTCGCGGATTGTCGTGATGGTCGCCTTGTCCGATAGTCGCCTGCTGCCGTCGATCGCCGAGCGGTTCCCTGCGCTGGCCGGGGCCGCCTGGTACGCCGACTCGTCGGCGGGCGCGCAGGCCATGCGCGTCACGGACGTTCCTGCGGTCCTGGGTGTTCGCGACGCGACGATCGAGTGGAGCGTCGGCGGCGTCCTCACCGACGCCGCCGACATCACCACCATCATGGCCGCGTGGGTGAAGCGTTAACGGGCTTGTCGAGGGCGGGCGGCCGGAAAGTAGGGATCCACGGCCCCGCGCGCCTGAAGCGACGCACGGCCCTGCGGAGAAATCCCCAACTCGCCGTGTCGAGTCCGCCTCTCCTCCCGCTTGTTGACGTCCCGCCCATGTCGCCAACTCATTGCCCATCAGCAGTTTGTGTGGAGCGCTGACCGTCGCCTGGGATCTGGCGTGGCTCATGCAGTCGTCGCGCCGTCAGGAGTGGTCATGATCTCAACCAAGCTCATCGAGCTCATCGAAATCCACGCCGCCAGAATCACGAGCGACGTCATCAGCGACCTGGCCGGCAACGACAGGACGAAGGCGTTCCGCGTGGTGCCAACCAAGGATCTCGAACAGCGCCTCGTTCCGCCAGGGCATTCGGCTCAGCGACATCGTCTAGGTCTCCGCGCCGTGTGCTTATCGACTGCCCTTCTCGAGACTCACAGCCTGGGCGCGCGTGCAGGTCAGCGTCACGACCTCGCCGGCCAGCACCATCACCTCCTGCGGGCAAGCCTGAAGGTTGGTCCCCACACGAGGCGCGACTTGTCCGCCGAAGCTCGAGCGCGAAGGTGGAAGCGCCGAGTCCGACGAGCGAAGCGAGCCCAAAGGGCCGCCCTACTTGGGCACCGGCTTGATCGCCGGGAACAGCGCGCCGCCGCCGACCATGTCCTTCACCACCGCCGGCAGTTTCGCCACCGCCGCGTTCGCCTGATCGATCAGCCCCGGTAGCGCCGCCTTGGTCTCCCGGATCTGCATCAGTTGCGTGTTGGTGGGCAGCGCCGTCGATCCCATGACCTGTCCCTTCAGCTGGCCGATGCGGCCGCGGACGTTTTCGTTGTTGTTGCCAAAACCCCCGCCCCCGCCACCGGGTCCGCCGCCGCCAAGCCCCAACCGCCGCCGGACCGCTTCGAACTCCTTCGTGAGGGCTTCGAACGTTTGCTTCACGTTTGGCGCGAGCGTGACGCCCTTCGTCTGCTGCTGCAGCGTCGTGACCTGCGCGTAGGCGTTCTGGACCATCTCGGCCACTGCGTTGGCCTTGATCTGCATCTGATGCAGGTCCGCCGCGGTGTCGTGCCAGACCTTGCGATCCGCCTCCGTGATCTGGACTTCGGGATCGCCCTTGACCACCACGTCGACGGTGTTCGCATCCTTGCCGTCGACCCTGAGCGTGGCCTTGTAGGTTCCAGGCAGCACGTACGGCGCGTTGTTGCCGCCGCCGCCAAATCCGCCGCCACCGCCGCCGCCACCGGGCGCGCCGGCCGCGGGCGCCGGCGCACCAGGCGCCGGCGGAAATGGTGTTAACGGCTGCTCCCGCAGATCCCACTTCACGATATTGAGCCCGGCCTTGTCTCGATCTTTCATTGCCGGCCCGGTGAGCTCGCGCACCACGTCGCCGCGCGAGTCCTTGATCGTGAACTTCACTTCCTTGGCGTCGGCCTTGAGCCGGTACGCCAGCGTCGCGCCCGGCGCGGGGTTCTGTCCGAGGAACAAGCGATCGCCCTCGAAGCCCTTCATCTGATCGTTGGCCGTGTTCATGATTGTCGCCGGTTCGGTATCGAACGTGAACGCGTCGGCGCCTTCGGACTTCGCCCACTGCTGGATCGGCGTGAGGTCGTCGAGAATCCAGACGCCGCGGGCGTGGCTGGCCAGGATCAGGTCGTTGTCGCGCGGATGGCTCTTGATCTCGTAGATCGGCATCGTCGGCAGGTTGGCCTTGAGCCTGGTCCACTGCCCGCCGCGATTCCACGACACCCACAGGCCGGTCTCGGTCCCGAGATAGAGGAGATCCGGATTCTTTCGATCCTCGGCGAGGCCGCGCGCCACTTCGCCCTTCGGCAGGTTCGAGACGATCGACTTGAAGGTGTTGCCGAAGTCCGTCGTCGCAAAGATGTAGGTGTTGTAGTCGCCGTTGCGGTGGCCATCAAAGGCCACGTAGGCGGTGCCCGCGGCCGCGCGCGACGGCAACACGTCCGCCACGTAGGTCCACTTGGGCACGCCGGCCATCTTCGCCGTGACGTTGGTCCACGTCTTGCCGGAGTCCTGGGTGACGCTCACCACGCCGTCGTCGCTCCCCACCCACACCACGCCGGCCTTGGCCGCTGATTCTTCGAGCGTGACGATGTTGCCCCACGTGGTGACGCCGTCGTGCTTGGCGATCTGGATGTCCTTGCCGGCGACGCCCATGATCGGCAGCGTCTCGCGATCGGTGTTGGTCGTCAGGTCGGGGCTGATCGGCTGGTACGATCGCCCGCGATCGGCCGACTTCAGCACCAGGTTGGCGCCGATGTAGATCGTCGCCGGATCGAACGGCGACAGCTGCATCGCCGTGTCCCAGTTGAAGCGGTACGGCGGCGGTTCGCCGGGCTTCTGCTCGGCCGCTTCGGGACGGACCGTCGTCCGCTCGTTGGTCGTCCGATCGGTCCGGCTCATGCGGCCGTCCTGCGACTCGGCGTAGACGATGCGCGCGTCGGTCGGGTCCATCAGC
>JBDTMB010000283.1:0-7785 GCA_039934485.1 Vicinamibacterales bacterium
GCCGATCGAAAACACGCCGGAATTCACTTATGAATCTGACAAGGTCGTACTAGCATCATCGTCATTCTGTTCTTGGTAGGGACGACGTTCAAGGCGGTAGAGCCGGGACTTCAATCTCAGCTTGGCGATGTCCGCGTCATGGAAGTGGACTATGGTCCAACGCAGGCATACAAGAAGAAGAGGCTGGGCGAGATTTCGGAAGTGATTCCGTCGAACGTTTCATTTGTGCCGATGGATTTAACGAAGGACAGTCTTCTAGAGCAGCTCCGTAACGCGGGTTACTCTGAACGGCAGAACACCTTCTTTCTGTGGGAAGGGGTTACCTACTATCTGCCTGAATCCGCCGTGAAGGACACACTTCACTTCGTGCGGGACCATTCTGCGCCGGGGAGCCGAATCGCCTTCGATTACACTGGCGCGAGTAACCCTGCTTTAAACAATCCACTTCATCGATATGCACGATGGGGTGAGCCTTGGCTTTTTGGTTTCCCCAACTACCGCGCCCGTGAGTATGTGCAACAAGAGGGATTGGGAGTTCTGTCCGACACGCCGGGGCTGGAATACATCTGCATTGCAGAGGTCCTGAACAAGAGATGAACGGTGACGCGCGCCGCGGCTCACGCGAAGGCGTTAGGCCGTCCGGGAGGATGTCGTGAAGACGCTGGCTTTCGTGTTTGGCCTGTTCGTCGCTACCGTCGGTGTGGTCGGCATGCTCGCGCCTTCCAGCCTTGTCTGGATCGCGCAACGCTCCGTCACGCCAGGCGTGTTCTACCTGATCGCCGTGGTCCGCGTTGCCGTTGGTCTCGTCCTGATCTCCGCGGCCCCGGCGTCCCGCGCTCCGAGGGCGCTTCGCATTGTGGGCTATGTCATCGTGGTCGCGGGGCTGGCGACGGCTCTGACGGGTCTGGTCGGCATGGAACGCGCTCGCACGATCATCAGCTGGTGGCTGGACCAAGGCGCGGGTATTATCCGCGTCACTAGCCTTGTGCTTGTCGCGTTCGGTGGCTTCGTCGTGTACGCCTGCGTTCCGCTTCGACGAGTGAGCAAACCGGACAGATAGGTAACGCGCCACGCGCGCCCGCCGAATCCCCGGGCCTGATCCCGGGCGGCGCGGCGCGGAGGGCACGCAGCCGGCGGAGTCCCTTCGTTGGCGCAAGTCGAGACTTTCAGGGACAACAGCCTGTAGCCCCCGTAGTCTGCAGTCTGTAGCCCGTAGCCCGTATAATTCCCGCCATGCGCATTCTCGCTGCCGGCCTGCTCGCCGTTTTCGCGGCCCCTGCCTTCCAAACTGTCTCCGCACAAACCGTCGAGTGTTCCGTGGCCGCCGTGCAAGTCAAGGCGCCGAAGGGCACCACCATCACCAGCGCCCAGGTGGTGGAAGCCAAGGACAAGACGCCACGCTATTGCCGCGTCGAGGGACACTCAACCTCCGTCGATAACGAGGTGAACTTCCGCCTCGGCCTGCCCGACAACTGGAACGGCAAGTTCCTGTTTTCCGGCATCGGCGGATTGGGCGGCTCGATCGGCAACATCGACGAAGGCCTCGCGCGCGGGTATGCCTCGGCGTCGACTGATACCGGCCATCTCGCGAGCGATCCCAACTGGGGATCGAACCGTGCCAAGGAAATCGATTACGGCTATCGCGGCACGCACGTGACCGCGGTGTCGAGCAAGGCGCTGGCCTCGTCGTTCTACGGCAAGCCGCTCCAGCACGCCTACTTCACTGGCTGCTCCAACGGCGGCCGTCAGGCGATGATGGAAGTGCAGCGCTATCCCGACGACTTCGACGGCATCATCGGCGGCCATCCCGCCACCGGCACGCCGATGCAGGCCGGTCGCGCGGCGGTGTATCAGACGATGCTGGCGTCGCCGGAGAACTATCTGACGGCGGAGAAGATCGAATTCCTGTCGAGCCGGATCGTCGCGGCGTGTGATGAGCGCGACGGCCTGGTGGACGGCCTCGTGAGCAATCCGCCGGCGTGCACCTTCAACGTTGACACGCTGGCATGCAAGGGCGCGGACGCCGCCGATTGCCTGACCAGCGGGCAACTGGCGGTGGTGAAGAAGGTGTATGCCGGCCTGCAGACGGCCGACGGCAAGCCGTTCGCGTACGGATTCCCCATGGGGCACGAGGGCGGCGCCACCGGCTGGCGCGCGTGGATCTCCGGCCGCGCGGCACCAGTAAAGCAGGACGACGGCACGCTGGCCTACACCAGCGGCGCTGGCCGGCAACTGCCATCGGGCTATGGTTTGATGGAGCCGAACTTTCGCTTCCTCGCAACTGACAACGACGATCCCGCGTACAGCTGGAAGAGCTTCAACCTCGATCGCGATCTACCGAAGCTGAAGACCATGACGGAGATCTTGAGCCCGCTCGATCCCGATCTCAATCCCTACAAGAAGCACGGCGGCAAGTTGATCATCTATCACGGGTGGTCCGACCCCGGCATCAGCTCCGCGGGCACCGTCGCTTACTACAACTCGATGACGCAGAAGGTGGGTGGAGTGAAGGAAGCGGATCGCTTCTCGCGTCTCTACATGATTCCCGGGATGCACCACTGCGGCGGCGGGCCCGGTCCGAACACCTTTGACATGCTGACGACGCTCGAGAACTGGGTGGAGAAGGGCCAGGCGCCCGGCGGGGTGATCGCGTCGCATGCGACCGACGGCCAGATCGATCGCACGCGTCCCCTGTGCCCCTATCCGCAGATGGCGCGGTATATCGGGACGGGCAGCATCGACGAGGCTGCGAGCTTCGTGTGTAAATAGCCCGTTTGTTGCCGGAGGCCTTGATGCGGCGGTGTTCCTAGGCCGCGACGGAATGGCGGTGGCAATTTGTATGTCCGGGCGGCTGACGATGTCAACGGGAAGATTCGTTCTGGGAAGCAAGGGAACTCAAGCGATGACAGCGCGTAGGTTCGCACCAGCTTCGTTTTCCTTCTGCTCCCAAGGCGGGGGGCACTTCTCTGTTGAGTGGAAGGAAGATTGATTCACTACCCGCACGGGAGTTGGGTGAAGGATCGTCCGCCCGAGGCTCTGACGCCTTCGGATGAAGAGTGGAAGACCTTTTGGTCGCTCGCCGACGAGCTCGGCGCCTGGGACTGGAATGAAGACTTTGGACGTCACGTCATGTGCGGTGCTCCGTGGACACTGGAAGTCGAGTATGGCGGGCGTAAGATCCGTTGTTGTGGAAACCGTTTCGAGGGGCACGCGGCGCCACCTGGTTTCAGTCGGCTCTATCGGGCGATGTGCCGCCTGCTCAAGCGGCCAACATACCTTGAGGAAGAGGACGCGCCTGACGAACGCACATGAACTCAATCAAGAACTCTTCACACGCCAACCCCGAAGGAGCGAAAAGGAACCTCGCTTCAATTAGCCCGTTCTTCATCGTGAAAGACCTTCAGGCCTCGATCTCCCACTACATCGAGCGCTTCGGGTTCCAGATGGACTTCGAGGGGCCGGCCGACGACCCCTACTATGGTCAGGTGAGCCGGGACGGAATCGGCATCATGCTCAAGGCTATTCTTCCCGACGTGCTGCCATGTCCAAACCACACCCGGCACGAGTGGGCTCGCTGGGATGCTTACATCTACACCCTGGACCCCGACGCGCTGTTCGCCGAATTCAAGCAGCGGGGGGCGTCGTTCGTGAAAGAGCTGTCGTTCATCGATGACGGCCTGTGGGGCTTCGAGGTCACCGATGACGACGGGTATGTCCTGGCCTTCTTTCGCGTCTCCACCGAAGCCGTCGAAGCGTGATGCACAGGCGCGACGTACTGAAGTCGCTGATGGCGCTGTTGGCCCCGACCCCTGTCGTGGCGCAAGTGCCCTTTGTTTCGACGCGGCTCGGCACCGGTGTGGCCGGATACTCCGATCGGCAGGTCAACAACCCTTACGGCCTCGCTTTTGGACCGAATGGAAACCTGTACTTCTGCGACCTCGACAACCAGCGCATTCGCCGACTCGATCTGAAGACTGGCCGGACGGTCACCGTGGCCGGCAACGGGCAAAAGGGCTATGCGGGCGATGGCGCGGCGGCGACTGAGGCCTCGTTGAACATGCCGCACGAGATTCAATTTGACGCCGCCGGCCACCTCTACATCGCCGAGCGCGACAACCACGTGATTCGCAAGGTCGACGCCCTCACCGGCGTCATTTCAACTCTTGCCGGGACTGGCAGTCCGGGATTCTCCGGCGACGGCGGGCCCGCTTCTCGCGCGCAGCTCCGCCAGCCGCATAGCATCGCCGTCGAACCGACGCGCCGGTTCATGCTCATTTGCGACATCGGCAATCATCGAATTCGACGCGTCGAGTTCGCGACCGGCGTTATTGAAACCTTCGCCGGCACCGGCGAGAGGCTGCCAACCCCGGATGGTGCTCAATTGAAGGGCTCACCACTCAACGGTCCGAGGACGATCGCCTTCGATGGCGCCGGCGACCTGTACCTCGCGTTGCGCGAGGGAAACGCCATCTACCGTGTGGTTGCCAAGTCGCTGACCCTGCATCATGTGGCGGGGACCGGGGAACCAGGGTATTCAGGCGATGGTGGCCAGGCGCGCGTCGCGACACTGGGCGGGCCGAAGGGCCTGGCGTGGTCTCGCGATCGGCTCTTCGTGGCCGACACGGAGAACCATGTGATTCGCGAAATCGCGCTGAAGACTGGTCTGATCCGCACCGTACTCGGGACCGGCCAGCGAGGGGATGGACCAGAACCCGATCCGCGCCGCTGTGCGCTCGCGCGACCGCACGGCGTGCTGGTCGATGCCAAAGGCGTGCTATACGTGAGCGACAGTGAGGCCCACCGGATCAGAACGCTCAGCACATGATCGCCTGACCGCTCCGCCATCCTGCGCTCGTGGAGCGCGGCGTCGCGCGCAGGCTGCCGCCGGCTGGATCCGTCTGAACGGGCGAACTGCCAGAAAGGCATAATTTGTGATCGAACACAGCCTGGACACGACCCACTCCATTTTGTATCTCCGACCCAAGTCTGCACTGGAGCAGGGCGACTTTGCACAACTGGCGAAGATCGTCGATCCCTACATTCAAGCAACCGGCGGTCTCGCTGGATCATGAATCAACCCTCACCACTGGCGCCCCGGCGATGCGGGGGCAACTTGAGAGCACACCTCTCGCTCGTGGCGCTGGTCGTCCGCGAATACCAGCCCGCCATCGACTTCTTTGTCAACGTGCTGGGATTCGAGCTGGTCCAGGATGTCCCGTCGCTGACCAACGACGGCCGTCCCAAACGCTGGGTCGTGGTGCGTCCTCCGGGCGGCGAGACCGGGATCCTGCTTGCCCGCGCCGATGGCGCGCATCAATCGTCGGTTGTGGGCGCGCAATTTGCCGGCAGGGTAGGCTTCTTCCTGCGCGTCGATGATTTCGACGCGATGCACGCGCGGATGCTCGCGGCGGGCGTCACCTTCGTGACCGCCCCGCGCGTCGAGGTTTATGGACCGGTTGCCGTGTTTCTGGATTTGGAAGGAAACCGATGGGATCTGCTCGGTTCGGAGAAAACGAACGGCGACGGCTAAAAGCGGTCGCCCTCCACGCGTGTAGGAGAGCGGGGGCTTCGCGCCTCATTCGTCGACTCACTCCCCTCTGAGCGCCCGAATCGGATCGATTCGACTTGCGCGTAGCGCGGGAACAATCGTCGCCACCAGCGCCACCACTGCCACGATGACGGCGGCGGCCAGGAGGACGAGCGGGTCGGCGGCGCGCATCGCGTAGACGCGGCTTGCGACAAGGCGGCCGCCCGCGTACGCGCCAGCCAGGCCAAGCAGCACACCGGCGATCGCGAGGCGCTGACCGCTGCCGAGCACCAGCCGGAACACCCCGCCCGCCGACGCGCCCAGCGCGAGGCGCGTGGCGAACTCCTCGCGCCGCTGCGTCGACGCGTACGCAATCACGCCGTAGATCCCGATGGCGGCCAGCACGAGCGCCAGAGCGCCGAAGATCAACATCAGTGTCATCCCAAGGCGCTGGCGGCCCAGCGTGGACGCCACGATCTCCGGGGCCATGTTGAAGGTCATCATCAGCAGCGGATCGAATGCCGTCAGCGCCGACCGAAGCCCTGATTCGAGCGCGCGCGGATCGCCCGATTGCGCCGAGATGACGACCGTCGGCCGAATCAACGGAAAGAGCTGCGCCTGAACGAGGTAGGCGGCCGGCGTGGGCGGCAGTGCCAGCGACTCGTATGGCATGTCGTCCACCACACCGACGATGTCGCGCATCGTCTTGGGGTCGACGGCCGGCAGGCCGTACGCGAACGAACTCGACAGCGGATCGCGTCCGCCCAGGAACAACCGCACGAACGCCTGGTTCACAATGGCCACCGGGCGCGTGTCCTTGCGGTCGCCGTCGGTGAACAGGCGCCCGGCGACGAGCTGGACACCCATCGCCTCGAAGAAGCCCACCGACACGATGCGGACGTGCGCATTGTTCGGGTGGGCCGGATCCCACGTCTCGCCCTGCACCCCGACGATCATCGTGCCGTCGCGGTTCGGCTGCAGCGGGAACGTCGCTGCGCCACCGGCCAGGGCCACACCGGGTACATTGCGCACGCGGCGCATCATCTCGTCGGTCCAGGCGTACACCTCGTCGGGTTTCCTGAAGTCGAAGGTCCGGCCCGGTCGCACCGACATCACGAGCCGTCCCTCGGGCGTGAACCCGGGATTCACCGCGCCGAGCCGCGCGAAGCTCTGGATCAGCCAGCCGGCGCCCGCCGTCAGCACGATCGCCAACGCGACTTCGGCGACGATGAGCGCGGACATGGAGCGCGACGTGGCGCGACCCGGCGATGCGCTGCGTCCGCTCTCGTTCAGCAGCGTCCGCACGTCCACGCTGGCCAGGCGCCAGGCTGGCGCGAGCCCCATCACGAGCGCACTGAACACCAGCACGCCGACGGCGAACAGCAGCACGCTGATGTCGAACGGTACCGTGTCGAGCCGCGGCAGCGCCGAGGCGCCGAAGGCCAGCAGCAGCCGCACGCCCGCGTAGGCGAGCGACAGGCCGGCCAGCGTCCCGGCGGTCGCCAGCACAACCGATTCGGTGAGCATCTGCCGCACCAGCTGAGCGCGTCCGGCGCCAAGCGCGGAGCGGATCGCCAGCTCGCGCGTCCGCACCGCGCCGCGCGCCAGCAGCAGGTTCATCACGTTGACGCACGCCAGCAGCAGCAGCAGCGCCGTCGCGCCCAGGACGATGAGCAGCATTGGGCCGAGGTCACCGACAATCGCGGTGGTGAGCGGCCGCATCACAAACAGCCGGTTCACGTCGGTGGGACTGGTCTTTGCCTGCTCGGCCAGCAGCACGTCCGCCCGCTCGCGCAGCGCGTCGATCGACGTCCCCGGCCGCGCGCGCAGCACCACGTCCAGGCCATGTCCGAAGTCCCGCGGATTGGTGCGGGCGGCCAGCCAGGCGTCGGTGCCGTGCGGCAGGTCCATCTCCGGCGGCGCGACGCCCGCGACGCGGATGCCGGTCGGGATCTCCACCACCCGCAGGATCTTGCCAACCACGGCGGGGTCGCGGCCGAAGATTGTGCTCCAGGTGCGATGCGAGAGGACGCCGACCGCCTGCGCGCCCGCGCCGATCATGGCGTGGTCCTCGTGCGTGAATCCCGGACCGGCCACGAGTGGAAGCCCGAGCACGTCGAAGAAGCCTTCGGTGACGCCGGCGATCAACAGGCTGGCGGGCGCGCCGCCGTCGCTGACGAAGGTGAGCTCCTGCGGCGATGCAGAGAGCCCGGCGGCGTTCGACCGGCAGCTGCGGATCCGTGAAGAGGCCGAGGTTC
>JBDTMB010000284.1:0-7781 GCA_039934485.1 Vicinamibacterales bacterium
CGCCTGGCGCGCCGATCGTTATCTCTACGTGCGCGCCCCGACCCGCGAGGTCTACGACGTCGTGTCGGATCCTGGAGCGATGCAAAACCTGGCCGCGAGCCGCGGACGGTTGGCCGACGGACTGGACCTGGAGCTCGCCCAGTTTCTTCGCCGATCGGCTCCGGGCGCCAGCGCGCCGGCACGTGTCGATCCGGCGGTCGCCGAACGCCTCGCCTCGCTCGGCTATGTCGGCGGATCATCGGTGGCACCCAGGGCCACGGGCGTCGATCCCAAGGACCGCATCGCCATCGCCAACACCCTGCATGAGGCGATCGTCGCGGTGGAAGACGGCGCCTTCGGACGCGCGATTCCACTGCTGGAAAAGGTGGTCGCCGGTGAGCCGGACATTCCGATCGCACAGCTCAACCTGGGCGTGGCGCGCGCGCGACAGCGCCAGTACGCGCGGGCGATTGGCCCGCTGAAACGCGCGGCGGCGCTGCAGCCGGACCACATGCGCGGACACTACGAACTCGGCTTGGCCCTGTATGAGACGGGCGATCTGAAGGGCGCCGCCGGTGAGCTGGCGGTCGTGGCCACGGCGCTACCCAAGTGGTCCGATGCCCGCTACTCGCTGGGGTCGGTCTATGCGCGCATCGATCGGGTCGCCGATGCGATCACCGAATTGCGCGCGGCACTGGGGCTGGAGCCGCGCCACTTCCGAGCCAATCTCCTGCTCGGGCGTCTGCTCACCCTCACCGGCCGGGCCGCAGAGGCGGTGGCGTATCTGCAGACGGCAGTCCACGTCGATCCAAAGTCGACAGAAGCGCGTCAATTCCTCGCCGACGCGCTCGCCAGAAAATAGTCGGGAGGCTGCGTCTCAGTCGCCGAGCAACTCAAGATCGAGCAGGTCTTTGGGTCGGCCGCTCGCCTGCTTGTTGGTCTTGAAGTCGTCTCGGCCAATGACCGGTACCTGCACCCCCTCGACGTCGACCGCCATGCGTCGATCCCACGCCTCGGAGAATCGCACACCAGAGATCCCGGTCAGGATGTCGATCCGGCAGGGGACGACGCCGATCTGAAAGACCGTGTCCGGCTTGGTGAGATCGTCGAGCGAAAGATCTGCGAGGGGAGCGCCATAGGCTTTTAGCGCCGTCAGAACGCGGGTGGCGTTTTCGGTGGTCGAATGGACCCAGATGTCCAGGTCGCCGGTCGCGCGCGGCACCCCGTGAGCCGCCAGGGCATGCGCCCCGACAATCAGAAACTCAGCGCCCGCATCGCTGAGTGCGGACAACATCTCGGCGAAGTCGCGATTCATGGAAGGCGGGCTCCTTGAACTGCCACGCTTGTAGGCTGAGCGGCCACACCATCGCCACGCGTTCGGAAGGGCTCAGTCGAGCCACCGTCTCGTCCTTCGGCTCGTCGAGCAATGTGCCTTTGCGGACGGGATAGTGCGAACGGTCGCGCATGATCAAGTATACCAGTCCACGCTAGGTATCGATCCGTGAGCGAGGGCAATGCGAGACAGTGGGTGGCGCCTACTGGCCGAAGTAGTCGGCGACGATGGCGGCGATGCGGGCCTCGGCCTCGTGAATCTCCTCGGTGGTGCCGCGGTGGTGGCCGGCAAAGGCCACCAGCACGATCGGTGTCCCCTTCACCCAGAGGATGCCGGCGTCGTTGGCCACCCACGGCTGCCCGTCACCGGTCTTGTGCGCGATCTCGACGTCGGGGCCCAGGTATCGAGGGAAGCGGTTGTTCACTTGCTGCCGTTTGAGGATCGACACCATCAGCGCCGAGGCGTCCTTCGACACCAGCTCGCCCCTGGCCATTAGTGAGAAGAGCCGCCCCGTCTCCCGCGCCGTGCTCCTGCCGAAGAAGAGGCCGGTGTCCTCGATGACCTTGCGAAACGCTTCGCGCACGGCGGCGTCGCTGTACTTCGCAAACGGAAACTGCACCGTGCGATCGCCGCTGGCGTCCCGGTAAGACGGATCCAGCTGGGACAGCCACAGGCGATCCCAGTCGAGATCGGAGAACCGGATCATCGTGTTCGGCAAGCCCAGGCGTCCCATGAGGCGCGTCACTTCCTCGCGGCCCACCAGGTCGCCGAGCGCGTCGGTGGCTTCGTTGTCGCTGATGACGATCATCAGGGTGAGGAGGTCCTTCACGGTGGGCTGGAGCCCGGCGTCGAGGGCGTAGAGCACGCCCGACGGGATTCGCCGCTGGTCGGCGGTCAGCGTGATGCGATCCGAGAGCGACAGCCGGCCCTCGCGCACGCGATCGAGCACGGCCGCCATCAGCGGCACCTTGATCACGCTGAACGTCTCGTACGGAGAATCGGCATCGATGGCCACGCGCTCGCCGGTCGTGACGTTCTCGACGTACACCGCCATGCGGCCGTCCACCGCGTCTCGCACTTTTCGCAACCGGGACTCGAGTGACGCCGGCGCGGCGCCGGCCGGCAGGTCCGCGGCCGCGGCGTCGGCGAGCGCGGTGTTGCGCGCCAGCGCATCGACCACGAGCCCGAGCTGGGCTGCCGCGCGCGTCCAGTCGCCCTGTTCCGCGGCTTCGGTGATGCCCGGCAGGGTCATCGCGGCATAGGTGTACCGCGGTGCGTAGAGCAGGTGCTTGAACCACGAACGGCCGGGAATGCCTTCCTCGTGCAACCAGTTCTGCTCGAACTGCCGGAGGCTGCGGTTGACGCGGCCGGCCACGTCGCGGGTGGGCCCACCAGACGCCAGGACCGACTCCAGGCGGAAGTTCAACGTCCGGCCCGCGGTGCGCAGCGCCTTCACCCCGTTGACGAGACGCGCGACCTCGAGGTGATCCCGCACGCCCGCGATCGATTCGAGGTTGCGGACGAAATCGCGCACCGAGGCGGCGTACGACTCCACATCAAGCGGCAGGATCTCCGCGTTTGCCAGGCGCAACGCGATCGAGCCCCACAGCTCGGTCATCAACTGGTGGTAGCGGTAACCGGGATCGCCGATTTGGGTGACCCAGTAATGACTGTCGTAGGCCGAGTGATAGACGCCATACGGCCCGTTGAATCCCATCTCGATCACGGGGAGGCCGACATGATTGATGAACACCGTGTGGTCGGACCCGCTGCCAATCTTCGTCACCGCCAGCGCCTGGTCCTGCAGCGTCCCATCCTTCGGGCCCTCGCTCTCGGGCTTGGGCTGCCGCCACGCCTCGTACAGCGACACGCCGGACGGGTCGCGGAGCTCCTTGGTCAGCTCCACCACCATCGGCGCCAGCGATCCGACGGCCGACAGGCCGAGCCGCGGGCCGGACGCGGACGAATCGACGTTGAGATACGCGACCGCCTTCTGCTTGAGTTCAGCGTCAAACTGCTCGCCCCATTCGGTGGATCCGGTGAGCGTGACCTCCTCGCCGTCCCAGGCGCAGAACACCAGCGTCCGCCTCGGGCGCGTCCCTTGCTGCTTCAGTTGCCCCAGGGACTTGGTCAGCTCCATCAACGACGCGGTGCCGCTCGAGGGATCGACGCCGCCAAAGACCCACGCATCGTGATGGTTGCCCAACACCACCCACTCGTCGGGCAACTCGCTGCCGGTGATCCGTCCCTCGACCACGTAGTTCGGCTGCACGTCGGTCTGCATGTCGATCTGCAAGTGCAGGCGCGCCACCTCACCACCGAGCCGGTACTCGATCGGCAGCGCGCCTTTCCACTCGGCCGGCGCCAATGGTCCGCCGAGTTTTTCGAGAATCGGCTGAATGTCGCGATATGACATCGGCATCGCCATCACCTTCGGCACCGACACCGCGTCGGCAATCGGGATGCGCCTGGCGCCAGGGATGGACGCCCAGCCCGGCGTCAGCGGATCGCCGGGGACCATGTAGTCGTAGGCGATGCCGCCGCGCTGCAGGTGGCTCGCCGGTCCCCAGGGGCCCTTCGGGAACGCCTCGCCCTTCACGTAGCCGTCTTCTTGCGGGTCCGAGTAGACAATCATGGCCGCCGCACCCTCCCGCTCGGCGGTGAGGGCCTTGAAGCCGCGATAGCTGTAGGGGTTCGAGTAGCGGACGATGACGATCTTGCCCTTGGGATCGATGCCGTTCCGGCGGAGCACGTCGTAGTCGGCAGGATTCCCGCTGTTGGCGTAGACCACCGGCGCGGTGACGTCACCGGATGCCGAGAAGGACAGCCACGCGCCGCTGATGGCCTTCTGCGAAGAGTCGGGGTCTTCCGTGTAGGGATCCTCCCGCAGCGACGGCACGTAGCGGATGGGCGCCACCAGTTCGGCGCGCACCTTCCTCGGATTGGACGAGAGCACGTCGTACCTCCGGATCACGACCTCGTCCAGCCCCTGCGCCTTCCATTGCGCGGCGATGTAATTGGCGATCTCGCGCGTGCGTACTGATGTGGCCGGGTGCGGCTGCGCCGTGAAGTAGCGATGCCACGCATTGATCGACTCGGCGTTTGGCAGCGCTCGCAGGCGACGCTCGGTCGCCCGCTCGGTGATCGAGCCGTCCAGCGAGAAGCCGCGAATGGGCGGCGTCACGGTGCGGTCCTGGGCGCCTGGCGCCGCGACCAGCAACCCGGCAACGACGAGCGCGGCGGCAAGCGGACGATAGCGGAACATCGGGAAGCCTTTCGGGTGGATTGATTTCCTGGATTCTAGATCGCTCGCCGGCCGTCGGCTGCACGCCTGTTAGGCCGTCCATGGTTTGCGATCGGGAAGATTCCCTCCCAGTAGCTGAGGATAATCGGGGAATGAGTGGCGATCAGAAACTGCGCGTGGCGCGAAGGCGAACAGCCAAGTCTGCCCAGGCCGCTCGCCATGACGATCGAGGTCCGCAGCCTGACTTGCGCGTTGGCAATCCTCTCGCCGTTCATAGGTCGGCCGACCTCGGTTCCGCTGAGGCCGTGGACCAGGAAGTCGATGAAGCGGGGAGCCCCGTCAACGCCATGCCGCTATTAGGCCGGGATCTGTTCGTACGAGAACTGAGGAATGCCCGCGCGCGTTGAGGCATGCTCGACAGTAATCGAGCAGACGTTACCGTCGGCATCGAGGTCGAGCAGCGTGTTCTCATCGAGGTCGCGTGTTTCGACGACAGGCGCTTCGCGAAACTCGATGTGCAACGTGTCGGTTTCGGCGTAGTAATGGATCTTCACGGCTTGAACCCCCGATCAAAGAACGCGTTGTGCACGGTCACCCCATCAGACAACAGGACAACACGAAGGTAGCGTTCGTCGGCCTCAGGTATCTGGGCCCACCGACGAATCCGGCCATCGGCTTGCCGATGCTCGCGGACAGGCCCGCTGATGACCCGGGCGATCCACTCATCACGAATGGCAGCCCGGTCAGGGCGAATCCGCATCGCTGCGAAGTAGGCCGTTACCTTCACGACACCACCCTACCAGAGGTGGGCGCCGCCGTCACGGGGTCCGGCCCCGGAATCTCCTACCGCCGTTCCGGGCCTTTGGCCCCGTGCTCACGCATGAGAGTGTCGAACCACGACCAGTTCAACTTGTAGCCAATCGTGTGATTCTTCGGAAACCAGACGACAGCCCCTTTGGACACTGCGTACCGATCTTCTCGCCATCCTTCTCCACATCAAACTCGACGTCTGACTTTCCCAGATCCCGTTTCGGAATCTCGAACGACACTTCATGCGCCATCTGGCTCACCTCCTCTTGTTCAGGACCTCTGCAATGCAGATGTATTCCAGCCCCGGTGTGTCGGACAGAACTCCCAATCCCTCTTGGCGCACATACTCACGGGCGCTGTCGTTGGGGAAACCAAAAATCACCGGCTCACCCCATCGTGCATATACGTGACGTGGATTGTTCACAGCAGGGTTACTCGCGCCAAAGTAATCGAAGGCGATTCTGCTCCCCGACGCAGAATGGTCCCGCACGAAGTGAAGTGTGTCCTTCACCGCCGATTCGGGCAGATAGTAGGTGACACCTTCCCACAGAAAGAAGGTGTTCAGCTGTTCAGAGTAACCCGCGGTGCGGAGTTGTTCCAGGAGATTGTCCTTCGTGAAATCCATCGGCACAAATGACACGCTCGATGGGATCACTTCCAAAATCTCGCCCAGCCTTTTTTTCTTGTATGCCTGCGTTGGACCATAGTCCACTTCCATGACGCGGACATCGCCAAGCTGAGATTGAAAGCGATATGCACGGCTGTCGAAACCCGCTCCGAGCACGACTACTTGTCTAGCGCCGTTCTGAAGGGCATCCAGCAATGCCGCATCAAACCGTTTCGTCCGGTAAGTCATCACTGCGACAGGAAGGTGCGGACCGAGTTGCTTCATGGCGCTGTCGAAATCAAGGTCCAACGCGTCCATCGGAAGTTCGGGGAGCACAGCGCGTTCGCGTGGGCCGAGAAATTTGATAGCGAGATAGTCGGGATTGCGAACCTGAAGGTCAGAGTCTTTTGAGCCTAGAGCCCGTGCTGCGGCTACGTAAACGGCAGTCTTGGAGGGAAGTCCCGGTTCTACCGCCTTGAACGTCGTCCCTGCCAAGAACAGAATGACGATGATGCGAGCGGACTGTCTTAATGGCATGTTGTCCTGCAAGCTGATTCGCATTCGTACCGACTGAGTTTATCCGACATTTCCGATTTGGCCTCGCCGATCGGCGGGATGTAAGGCCGTCGAGCTCGCCCATCTCTCGGCGTTGGCGCTTCCATTCGGCGTCCCCGTGGCGAACCCCGATGAGTCTTATCACCTTTTCTTGTCTGGCTAACGCCGGGCTTCAGCGGCGGCGGCTCATTGTCGCTTGCGCCGCCGTCGGCTGCAACCGTGTTAGACCGCGAGCAGGTTGGCCGGTGCCGACTCGCGAAAGCCCGAGAGTGATACTCATTAGGGCAAGAATTGAACCCTGCGGTCGGAGTAGCTGGTCCCCCAACGCTGACCGTTTAGAATGGTCTCAAGCTGTCGCTGCAGCATCGCTTCCGTCTCGTCGCGCTCGTTCGAATCTGGCGATGTCTCCCGATTTGGTAGGGTCGCAGTAACCGTCACACTTCCTGGCGCCGATGCATTCTCTGAAGCACACGCGACCACAAACGAATATCGACGGCTCCACGCCCCAGTGAATTCGTGAAGGTTGGCGGCAACCAAGATTTCACAGAGTTGGTCGTCGGTCAGCGTCACCGAACGTGGAGGCGACGAGTCTCGCGTAGCGCCGACAAGTGTCGCGCCAACTAGTAACAGCCAGAGGACCGCGGCTATCGCAGCGGACACCTGCATCACTGGCCTGACGCTCAGACCGTTGCCGACATGCTGCTGGAAGAGGTCGCTCTTGGCGTCTTTGCTCAAGCTCACAGCGATCGGCAGGCCCTGATTAGTGCGCTCCAGTTGATGGACAACGGCATCATAAAACCGCAGATACTTGATCGCACGGTCTTGAATGTAGAACCACACCATCGAGAGGGCACCACCGACGCTGGCCACGATCAGGACAATGGTGGGCGTCGGCCAGGCACCGGTCGCAAACAGCGCAACTAGCAGTGCGGCATTTGCCGCCCAGAAGATGCCGAAGACCGTCCAAAGGATCTGGTTACTTGAACATTGCAGAGCGATCGCATGAGTGAGCTGATTTTGGAGCGTCCCGTCGTTCGATTCCCCACCATCTTTGTCGTCCGAGCGAGCAAGATCTGTCATTTTCGTCGATCCATTGCTATCTCGCGGTCTAACGCGCCAAATGAGCCGCGCGCCGCAGTGACCTAATGAAGTCGGCTGTCCGGCGCGTCGGCTCCATTTGGATGTTAGGCATCGCGGCGGTACGGTCCGGGGAGAAGGGTAACAGAACAGTCCGGGGACATGGGTAACACATT
>JBDTMB010000285.1:0-7750 GCA_039934485.1 Vicinamibacterales bacterium
AGTTCACCGCTTGCATCGCGCCGGCATAGCTCTGGAGGGTCGCGCCCAGGGAAAGACCCCACGGCAGCGGCTGACTGCCGGCGAACTTGAAGTCGTGGCGAAGGGGCATGTTCAACGCGCTCTGATCGCAGAAGCGGAACGTGTTGGGGTCATAGCCCGCACAGGAGACCGTGACGTTCCGGTCTGTCGACCAGCCGCCGAACATGCTGGCGCCGCGGGGCAACCGGGCCGCGAAACTCACTTCGAACCCGTTGTAGACGAAGCGCGACTTCGAGTTGTCCGTGGAGGTCAGGTCGAGCAGGTCCACCAGCCCCTGCTTCGCCCGGTTCAGGTTGTAGATCGTGATGGGCTGACCGTCCATGGGGTTTGGGGTCTGGAACGGCGTGTAGTCAGACACCTCGGTCAGCAGGTTGTCCTGCACCTCGAGATTGTAGGTCTGGCGATGGTAGTAGGCGACCGTCACCGCCACGCCGGGAAGCACTTGGCGGTCGATCGCGACGGTGTACTCGATGTCGTAGGGGCGCTTGATATTGGGATCGGGATTCCGCGCCGGCGTCAGGCCGAACCGGTTGTTGTTGCTCGGCCCGATCTCATTGTTCTGGGCAATGCCGTCCCGGTTGGTCGGCAGCGTCAACGGCGAACAGGTCGAGGTGCCGGGCAGGTAGTCGCAGTCGCTCCAATTGCGGGTGTCGCTTTGCAGCGCCAGCGGATCGTACCGCTGCGCGAAATCGAGCGTGAAATTCCGGTTGTACTTGTTCACGCCGGCCTTGATCGCGGTCTTGGCATCGCCCGTCAGGTCGTACGCAATCCCTAAGCGCGGGGCCAGATCGAGCCAGTCCGGGGTGTTCGGCACTTTGGGAAAGGTGCGGGCGGGCACGAAGCGGCCCGCTTCGACGGACTTGGCCTCGATGGACGAGTTGAACAACTCGAGGCGAATGCCGGGGTTGACGGTCAGGCGCTTAAGCGTGAACGAGTCCTGCAGGTAGATCCCGATGTCCTTGTTCATGCGGTCGAACCGGCGCGCCGGCGTGTTGTAGACAATCACGGAATCCGGCACGCCGTCGCGATACCGCTGGGTGAGATCCGCGTTGGCCTGGGCCGTGTTCCACGCATTGCCGATGTGCCATTGCAGACCGGCCTTCAAGGCGTGCGCCCCGGCGACGTAGGTCATCGACGACATCAGCATGTAGCGGAAGTTGAAGGTGCCCGTCTGCGGCATCCCCGCGACCTTCGTGGTCGCCGCCACCAGATCGACGCGCGACGCGGTGGCGTACCACTCCGGCGTGAACGGATCCTTCTCGACGCCCAGCTGATACTTCTCGGTGTAGGAATTCACGCTAATCCCGTAGCCGGCGTCGATCGCGAAGTTGCCCCTGAACGCGCTGGTCCACTTCGCCGCGGTGGTGTACTTGATCACGGGCGGCCGGCGCAGCGCCGCCATGACGTCGATGCCCGGCGTCAGCAGGTGGCCGACGAACTTGGTTTGATAGTCGTAGTAGGCGCTGAGCTTGTGGCCGCTGCTGGGCTGCCAGGTCAAGCGCGCGGTGTAGTTACCGACCCGCTGATCGTAGATGCCCGGCGAGCCATCCGGATAAAAGCTGTTGGCGACCTCGTTCTCGTTGCCGACCTGGCGCAGCGATCCGAAGAACCAGAGCCGGTCGCGCCTGATCGCCCCGCCCACTGAGGCATTGGCGTCGTACACCAGCTTCACGGCGTCGGGCGTCGCCAGGCCGCGCTGGATCAGATCCGGCGTGAGATTGTCGAACTGCATGGCGCCGTTCGAGTACCCCACGTAGGTCGCGCCGCTCAGGTCGTTGCCGCCCTCGCGAGGAATGAGATTGATGTGCGGGCCGCCGGCGGAGACGTCGGCGCCAATCGCGCTGATCCGCACCGACATTTCCTGGATCATCCCGTCGTTGTGGTCGGGGTGGCTGTCGCCGCCGCCGACCAGCGTATTCATCTTCATTCCGTCAACTTCGATGGTCGTGTCCTTCGTCACGCTGCCGTGCGCCGTCACGCGCGGGTTGACCGCCGCGCGTGTGCCGCCGACGTTCTGGGAGCTGATCTTGGTGCCGACCACCAGCGCCGCCTCGGCGACGAACATGCGCGGGATCGGCACGGCATCGAGCATCGCGCGGGGGATCACCGTTTGCTTCTGGGCATTCTGCACGTCGACCACCGGCGACACGCCCGTCACCGTCACCGACTCCGCGAAGTCGCCAAGCTGCAGTTCGGCGTTGACCGTCGACGTGAAGTTGGCGGGCAACTCGAGGCCATTGCGCACCGACGTCACGAAGCCTTGCAGGCCGAAGGTCAGCCTGTAGATACCCGGCCGAAGGCCGGCGATCGCGTAGCGCCCCTGATCGTCACTGACGGCGCCCTTTACCCGCTCGATGAGCGCCGGACTCTCCGCCTCAACGTTGACGCCGGGGAGGACGGCCCCGCTGGTATCCCTGACAACCCCGACAATGCTGCTTTGCGCCAGGACGGAGGCCGGCATCACCGCCAACGCGACACACCCCGCCAGCGCAGCTCGAATCAGGATGGAATGGTTCATAAGTCTCCCGTCGTTCTCACCTGCTGTTCACACTTCCGACTCTTCCTGGCCGCGCGGGGCCAGGCTACGGCGCGATAGAACAATCAGGGCACTACGACGGGATGAACGAGACGACGTTATAAATGACCGGCCGGCGTCGGAGAGATATGCGAAACGGCGCCTTCGCTTATACGCGCCGTGGCGGCCGAAAGTCAATCGCACACAGTGGGTGCCTGCACAGATTGACCGCGGTCGCGGCCCCTCTAGAGTACGAGGCGGACGTCGCCGGTGCGTCTCGTGACGCGCTCCCGATCGAGAAACTCGAGCAGCGGGATCGCGAACTTCCTCGACACGCCGTACCGCTCCTTGAAGGCCGATACGTCCACTGTGGCGCGGCCGTCGGGCGCGCTCGCTTTGAGAGCCGTGACGTCCGCCTTGAGCGTCGCCAGGGCGTCGGCGTGGAACAACAGCGTGTCGACGCGCACCAGCGTCTTCTCGCGCGTCAGTAACGCCGACAGGCGCTCGACGAGCGCCGGCGGCGCCTTGCACACCGCCGCCAGGCTCGCCGCGTCCGGCGGCTTGAGCCCGCCGCCCAGGTACGCGGCGGCGATGGCGCTCTTCACCCGCGCGTCTTCCCCCGACACCGCCACCTTGTGAGTCGCGACCGCCAGTCGATCCGTACCCGCCAGGACCTTCGCGTTCTTCAATCGCTCGACGATGGCTTCAAACAGCGCGGGCTCGGCCTTGGCGAACAATCGCTCGCGCGCTTCTTCGCGCGGCAAGCCGTCGCTCAACGGATTGGCTTTGTGAAACGCGGTGACCATCTCCACCAGGGCCTTCGCGCTTCGCTCGAGCGCCGCCGAGGCGATCAGGTGATCGCCGACGCGGGCCACGATCTCTCTGCCGGCCAGACCGGCGAGGATCGCCCCCAGGGCGGCGGGCGCGACACCCCCTCGCGCCACCAGGACCGACGCGGCGAGTCCCTTGGGCCCGGCCGACACCACAAGTTCCTCCAGCGCTGGAAGATCCTGGACGGTGCCGGGTTCAGCGCCAATCGCCAGTCGCTCGAGACTGGCGAGGGCCTCGGGAGAGCGGATGCCCGGGCGCGTCGGCGCCGGATCGAGGACCCGGCCGCCGCCCACGGTGACCGGCGGCGAATACGCGCGGATGATGAATCGATCGCCGCGATTGAGCACCGCCTCGCTCTCGAGGCGGAACCGCACGTAGGCGCGCCCGCCGGCCGGAATCTCCACCGCCGAGGGTCCGGCGATCGAGAGCCGGCCCAGGACCTCGCTCGTCCCGTTGTGAAGCCTCACGCGCGCGCCGTGTTTGACCGGCTTCGCCGAGGCGAGCAGGTCGAGCACGGCGTCCACCCGGCGCGTCACACTCACGCTGCCCGCGGTGATCAGGGTCTGCCCGCGTGAAATCTCCGCGATCTCGACACCGCCGAGATTGACGGCCGTCCGCTGGCCCGCCGCCGCTTCGGCCGCCGCCGCGCCGTGCACTTGCAGGCCGCGCACCTTCGCCGGGCGGCCGCCCGGAACGATGGTCAGCTCCTCGTCCACGTGGATTCGACCGGCGACCAGCGTCCCCGTGACCACGGTGCCAAACCCGCGCATCGAGAAGGCGCGATCGATCGGCAGGCGCGCGGCGGCGTCCACCGGGCGACGGCCGACGCGCGCGGCGGCCGCGGCAATCGCCGCACGCAATACATCCAGGCCTTCGCTCGTCGTGGCCGAGACTTCCACGACCGGCGCGTCCTGCAGGAACGACCCGGCCACCAGTTCGCCGACCTCCTGCCGGACCAGCGCCCGGGTGTCCTCGTCGGCCGCATCGGCCTTGGTCAGCACGATGATGCCCTGCGGGATCTGGAGGAGCCGGCAGATGTCGAAGTGCTCGCGCGTCTGCGGCATCACCGACTCGTCGCACGCCACGATCAGCAGCACGCAGTCGATACCGCCGACGCCGGCCAGCATCGTGCGGACGAACTTTTCATGACCGGGGACGTCGACAAACGCCACCCGCGTGCCGCCGATGGTGGTGTGCGCGAAGCCGAGTTCGATCGTGATGCCGCGCGCTTTTTCTTCCTTGAGCCGGTCCGGATCGATGCCGGTCAGCGCGAGCACGAGCGTGCTCTTGCCGTGATCAATGTGCCCCGCGGTCCCCAGAACGACGTTCGACATTCGATTGTTTATTGGTTATTGTTTATTGGTTATTGTTTATTGGTTATTGGTTATTGGTTATTCGTTATTGGTTATTCGTTATTGCCGTTTCTTCTTGCGTTCAGCCTTGCCGGCGCGTTGCGATTTCTTCCGCCGCCGCTCTTCCGGCGTGCTCTTGCGTTGCTCCTTCTTGGGACGCGCGCCGCGGCGCTTCGGTCCGCGGCTCCGTTCGCTGCTCTGCAGCTTCAACAGCACGTCTTCGATGCCGAGGTCGATCTGGCGGCGCTCCATGTCGACGCGCACGATCTGGACCCGGATGCGATCGCCCAGGCGATACGTCTTCTTGGTGTTCTCGCCAAACAGCGAATGCGCCTGCTCCTGGAACCGGTAGTAGTCGTCGGCCATCGTCGACACGTGGACGAGGCCCTCGACGTAATGATCCACCAGTTCGACGAACAGCCCGAACGCCGCCACGCCGGTGATGTAGCCGTCGAAGACGTCGCCCACCTTGTCGGCCATGAAGCGGACCTTCTTCCACTGCAGCAGCTCACGCTCCGCTTCGGCGGCGCGCCGCTCCATCTCCGAGGTGTGGCGGCCCATCTCCGGCAGCTCTTCGTCCAGCTCCGCGCGGCGTTCTTCGGTCACCTTGGTGTGGCGCAACTCGCGCAGCAGCCGGTGGACGATCAGGTCGGGATAGCGACGAATCGGCGAAGTGAAGTGCGTGTAAGTCTCCGCCGCGAGGCCGAAGTGGCCGACGTTGGTGGGATCGTAGCGCGCCTTCTGCATCGTCCGCAGCATCAGCATCGCGATCGGCCGCTCGGCCGGGACGCCCCGGATCCGCCCGACGAGCTTCTGGAAGTCCATCGGCTTGACGCCGCCGGCCGGCGCGGCGAGGCTGAAGCCGAAGGAGCTCACGAATTCCTCGAACTGCTCCACCTTCAGCGGATCCGGCCGCTCGTGGATGCGATAGAGCGACGGCATCTTGTGCGATTCCAGGTGCCCGGCCACCGTCTCGTTGGCGAGGAGCATGAACTCCTCGATCAGACGATGCGCGACGTTGCGCTCGGAGGCGATGATGTTCTCGATGAAGCCGTCCTGGTCGAGCACGACCTGCGCTTCCGGCAGGTCGAAATCGATCGAGCCGCGGCGCCGGCGGCGGCCGTTCAGGATTTCAAACAGCTCGCGCATGAGCTCGAACATCGGGACGAGCGCCGTGTATTGCGCAATCGCCGCGGCATCGCGATCCGTGAGCACGGCGTTGACCGCCGTGTACGTCATGCGCGCGTCGCTGCGGATCACCCCGTCGTGCATCTCGTGGCGGACCACCTCGCCGCGCGCCGAGACTTCCATCAGGCACGACTGGACCAGGCGATCGACGTTGGGCCGCAGGCTGCACAGCCCGGTCGCCAGTTCCTCCGGGAACATGTGGACGGCGCGTTCGGGAAAATACACCGACGTCGCGCGCTCGTAAGCCTCCGTATCGAGCGGACCACCCTCATGCACGTAGTGCGCGACATCGGCGATGTGCACGCCGAGCCAGAAGTGGCCGTTGGGCAGCTTCTCAATCGAGATCGCATCGTCGAAGTCGCGCGCGTGCTCGCCGTCGATGGTCACCACGGTGCGGTCGCGGAAATCGGTGCGGCCCTTGATGTCGCGTTCCTTGACGACGCTGCCGATCCGGCGCGCTTCCTCCACGGCGTCGGGGCTGTGGGCGTCGGGAATCCCGAACTTACGAAGGATGATTTCGGTATCGACCCCGGGGTCGTTGATGTCGCCCAGCACTTCGAGCACCCGGCCCAGCGGCCCGCGCGTCGGCGTCGGCCACCGCGTCACCTCCACCGTGACCATCTGGCCGGGCTCGGCATCCTTCGTCTCGTCGCGCGGAATCTGGATGTCGGCGAGCAGCCGCTTGTCGAAGGGCTTGACGAACCCGAGCCCTGCGCGATCGACCTCAAACGAGCCCACCACGGTGCGGGAGCCACGCTCGAGGACCTGGACAATGCGGCCCTCGGCCCGGCCGTCCTCGCGGTAACGCTCGATGCGGACCACCACGCGGTCGCCGTGCAGCGCGTCCTGGAGGTGATGCGCGGGAACAAAGATGTCGCGGGTCAGCCCCTCGATGGGGCGCTCGGGCGCGACGAACCCGAAGCCCGACGGATGGCCGTCGAGCTTGCCGACGACCAGGTCCATGCGATCCGGCAGGCCGTAGCGGTTGCCGGAAATGACCACGAGCGAGCCGGCGTTGACGAGGTTGCGCAGGGCGCGCTCGAACGCGGCGCGCTCGTCGCGCGGCACCTGCAGCACGCGCAACAATTCGCGTGCGGTGGCCGGATGCGGCACACCGGCGCGCATCTGGCTGAGAAGATCATCGTGAGCACTCATTGGAACAACAACACCTGTAAATCTCCGACATTCGTGTCGGTGCGCCCGAGCTCGATTTGATCACCGAGCGGCGCGAAAAATGCGGACGAATCGTTCGCCGCGAGGTAGCGGGCCGGTAATTCAAGCCCCGCCTGCCTCGCGCGATCGATCGTCGTCGAGTCGACGATGGCGCCGGCGACGCCCGACGAGCCATCGATGCCGTCGGTGCCGATGCTGGCGCCGGCGACGAGACCTGGATGCGCCGCCACCAGCTGGGCCAGGGCGAGCGAGAACTCCAGGTTCCGTCCACCTCGGCCTTTGCCGGTGACGCGCACCGTGGTCTCGCCGGCTGAAATCACACAGGCTGGCCGCGGCGCGCTGGCCGCCAGCATCTGGACCCGAGCCCACCAGTCGAGGGCCACCTCTCGGGCCTCGCCTCTCACCGGGTCGGTGATCACGATCGGATAGTAGCCCCGCTCGGTCGCCGCGGCGCGGGCGCCTTCGATGGCATCGAGGCGGTTGCCAATCACGCGCGCCAACGAACGGGCGAACACCGGGTCGCCGGGCTTCGGCGTGTCCGGCAGGTCCCCCTTGAGGCCACGGCGGATCACCTCGCGCACCGCCGTGGGGTACGGATCGGGCCCGTCGAACCGCGATAGCGCGTCGGCGGCATCGGTCCAGGTGGTCGGGT
>JBDTMB010000286.1:0-7729 GCA_039934485.1 Vicinamibacterales bacterium
CCGGCTGGTTCATCATGTAGAAGTCGCGGTTGTTGTCGTGGCCGACGTACTTCTGGTAGAGCCTGGGGAGCTGCCCGGTGGTGCGCTGCTTCTGATCCGGGTTGCGCATGTACCAGTTGGAGACCAGCTCCATGCCGTCCGGGTTGGCGTGCGTGGCGAGGATGATCACATCCTTCAGGATGCGCAGCGTCTCGTCGTCGTTCTTGCTGACGAACTGGTAAATCGTTTCGGTGAGCTGCTGCGCGCCGAGGACTTCGGTGGCGTGGAGGCCGCCATCGATCCAGATCACGGCCTTGCCTTCCTTGGCGAGGGCGCGGGCCGTCTCGTCGGTGAGCCCCTCGGCGGCGGAGAGCTTCTTCGAGATCTCCTGGTAGCGCGCCAGCTTCTTGAAGTTCTCGGGCGCGGTGATGATCGCCATCAGCTGGTCGCGGCCTTCGGCGGTCTTGCCGATCGACTGCACCGTCATGCGATCCGACTCCGCGTCCAGCTTCTTCACGTATTCCACGAATTTCGTGTAGTTGGGCAGCACGTAGTCGGCGCCGATGTCGTGGCCGAAGAACTGCTGGGGGGACGTAACTTTCGGTGCTGGTGCTGGTGCCTGTGCCTGGGGAGCGGCCAGGAATAACGTAAGCGCGATCGTGACGATCGCCAACGAGCGAAGTTTCAATTGCATAGGTGGTCCTCAGGGTGCGTGAACCAACAAGTATATCGAGGCCGGCGCCCCTTTTCACCGGCGCGAGCGCTGCGCCAGCGCGACCGTGAGTTTGCGAGCGACGGCGCGTTTGGGCGCAGAAGGCAAGGCGATCTCGTCCTTGACAACATGCCCCCCTTGATTCATGGTAGCCGGTCAAAGGAGCCGGTGTCGGCTACAAATACTTCTGGGCTAAGGTCATCGTCACGCACCCGTGGTAGCGCATCGATAGGACAAACCACTGCCAGGCGCCCGCCCAGCCGGTTCTCCCATCGGCGCGAGGAAACGGATCTTCGTCGCCTTTCTCCACGCGCCTGCCAACACAGGTCCTTGAGAACTGTCCCCCTACTCACGTTTCACATTTTGCTGGTGTCCTTCATGGCCTGTGGAAATCCGTCTGGAACCAAGCGCACGGTTGCGCCGTACGGCACCTGGACGTCGCCGCTTACTGCCGCCCGCGCGACGTCTGGCGCGTTGCGGCTCGATCAGATTCAGCTCGACGGCGACGCCGTCTATTGGCTGGAGGGACGCGCATCGGAGGGCGGGCGCAATGTCATCGTGCGGCGCGGGCCCGACGGCACGATGACCGACGTGACGCCGCCGGCGTTCAACGTCCGCAGCCGCGTGCATGAATACGGCGGTGCGGCCTACACGGTCCACGCAGGCACGATCTATTTCTCAAATTTCGCCGATCAGCGGTTGTATCGGCAAACCGGCGGCGGTGCGCCCGAAGCGCTGACGCCGGCGGGTTATTTCTACGCCGACTGCCGAATCGATCCCGCGCACCGGCGCCTTCTCTGCGTCCGCGAAGATCACACGCACGGCGATGCGGAACCGATCAATACGATCACCGCGATCTCGATCCCAGCGCCGGGGGCTTCCGCCTCCGCGCCACGCGCTTCGGCGGACAAGAAAGCCCCCGCGTTCCAGACGGTGCTGGTGAGCGGAGCAGACTTCTATTCCGATCCCATCGTCAACCCCGCCGGCACGGCGATGGCATGGCTGCAGTGGCGGCATCCCAACATGCCGTGGGATGGGACCGAGTTGTGGACGGCGGCGATCAAGGCCGATGGTTCGCTGGCCGCGCGCGCGCATGTCGCCGGCGGAGCCGACGAATCGATCTTCCAGCCGGAGTGGTCGCCCGACGGGATGCTCTACTTCGTCTCCGATCGCACCGGTTGGTGGAATTTGTATCGACAGCGCGGCGCCAACACCGAGCCGATGCATCCGATGTCGGCGGAATTCGGCAAGCCCCAGTGGGGGCTCAGCATGGTGACCTACGCGTTCATCACGGCGACGCGCATTGCCGCGACCTACGTCGAGGACGGGCGCTGGAAGCTGGCGCTGATCGAGACCGAACCACGCAAGTTCGAACCCATCGAGCTGGCACTGCAGCCGACGGAGTCGATCCGCGCCGACACTCGCGCCATCTATTTCGTCGGCGGCTCCGCCACCCAGCCGGAGATGATCGCGCGCGTGAACCTGGGGGCGATGGAGGCGGAAGCATTGCGCATGTCGGGCGAGAAGATCGCGCCCGAGTGGATCGCCGTGCCCGAGGCGCTGACGTTCCGCGTGACGCCCGACCGCGGACCCGAGCCGCACATGGGCGAACCGCCGGCGCCGCGCGAGGTGCACGCATTTTATTACGCGCCGACGAACCCGAACTTCGCCGCCCCGGCGGGCGAGAAGCCGCCGATGCTGGTGCTCACGCACGGCGGGCCCACCGGCGCCACCTCTGATGTGCTCGATCCCGAGGTCCAGTTCTGGACCAGCCGTGGCTTTGCCGTGCTCGACGTCAATTACAGCGGCAGCACGGGGTACGGACGGGGATATCGCGATCGCCTCAAGGGCCAATGGGGCGTCGTCGATGTCGAGGACGCGGTGGGCGGCGCGCAGGCGATGGTGGCGCAGGGCAAGGCGGATCCGGCGCGGCTGGTGATCCGCGGCGGCAGCGCCGGCGGCTACACCACGCTGGCGGCGCTGACCTTCCACACCACCTTCAACGCCGGCGCCAGTTATTACGGCATCAGCGACATCGAGGTGCTTGCCCGCGACACGCACAAGTTCGAGTCGCGCTACCTCGACAGCCTGATCGGGCCGTATCCGGCGGCGAAGGATCTCTACATCCAGCGCTCGCCGATCCACTTCACCGATCGGCTGTCGTGTCCGCTGATCCTGTTCCAGGGGCTCGAGGACAAGGTCGTGCCGCCGAACCAGTCGGCGATGATGGCCGAGGCGGTGCGCCAGAAGGGCCTGCCGGTGGCCTATGTCACCTTCGCGGGCGAGCAGCACGGGTTCCGCAAGGCGGAGAACATCATCCGCGCGCTCGAAGCGGAGCTCTATTTCTACGGCCAGGTCTTCCGCTTCGCGATTGCCGACCAGATCGAGCCGGTGACGATCGACAACCCGTATCGGTGATCCGGAGATCGGGAACCTGCTTCAATTTCCCGCTTTTCGTAAATCAGCGTAGTGGCACACAGCTTGCGTCTTCCTTTTGAAGTTGGAGGACATCCTGATGGCTCGACCAGGTCGATGCTTTGTTCCGGGCTGTGCGCTGCATGTCGTCAATCGTGGGAATGATCGCCGGATAATATTTCCCGAAGCTGTTGATTACGGGTCGTTTCTCGCGCTACTGCGAGAGGGCCGAGAGCGGTTCCCCGTCCAGATTTATGCCTATGACCTTGTGAAGAACCATTTTCATCTGGTGCTGGCGGCCGAGCACCTCGGGGCACTTTCTGCGTACATGCACTTCGTTCAACGTAGTCATGCTTGCGATCTCAGGGCGATCGCCCAAACGCGTGGGCAAGGCCACGTGTTCCAGCGCCGATACTGGAGTGCGGTGCTGGAAGGAAGCGGACGGCTCCTGAATGCCCTTCGCTATGTGGAGGCTAACGCTCTTCGCGCCTCATTGGTCGACAAGGCGGAGGATTGGGAATGGGGCAGTCTTTGGGAGCGCGTGACGGGCGAGCGAGATCTCCTTAGCCAGCTGCCCTTCCATCTTCCCGATGGTTGGCCGGCTATCGTCAACACCCCGCAACACGCTCTGGACCTCAAATTGGTCCGGACCGCTCTCCGCCCGGGCCGCCCGGCGGGCCCCGTCGATTTACGAAACCCGAAAAAATGAAGCAGGTTCCCCGCCGCTCCCTCCCCGCCGCTCCCAGCCACCTCCGGTGACGATCGACAACCTGTATCGGTGATAAATTACCAGGTAGTCATATAGGAATATGAACACGGAGCCGCGGTTGCGACCCTCGCTGAGATGACTGCCCTGGCCTGGCTGCTCGCGGCCGGGGTCGGCCTGGCGCTTGGCGTGCTGGGCGGCGGCGGGTCGATCCTCACCGTGCCGGTGTTCACCTACGTGCTCGGCTTCGAAGCCAAGCAAGCCATCGCAATGAGCCTGCCGGTGGTCGGCATCGCCGCGGCGGCCGGCGCGGTGATGGGGATTTGGCGCGGCACGCTGCCGCTGGCGCCGGCGTTGATGGTCGGCGCGGCGACGATGGTCGGCGCGTTCGGCGGGGCGAGACTGGCGACGCTGCTCGCGGGCCGTACGCAACTGATGCTGCTGGCGATCGCGATGCTCTCGGCGGCGGTGGCGATGTGGTTCCGGTCGAGAACCACCAGCGGACTGGCCGGCTTTCACGGCCACCGGCATCCGCTGGTGCTCGGCGCGGTCGGCCTCGCGGTGGGAACGCTGACCGGCATCGTCGGCATCGGCGGCGGGTTCCTGATCGTGCCGGCACTGGTGATCGCCGGCGGCCTGCCGATGCGCGAGGCGACCGCCGCGTCGCTCCTGGTCATCGCCCTCAGCGCGGCGGCGGGCATGGCCGGCTACTTCGGGCACGTCGTCTTTGCCTGGCGGATCATCCTGCCGTTTGCGGCGATGTCGTCGGCCGGCGTCATTGCCGGCGGCGTGCTGGCGGGCCGGATCTCGCAGCAATACCTGCAGCGCAGCTTCGCCGTGGCGCTCGTTCTGCTCGCGTGTTACATGCTCGCCACCCGGTGAGCGCGGAGGTTGATCATGTTCGTCAAGCGTTTCTTCGAGCCGATGGTGGCGCAGTCCAGCTACCTGATTGGCTGCGCCGCGGCCGGCGAGGCCATCGTCATCGACGCCAATCGCGACGTGGATGAATACATCCGCGCCGCCGCGCAGGAGAACCTGCGGATCACCTACGTCACCGAAACCCACATCCATGCCGACTACGTCTCGGGCTCGCGGGAACTGGCACAGCGGACCGGCGCCAGCCTGTGCCTCTCCGACGAGGGTGACGCCGATTGGAAGTACCAGTTTCCGGCGACGCGTCTCCTGCATCACGGTGATCGGATCACGATCGGCAACGTGCGCCTCGAGGTGATCCACACCCCGGGCCACACGCCCGAGCACCTCACCTTCCTGATCACCGACGGCGCCGCCGCGGACTTGCCGATCGCGGCGGTCACCGGCGATTTCCTCTTCGTCGGAGACGTCGGCCGTCCGGACCTGCTGGAACGCGCCGCCAACATCAAGGGCACCATGGAAGCGAGCGCCCGAACGCTCTGGAAGAGCCTGCAAGCATTCCTGCAATACCCCGACTGGCTGCAGATCTGGCCCGGGCACGGCGCGGGCTCGGCGTGCGGCAAGGGCATCAGTGCCATTCCGCATTCCACGCTCGGCTACGAACGTCACTTCAACTGGGCCTTCAAGGTCAAGACCGAGGCCGAGTTTGTCACCAGCGTCCTCGCAGGCCAGCCCGAACCCCCGAAGTACTTCGCGACGATGAAGCGCGTCAACAAGATGGGGCCGGCGATCCTCGGCGGCTTCCGCGTCCCGCCGCGGGTTGACGATCGCGAACTCCCGGCGCTCGTCGCCAAACCGAACAGCTTCGTCGTCGACACCCGGGCGGCCGGCGAGTTCGCCGCCGAACACATTTCCGGCACCATCAACATCCCGCTCAACGCGTCGTTTGTGACGTGGGCCGGCTGGCTCGTGCCGTACACCGCCGATCTCTACCTGATTGTCGACGCCGCGACGGCCGCGCGAATGGAAGAAGTGGTGCGGGCGCTGGCGTTGATCGGCATCGATCGGGTGACCGGCTACGCCAATGTGTCCGCGGTGGCGTATGCCTCCAATCACGGCGCGCCGCTCAACACCATCACGCAGATCACCCCTGGCGAGCTGGCCAGGCGTATCGCCGTGGATGACGTCACCGTGATCGACGTGCGGGCCGCCACCGAGTGGGCGGAGGGGCACCTGCCCGCCGCCAGGCACATCCCCCTTGGACACCTGGCGGATCGCGTGGCCGAGATCTCGCCGGACAAGCCGGTGGTGGTGCACTGCCAGGCCGGCACGCGCTCCGCGATTGCCGCATCGGTGCTGCAGCGACTGGGTGTGCGCGAGGTGATGAACATGGTGGGCGGCTTCGCGGCCTGGGAAGGCGAAGGGCTGCCGGTGGAGGGGAGGGTGACGCATGAAAAAGAAACCGCTCGGGCCTGACCTGCTGGCCAGGGTCGCCGATCGCTTCAAGGTGCTGGCCGAACCGGCCCGCCTCACGGTGCTCAACGCCCTCCGCGAGGGGCCGCTCCACGTCAGCGCGCTGATGGACAAGACCGGGCTCAACCAGGCGAACCTGTCGAAACACCTGCAGTTGCTGCACGCGCACGGCTACGTGGCGCGCCGCCGCCAGGGTGTGTTCATCCACTACCAACTCGCCGACAACAGCGTGTTTGCCCTCTGCGATATCATGTGCGGGCAACTGGAAAGAAAGTTGAAAGTTGAGAGTTCACAGTTGAAGTTGAAAAAAGCCTCATGAAGAAAGTCGTCGTCGGTTGCCTGATCGTCCTCCTGGTTGGCGTCGTCGGCTTTGGCGTAGCGGGATTCTGGGCGTATCGGGCGGCGAAGCCGATGTTCAAAAGCGCCAGCAATTACCTCGACAAGGCGAGGGAGGTGGCCTCGCTTGGCGATCGCATCACCATCAAGTCCCCTTATACGGCGCCCGCCGATGGCGAGCTCACCAGCGCGCAGGTCGATCGGTTCGTCGCCGTGCAGTCGAGGGTCCGGCTGCAACTGGGCGATCGCTGGGCTGAACTGCAGGCCAAGTCCGAGGCGCTTAAGAAGAAGGCGGATGGCGCCAAGGGCGAGCTGTCGTTTTCCGAGGCCGCGCGGGTCTTCTCCGACTTCACCGGCCTCTACATGGAAGCGCGGCGCGCGCAAGTGAACGCGCTCAACGTGCAGAAATTCTCGGAGTCGGAATACACGTGGGTCCGCAACCGCGTCTACGAAGCGGCGGGCATGGAGCTGGCCGGTTCGATCGACATGTCCGCGCTGGAAAAAATGGCGCGCGACGGCGCCGGCCACAACGGCGTGCAGATCCCGAACATCCCCAAGCCCCACGTGCCCGAGAACAACCTCAAGCTGGTCAAGCCGCACCTGGGCAAGCTGAAGGAATCGATCCCGCTCGCCATTCTCGGCCTGTAGAGCCTCAAATGGAGGGCGAGGGCTTGAGCCCTCGCCTCAAGGCCGGGGCTAAAGCCCCGATCCTCCAGCTAGGCTGTTAATTCTACGGGATCGCCCACTGCGATCTCGCCGTCGTCCAGCACTTCGCCAAACGCGCCGCCGCCCCAGGGCACGCTCATCGCGGCCTGGAGGCCGCCGACGGCTTCCTCCATCTGGTAGCACGGGCGCGTTTCGCCATAGATGCGGATGCGCACCGTGCCGATGCGCAGGATCTTGCCGTTGGCATTGGCGAAGTCGATGTCGGAGACGAGGAGGTTGCAGCGGCGGATGCGAACGTCCGGCGTCTGGCCGAGCGGCGCGGTGATGTCGCGCCAATGCTTGCTGGAGACGATGGTGACCTGGCGCTTGCCGCCCTGGTTGGCGTTGCCGACGAGGCCGCGGCCGGCGACGGTCTTCGCGCGGTCGATGGGATCCATCGGCCCGCCGTGATTGCGCTTGAGGAAGATGTGCGTGAGTTGGCTCACGAGAACGGATCGTAGCCGATCTTGATTGGAAGATTGGAGAGCGGGGGCTTTAGCCCCCGCTTGGGCGACGGCTAAAGCCGTCGC
>JBDTMB010000287.1:0-7699 GCA_039934485.1 Vicinamibacterales bacterium
CCCATGTTCCAGTCTTTGGCCACCAAAACAAAGGTCGAGGAGAAGCAAATTCTCGAACTGCCCCTGAGCGGGCGCAACTTCACGAGCCTGGGGCTCCTGGCGCCAGGCGTGACCACCCGTGGGCAGTCCACGACCGACGCGAACTATGTCGTGCACGGCCAGCGGCAGGACGCCAACAACTTCCAGTTGGACGGCGTCGCGAACGTCTCGCTTGGCGGCAACTCGGTGCAGGCGCGGCCGAACGTGGACGCGGTCCAGGAGTTCAAGATCCAGACGAGCAATTTCTCGGCTGAGTTCGGCCGGAACTCGGGGTCCGTCGTGCAGGTGGTCACCAAGTCCGGCACCAACGCGGTGAAAGGCAGCGTGTGGGAGTTCAACCGGAACGACTCGTTCCAGACCCGGAACTACTTCGCGACGACCGATCCGCCGCCCCTCTCACAGAACCAGTATGGTGGCACCCTCGGCGGGCCCCTCACGATCCCGGGCGTGTACTCCGGCCGCAATCGCACGTTCCTGTTCGGCTCGTTCGAAGGTTTCCGCCTGACGAGGGGACTCACCCGGCAGACCGTGGTGGCCACCGCCCAGGAACGGGCGGGCGACTTCAGTGCCCTGTCTCGGACGATTCGCGATCCGCTCACGGGCCAGCCGTTCCCCGGCAACCGGATTCCGGCCGACCGGATCAGCGCCGCGGCGCTGAAGCTCCTCACGCTGATGCCTCTGCCCAACATCGCCGGCGCCGCGTCACGGCAGAATAACTTCGCCTCGTCGCCGGAGCTCAACCAGACGTTTGACCAGTACATGCTGCGCCTCGATCACAAGTTCAGCGACAAGTGGAACCTGTTCTACCGTCATTTCCTGCAGGACAGCACGTCGTTCAATCCCTTCCAGGGCTCAGGCCCGGCGGGCTATCTGGGCTTCCCCAGCCAGGGCACGACGCGCACGCAGCACGCCACGATGGGCCTCACCTCCACGCTGACACCCACGACGCTCAATGAATTCCGGGTGGGCTGGTCGGGCAACAACAGTTTGAGCCTGAACCTGCCGCTGCTGAACCCTCTGGACTACGGCATCAATTACGTGCGGCCGCAAGACGCGGCGGGCGGCCTCGGGCTGCCGGACATCGAGATCAACGGCATGTCGGGCATCGGCAACACCATCCAGGGGCCCAGCAACAACCCGTCGGCCGAGTGGCAGATCTCGGACGTGCTGACCAAGACCATGGGGCGACACTACCTGAAAATCGGCGGCGAGGTCCGTCGAGGGACCGATGACTTCGATCTCGGCTTCTTCTTCGTCGGCCGCTACGTGTTCAACGGCGACTACACCGGCGACCCCTTTGCGGACTTCCTGCTCGGTCGCGCGATCGAGTTCAACCACGCGAAAGGGCGCACCAAGCTCGAGATGCGCAACAAGAACCTGGGGGCGTTCTTCCAGGACGATTTCCAGGTGAGCGACAACCTGACCTTGAACCTCGGGGTGCGGTGGGACTTCTACAGCCCGATTACCGACGCGCTTGGCCAAACCTCGACATTCGTGGTGCGCCAGCCGAACACCAGCGTTCCACAGAGCGGCGTGGCGGAAGTCATCGTTGCCGGCAGCGACGGGCTGCCGAAGAATTCCACCTACTTCCCTGACAAGAACAATGTGCAGCCTCGCGTGGGGTTCGCCTGGGACATCTTCGGTGACGGCCGTCTGGCGCTGCGCGGCGGTGCCGGCGTGTTCCACAACCAACTGCGGAATAACCTGGCCCTGCAGCACATCCTTTCGTACCCCTTCCAGGAGCAACCCGTCTACCGAGACACGACGCTTGAGAACCCCATCAAGCCGGTGACCGGTGCCCCGATCATCGGGCAGTTGTACTCAACCGATCCCAACATCGTGGTGCCCTATACCGTGGCTTATAGCCTGGGGGCGCAGTACCAGTTCAAGGGCAGTATGGTGGCCGAGGTGGCGTTTGTGAAGAACGACGGCTACGACCTGCTCCAGTTCGAGGAGATGAACCAGCCGATCTATGTCGCCGGCCAGACCACGGCCGCCAACAAGGACCTCTTCCGGCCGTACAAGGGCTTCAGCTCGGTCCTCCGCTCCACCAACTGGGGGCATTCCGACTACAAGGGCCTCGAGATGAGCCTGCAACGCCGCTTCACGAATGGGCTAGGGTTCGGCACCGCCTACACGATCTCCTCCTCGCACGACCTCATGTCCGGATTCCATTCCGGCGCGACGAGCACCGTGTACCTGCTCAAGCCGCAGGACAGCAACAACCCGGAGGCCGAGTATGCGGCTTCCGACTTCGACGCCCGGCACCGGTTCACGGCCTCGCAGATTTGGGAACTGCCGTTCGGTCCCAACCGCCGCTGGGTGAAGTCGGGCGCCATGGCGCAGGTGATCGGGGGCTGGACGTTCACGAGCCTGTGGACCTTCCAGAGCGGCTTCCCCTACAACGTGTACGACGGGTCGGATCCGTGTCTGCTCGCCGGCGGCTACACGCCCACATGCCGTCCGAATCTTGTGGGCGACCCCAATGCCGGTCCCAAGACCGCGGCGCAGTGGTTCAACACGGCCGCCTACCAGCGCACCGCCATTGGTCAACTGGGCAACGCGCCGCGCAATTCCTTCCGCGGTCCGGGGCTGGCGAACACCGATTTCGCGCTCATCAAGCGCGTCTTCCTTGATGGCGTCCGCCACGGCATGAACCTCGAGTTCCGTTTCGAGACGTTCAATGCGTTCAACCGCGTGAACTACGGCGTGCCGAACCTCAACATCGCGTCGGGTGCGTTTGGCCGCATCGGCAGCACCGCCACGGATGCCCGGGAATTCCAGATCGGCCTGAAGGTCAGCTTCTAGGGGACAGCGTGTGGCTCGGGGGAGCCGGCAACCACCAACGCCGGTTCCCTCCCCTCGCGATTGGTTCTGCCATGCCGCCTCACGTCCGGTGACCCGAGCGCTGTGACCGCGGCGCGCACCCGCACAGAAAGAGCACTATGACTGGACATCATTACCGCCTGCCTCGTCTCGCCGGTGCAATTGCCGTGCTGGTGGCCGCGCTGTCGGCTACGGCACCCCACGCCCAAGCTGGGGCCCAGGCCCCGCAGGACGGCGTGGTTCGGCTCCTGGAGGAGTTGACCAACGCGCCAGGCGCGCCCGGGTTCGAGGGGCCCGTGCGCAACATCCTGCGCCGCGAGTGGCAGGGCCTGCTGGCCGAGCTACACACCGATGGCCTGGGCAATCTCCTCGGCACGTTGCGCGGCCAGTCCGCCGGGCCGCGTGTGCTGTTGATGGCGCACATGGACGAGGTGGGCTTCCTCGTCCGCTACATCGACGACAACGGCTTCATCTACTTTCACGGGGTGGGCGGCTACTTCGATCAGAGCGTCCTCACGCAGCGCATGGCCATCATGACGCCAAAGGGGATGGTCCTCGGCTACACCGGCATGAAGTCCGGCCACATCGTCCGGCCGTCGGAACGCACCCAGATGGTGCCGGTCGACGACATGTTCATTGACGTCGGCGCGCGGAGCCGCCAGGAGGCCGTCGAGACGTTCGGTATCCGGCCCGGATTGCCGATCGTGTACCACACGACGTTCGAGGTTCTGAACGGCACGGGGCGCTATCTGGCCAAGGCGTGGGACGACCGGGTGGGCCTGGCGGTCATCACCGAGGCGCTCAAGCAGTTGAAGACGACGGGGTCGCATCCGAACACGATCCAGGTTGCCGCCACCGTGCAGGAGGAGAATGGCCTCCGGGGTGCCTCGGTCATCCAGGCGAGCACCAGCCCCGACATCATCATCAATCTCGAGATCGGCATCGCGAGCGATTTTCCGTTGCTCACCTCCCCCAAGCTCTCCCAAGGAGTGCTCGGCAAGGGCCCGTCGGTCTTCGTCTTCGACGGCAGCATGATACCCAGCAACAACTACATCGACTGGATCACCAAAGTTGCGCGGGACGGAGGCATCCCGGTGCAGTTCGAGTCCGTCACGGGTTACGGGGAGGACGGGGCGATGCTGCAGAAGTCCGCCACGGGCATCCCCGCGGTGAACCTCGGCATTCCTACGAGGTACGGACACAGCCAGTCTGGCGTCATCGACCGGATGGATTTCGACAACACCGTGAAGCTGATCGTGCAGATGGTCCAACGGCTGTCTGCAGCCGAGGTCAAGGCCATCCGCGACTTCGAAGCCGCCGATCGCGCGATCGTCCCAGGGGCGGTCGGCCGCAAGTTCTGAGGGAGATCCCGATATGACAGCTACGCAGTCTTCGTCGCCTCGTCCGACCCGACGCGTGCCTTCCGGAACCGTCCAGCCGCGTCCCAGTCGCCGCCGGGCCGCCTATCGCATCATCGCCGCCGTCCTGCTCGCCTGGCAGCCTTTGTCCGCACAGGATCGGGCGCCGCAAAACGACTCGATTCGGCAAGCCGATCTCAAGGCCGACCTGTACTTCCTCGCGAGCGATCTGACCGAGGGACGGCTCACCGGAACGCGGGGCAACGCGCTGGCTGCGGAGTTCATCAAATCGAGATTCGAGCGGCTTGGACTGACTCCCGCCGGCGATGACGGATCGTACTTTCGGCCCTTCAACCTCACCGTGGCGACGCTCGGTGCCGAGAACACGTGTGAATTCATCGACGCCAGCGGGGCCTCGATGCGGCTGCAACTGGGCCACGACTACTATCCGCATCGATTCGGCGCCAGCGGGCGGGTGACGGGCTCTGTGGTGTTCGCGGGATTCGGCATCAGGTCGGCGGCGCTCTCGTACGATGACTATGCCGGCGACGCGGTGAAGGGGAAAATCGTGCTCATCCTCGATCACGAGCCGGGCGAGCGCGACCCGGCGAGCCCATTCGACGGCGTGGTGAGCGCGGAGGCCGCGGTCCCGTTCCGCAAGGTGCTCGCGGCGCAGGACGCCGGCGCGATCGGTGTTCTATTCGTGTCCGACATCCACAATCACCAGGGCGCCCAGGACTTCGCCGCGGACGCGCTGGCGTACTGGCCCGCGACGCCGCCACGCATCGACCGCTTCTTCCTGGCGGAATACCTGAACCGCATTCGTATTCCAGCGGCGCAGATCTCGGCCGCCGCGGCGTCGATTCTGATCCGCGACACGCACCGCAGCCTCGATGACCTGTCCCGGTCCGCCGAGACCGCCCGTGGCATCGTGCCGGTACCGATTCCCGGCTCGCAGGTCGCACTGACGCAGAGCGTGCTGCGTCGCACCGTGCCCGACCGTAGCATTGCAGCGCTACTGGAAGGCAGCGACCCGAAGCTCAAGGACGAAGTCGTGATCATCTCCGCGCACCACGATCACGAGGGTGCCGACGGCAGCCAGATCTTCAACGGCGCCGACGACAACGCGTCTGGCACGGTGGCCGTCATCGACATTGCCGAGGCGTACGTGCAGGCGGCCAAGGACGGCCAGCGGCCTCGCCGGTCGATCCTGTTCATCGTCTTCGGGTCGGAAGAACGAGGACCCCTGCTTGGGTCGTGGGCCTACACCGAGCGGCCGCTGCGGCCGCTCGCGCAGACCGTCGCGGTCTTGAACATGGACATGATCGGTCGCAACATGGAAGTGCCGATCGGCGGCGGCCGCCGGTTCAGCGGCCTCGAACTGCAGAGTGCGGAATCGAACAGCCAGAGCGTCAACATCATCGGTCACTCCCGCAGTCCTGCACTCGCGGCCGTCGTCGAACAGGCCAACCGTCGACTCGGTCTCGTGCTGAAGATGAATCTCGACAACAACGTCTCGAATCTGCTTCGCCGGAGCGATCAGTGGCCGTTCTTGCAGCGCGGCGTTCCAGCGGTCTGGTTTCACAGCGGCCTGCATCCCGACTACCACACCACGAGCGATCGACCCGAGAAGATCAACTACGAGAAGATGGAGAAGATTGCACGGCTTGTGCATCAGGTGAGTTGGGATCTCGCGCAGCAGTCATCGAGACCCGCGCTGACCGCCCCCGAAACCGGGCGCCCCGCCGTGCGCGGGCGTTGACGGTGGTTGCGGACGTTGGCCGCGAAGCCGCCTGACGCCGCTTGTCCCGCGAGCCTGCGGCTTACGCGGCGCTGCGTACTCGTCGGAGGTGCTGGCCGGATGCGCCAGCGCGAGCGTCGCCAGTTGCGCGGCGACGATCGTTCCCAGCGAGATCAGGTCGGCGCCGTCCAGATGGTCCGCGCGGATCTCGGCCGAGAGCATGCCGACCGGGCCGGCCGGACCGATCATCGGCACCGCCAGCGCGTGGGCGAGTGCACAATCTGGACGATAAGCCATATTTTGCCGGGCCGAGCACGGTGAGGCCGATGCCGATCATGGCGCCGGTGAACGGGCCTGAAATTACTGATTTCAGGCCCGTTCTCGTGTACCAACTTGGTTGGCGTTGGCTGCCGGATGATGGATGTCGGACTGCGTTCGGGCACACTGGTGGGCACAGTGGGTTGCCAGGAAATAGCGATTCTTGACATTACTTGTTATCGGTCCTAGGCTTACGAACTGAGGACGGAAACGAGCATGAATGTGTCACTCACGCCAGAGCTCGAACGGCTCGTGAACGAAAAAGTAGAGAGCGGTCTGTACCAGACGGCCAGCGAAGTCGTTCGCGAGGCGCTGCGCCTACTCAAGGAGCGGGACCACGCGCGCGAACAACTTCGCGGGGACGTTCAGGCCGGGTTCGACGCCTTAGCTCGCGGCGAAGGCCGAACCTACGACAAGGCCTCAGGCCGACAACTCGCTGAACAGATCAAGCAGCGGGGTCGAGCAACCCGTACGAAGAAGTCCTGAGATGCCGTATCGGCTCTCGGCGCGCGCCGAACAGGACCTAGACGAGGTTTGGCTGTACGTCGCCGAGGACTCGAGCCCGACTACCGCTGACTGACAGCATCGGAATCCGTCGAAGCAAATTTAGGACTCTTCTCCATCGCGACGCGCGCATCGGCGCAGAGCAGGTCGGCCTCCAGCCGACTCTGGCCGTCGAATGGAATGGGGAGCGCGACGTTGAGACGAAATCGCCCCTTGGTTTCCGGGAGCGTCTCGAGCCGCCTGAAAAGGAATGCCTCCGTCGCACGCGCGCTCGATCCACACCATCGGCGTCCTCGGGGAACGCTCGAGCCGCGTGGACGAACAGGCTCGCCAGCGGCGTATCGACTCCGTCTCGGACCAGTCGGCGGACACTGCCTGAATAGTCACGCTTCCAGACCGGATCGGACGGCAAGACGACGTCGGACGGCCATCCAGGAATCGCGCTGGCCGGCAAGAGGACCGTATAGCCCGACGGCCTCATAGCCGCGGCAGCGTCGGTCGAACATGCGCGCCAACACAGGGACGTTGAGATCCGCGTAGTCATAGATCCGGACCCCGCGCTTGCTGTCCTACAGCCGGTGCAGGCGGCCGGCGTATTGCGCGATGGTGCCGCGCCACGAGACGGGCAGCGTCAGGAACAGCGTGTCCAGCCGAGGGTCGTCAAATCCCTCGCCCACGTGCTTGCCCGTTGCCAGGATGACCCTGACCTCGTCCCGAGGAATGGCCGCCAGCCGCTCGCTGAGCGCCCGTCGTTGCTTCTTGCCCATGCCCGCGCGCAGCACGATCAGATGGCGAACGCTCTGGAGGAGCTCTCGCTCCAGGCGGTCGAAATGGTCGTTGCGCCCCGTGAGCACGAGCGGCGAGCGCCCCGCGTTGACCGACTCGAGGACGTCGGCGCAGATGCGCTGGTTAC
>JBDTMB010000288.1:0-7692 GCA_039934485.1 Vicinamibacterales bacterium
CGGAGACGTGATCGTCATTCCCGCGGGCACCGGCCACCTGTTCACCAGGATCGACGATCACATCAGCTACCTGATGGTCCGAGTCGATCCCGAAAAGCTCGTGCCGCTCAAGGATGCGGCCGCGTCAAAGGCGGATCTCGCGCGTCCTTAGTGCTATTCTCAGCAGTTCGGAGATCAGGACCACCGTGCACGCCGGAACAGCCGTCGGACCCTATCAGATCGTCCGCCAGCTTGGCGCCGGCGGTATGGGGATCGTTTGGCTTGCGGAGGATCCGCGGCTCCATCGCAAGGTCGCGCTCAAGACGGTGCGGGGCGCCGACTCCGACACCACCGAGGGCCGTCAACGGCTGCTGAGGGAAGCGCGGGCCGCCGCGGCGCTCAATCACCCGAATATCGCCGCCGTCCACGACGTCCTCGACATCGACGGCCAGGTGATTGTCGTCTTCGAGTACGTCGAGGGCGACACCCTCGCGGCGCGCTTGCAGCGCGCGCCGCTCACCGTGCCCGAAGCCGTCGAAGTGGGCTGGCAGCTCGCCGACGCGTTGGCCGCGGCCCACGCCCAGGGTGTGATCCATCGCGACTTGAAACCCTCGAACGTGATCATCAGCCCCGATGGCCGCGCCAAGGTCCTCGACTTCGGCATCGCGCGTCTGGTGCCTGCGGGTTTCGACATGTCGGCGTCGGCGCCCGGCACGGTTGGTGTCGGCCTGGTGGGCACGCCGGGATACGCCGCGCCCGAGCAGTACCTGTCGCGCAACGTCGATGGCCGTGCCGACTTGTATGCCCTCGGCGTGATGTTGTTCGAGATGGTCAGCGGCCGGCGGCCGTTTCCGGGCAGCGACGCGGTGGTGCTGGCGACAGCGGTGCTGAGCGACGAGGCGCCGAAGCTGACCTCGACGGGGTTGTGGGTGCCGCCCCGGCTCGAGAGCCTCGTCGCCGGCCTGCTCCAGCGCGAGGCCGGCAAGCGTCCGCAGTCGGCCGAGCAGGTGCTGGTTGATCTCAGCCCGTTGCGCGACGCGGAGTCGTCGCCGCTGGCGCGCCGCACCGTGTTGCTCCGGCAGGGGATGCCGAAGAGCACCGTGGCCGCCGCCATCGTCGCCGTGGCCATCGCGGTGGCGATCATCGTCCGCGTCTCGGCGCCCGTGTCGCCGCGCGGCCCGGCCTCTCCGGTGGTGGCGGTGCTGCCGTTCACCAACATGAGCGGGGACCCGTCGAACGATTACCTCGGCGCCGGTCTTGCGGAAAGCTTGATCACGAGCCTCGCGGCCGTGCCGGCGGTCACCGTGCTCTCGCGCGGTGCCGTTGAAGAGAGCCGCCAGCAGAATCCCGACCGCGCCAGCTTCGTCCTCGCCCTCGATGCCAGTTACCTCGTCACCGGCTCGGTGCAATCGGTGGCCGATCGCCTGCGCGTGACGCTGAATCTTGAACGTCCGGACGCGTCGGTGGCCTGGGGACAGACGGTGGAAGGGCCGACGCGCAACCTGTTTTCGCTGCAAGCGCAACTGGCGACCTTGCTCACCGATGCGATCAACGAGCAATCACCATCGGCGGAAAAGCCCACGCCCGCCGCGCCATCCACCTCGAACGAGACGGCGCAGCTCGCCTATTGGAAGGGCAGGGCGTATCTCGATCGTCGCGACCTGGCCGGCAATACCCAGGCGGCGTTGAAGGAATTCGAGAATGCCGTCGCGGCGGATCCGAAATTCGCCCTGGCCCATGCCGGGCTCGCCGAGGCGCAATGGGGGATGTACACCCAGACCAACAACAAGACCTTCGCTCAGCAAGCGGTGGAGTCCACCAGCGTCGCACTGAAGCTGGAACCGGACCGCTCGATCGTGCGATTCATCGCGGGCCTCACGCTGTTCCGCAGCGGCAGCTACGAACAGGCGAAGCAGGAGGCCGAACGGGCGATTGAATTGCAGCCCAACTACGAAGATGCGATCCGTCTGCTGGGGCGGGTCTTGATGCGCCAGGGCCAGATTGACGCGGGGCTTGCGGAATTCCGGAAGGCGGCCGCCATCCGTCCCAGCTCGGTGACGCTCTATACCGACCTGGGGTTTGCGTTGTACACCGCCTCCCGCTACAAGGAAGCCCTCGAGGCCTTCGAGAAGGCGATTGCGCTCTCACCCAACTCGTCGCTGACCCTCAGCCAGGCCGGCGCCGCCTCGCAAATGATGGGTGACGACAAGCGCGCGCTGGACTATTACGAACGCGCCACCGCTATTCAGCCTCGCGCCGAGACGTTCTCCAGCATGGGGACGATCTATTACCGTCTCGGCGAATACGCGAAGGCGGCGGCGGCGTATGAAGGGGCCGTGCTGATCCGGCCACTTGGCTCCACCAGCCATCGCAACCTGGGTGATGCCTACCTGCACCTCGGTCGGCGCCAGGATGCGCTTCGGGCCTATCGTGATGCGGTGGTCCGGGCCGAAGCCGAAGTGTCGGTGAGTCCCAACGACGCGCGCGCGATCGCACGATTGGCCGTCTACCAGGCCAAGGCGGGCGACGATGCGGCCGCGCTCAAGACCCTGGCGACCGCCGAGAAACTGGCGCCCAACGACGAGCAGGTGCAGCTGCGGGTCGGAGTGGTGCATGCTCTTGCCGGGCGTCACGCGCTCGCGTTGAACGCGATTGAGCGCGCGATTGCCGGCGGCCTGGCGCCCCGATTGATCGCCACCGAGGAAGACTTCGAGAAACTCCGGCCGTTGCCGCGTTTTGCGGCCTTGGTCACAACCCCAACAGAGGAGAAACGATGAGCAAGAAGAAGAAAGCCAAGCCCGCACCGCGGAAGGCCGCGAGCAAGCCGGTGAAGAAGAAAGCGGCGCGGGCGGCAGCGCGAAAACCGCCTGCGCGCGCCACCAGGCTTGCGGCGTCCGACACCAAACGGACGGCCCAGTCGACCATCTTCATCTTCAAGACCGATAGCGGCATTGGGGTCAGGTCGTCCCCGCAATACCTGACGGGCGGTCCGGGCTACATCGAGTGGACCATCGTCAACATGACGGGCGGCGAGCTGGTCCCGGCGGTGATCACCTGGCCCGACGGTGGTCCGTGGGGTAAGGATCCGATTGAAATTCGCGGCCACCTCCGCCGCAGCCTCAGTGATGCCGCGCCCGGCCATTACAAGTACACGGTCACCGTCGGCGACGTCTTCGAGGATCCCGAAGTGGAGATTCCGGAGAACTAGCGCTGGCTATCGCCGCTCGGGCGTGAGCACGCGCCCGGGCAGCGCCGTCGTGAACTTGCCGTTACGCCGCACCAGTTCGCCGTTGACCAGGATGTCGTTCATCCCTTCGGAGAGCTGGTGCGGATCGACGTAGGTCGCCGCATCGTTCACCTTCGCCAGATCAAAAATCAGGATGTCGGCAAATGCGCCGGGGCGGAGCTGGCCGCGATCCTTCAGGCCGAAGACGGTGGCCGGCATCGAGGTCATCGATCGAATCGCCGTCGCGACGTCGATCGTCTGGCGTTCGACCACGTAGCGCTTGAGCTTCCTGGCAAAGGCGCCATAGGCGCGCGGATGCGGCTTGCCGACGCCCAGCGTCACCAGGTCGCCATCGGTGCAGGTCATCGTCCACGGCTGGCGCATGATGCGCTCGATGTCCTCTTCGGACATGTTGAACGAGACGAGGCTCGCATCACCCTTTTCGAGCAGCGTCAGTGCGTATTCCTCTGGCGTGGTGTTGTTCTTCGCCGCCAGGTCGGAGAGGCGCTGTCCCTCGAGTGACGGGTCCGGCCGGTAGCGGCTGATCATCAGCGTCTGCGCGCCACCGCGGCGGTCGATGTTGACCTTCACCTCAGCGCGTATCTCGTTGCGGAGTTCGCCGGTGACGCGCTTCATCATCGCGTCGCGCCCGCCGACCTGCGCCGACCGCGGCATCAGGGCGCCGACGATGCCGGTGCCGCTGGCCTCGTAGGGATACTGATCGGCGAAGACCTGGACGCCACGCGTGCGGGCGGCCTCGATGCGATCGATGATCGTCTTCGACAGACCCCAGCTGCCGGGCCCAAGCGCCTTCATGTGCGAGACCACGCCCACCACGCCGCCCTGCTCGGCGATGTCGATCACTTCCTGCACCGCCGCGACGAGGCCGATGTTGTAGTCCGCTTCGTCGCGGATGTGGCTGGAGTAGACGCCGCCAAAGGGCGCGGTGGCTTTCGCCATCGCGATCACTTCCGCCGTCTTCGAATAACTGCCCGGCGCGTAATAGAGGCCGCTCGACAGGCCGAGGCCGCCGGCCTGCATGCCTTGCCGGGTCAGCTCGACCATCTTCGCCAGATCGGCGGGCGTCGGATCGCGATCCGACATACCCATCACCGCCTCTCGAATCGAGCCATGCGGCACGAACAGCCCGACGTTGGTGCCGATATGCTGGCGCTCGTAGGTGGCGCGCTGGGTCGCCAGGTCGATCGGGCCGCCGCCATCGGGATTGACGAAGACCGTCGTCAGCCCCTGCGCCAGGAGCGGCTGACCCTGTTGCAGCGCCGTGGTCGCCAGGCCAGGGCCCGCGTGGGAGTGCACGTCGATGAAACCGGGCGTGACGAAGCGGTCCTGCGCGTCGATCACCGTCTTCGCCGTCGCGCCGGTGAGCGCGCCCATCGCGCGAATGCGATCGCCGGTGATCCCGATGTCGGCGCGGTACCAGGGATTGCCGGTGCCGTCGAGGACCCGGCCGCCCTTGATCAGGATGTCGAACGACTGGGGCGTTTGGGCCGCCAGCAGTGCCACGAGTGCAAGTAAAATGCGCGAAGTCATGCTCGCGACATTCTATCGCTTCGCTTCCTCGCTGCTGGTCGCCTCGGCAGTGGCCGCGGGCGTCATCCACGCCCAGGACACTGCGCCCGCGACCGCGCTTCGCATCGAGGTCACCGCCGCGCCGGCGCTCGGCCTCAAGCCCGTCAATGGACGGCTCTTCGTGGTCCTGGGCCAGAAGGAGAGCCCCGAGCCGCGCACCACCATCGGCCAAACCGACAAGACGACGCCGCCGGTGTTGGCGGTCGATCTGAAGGCGTTCGATGGGCGGCGCGCCGGCGTAATCGACGCCCGCGCCATCGCGTTCCCGGTCGCCGGCCTCGGCGTCGTGCCGTCCGGCGACTATGTCGCGCAGGCCCTGCTCGACACGAATGTCGATCTCAAGTCGGTGAATGCGCCGGGCAACCTGTATTCCGCGCCGCTCAAGGTGCATCTCGATCCGGGCGCCGGCGGCGTGATCAGGCTCGAGTTGACGGCCCGGGTGCCCGAGGAGTCCCTCCCGCCGTCCACCGGCCTGCTTCGTTTCGTCAAGCTCCAGTCGAAGCTGCTCTCGGCGTTCTGGGGCCGCCCGATCTTTCTCCGCGCCGGCGTCATCCTGCCGCGCGACTTCGACAGCAATGCGTCCCGCAAGTACCCGCTGCGTGTCCGCATCGGCGGTTACGGGGCGTCCTACACCGCCGTCCAGCGGATGATGCGCGAGGGCGGCGAATTTCAGAAGGCCTGGCTCGCCGCCGACGCGCCACGCGCGGTGTTGGTGCAGCTCGATGGCGACGGCCCGCTCGGCGATCCCTACCAGGTCAACTCGGACAATCACGGGCCGTACGGCGATGCGGTCACGCAGGAGTTGATCCCCTACATCGAACGCGAGTTCCGCGGCATGGGTGAGCCGCGCGCCCGCACGCTCGACGGCGGCTCCACTGGCGGCTGGGTCTCGCTTGCGCTCCAGGTGTTCTATCCGGATCTCTTCAACGGCACCTGGTCATCCTGCCCGGACGGCGTCGACTTCCGCGCCTTCCAACTGGTCAACATCTACGACGATGGGAATGCGTACGTGAACAGGGCCGGCTTCGAGCGGCCGAGCGCGCGCGAGATCAACGGCGATGTCCGCTTCACGATGCGGCACGAGGTGCAACTCGAAAACGTGATGGGCGCCGGCGATTCGTGGGCGCAGTCGGGAGGGCAGTGGGGCGCGTGGAACGCCACCTACGGCCCGAAGGGTGCGGACGGCCTGCCCGTGCCGTTGTGGGATCCGAAAACGGGAGTGATCAATCACTCGGTGACGGATCACTGGAGGACATACGATCTGCGCCTGCAACTCGAGCAGAACTGGGCCACCCTCGGGCCCAAGCTTGCCGGCAAGATCCACATCGACATCGGCGACGCCGACAACTACTTCCTCAACAACGCGGCGCGGATGCTCGAGACGTTCTTCGCCGCGGCCAGGCCGGCCGCGGATGCGCGCATGCGGTTTGCGCCGATGAAGGGCCACTGCTACACGAGCATCACCGATCTGGAGATGATGAAGGAAATGGGCGCCCGCACTGGTGGGACACCGTAGGGCACCGCTTGAGCGGTGCCAGGGTTACAACGGCAGCACGTACCGAATGTATTCGCCCGAAAATCCGCGGCGCTCGTAGAGCGCGCGGGCGCGCTTGTTGGTGACCAGGGTGCTCAGCGTAAGACGATCCGAGCCGCGCTCGCGTGCCCACCGCTCCGCGGCTTCGAGCAGTTCGCTGCCCACCCCCTTGCCCTCGGCGCGCTTGGTCACCGCCAGCACCGACACGTGCGCGTGAGGACGATCGTTGAAATAATCCACCAGCGTGATGAGGAACGCGCAGCCCGCCGGCTGGCCATCGTGTTCGGCGATGAGCATCGCTTCATCGGGCTCCGGCGGATTGTCGAACCACGCCGCCAGCGCGCGGCGATCGCCCTCAATCAGTTCGGCTTCCGATCGAAACGTCGGTACGTCGAATCCATCAACCAGCCGGTTGGCCAGTTCGACCACAAATGTGCGATCGGCAGGGACGGCGGGCCGAATCATGCCTTCTTGGCGTATTTCTCTTCGACGTAATCGTCGAGCAGCTGGTGGAACTCGCGCGCCAGTTCGTCGTACGTGCCCTTGAGCGTCCTGGCGTGCACGCCGTCGATGAAGACGGGGCAGTTGGGCGCCTCGCCCGTCCCGGGCAGCGAGATGCCGATGTTGGCCGCCTTCGATTCGCCGGGGCCATTGACGACGCAGCCCATGACTGCCAGCGTGAGGTTCTCGACGCCTTCGTAGCGGGTCTTCCACGACGGCATCTGCGCGCGGATGTAGCCTTGCACGGCTTCCGCCAGTTCCTGGAAGGTGGAGCTCGTGGTGCGTCCGCAGCCGGGGCACGCCGTGACGCTCGGCGCAAAGGTGCGGAGGCCGAGCGCCTGCAGCAACTCGCAGGCCGCGTAGACCTCCTCGCGGCGGTCGCCGCCGGGCCGCGGCGTGAGCGACACGCGGATGGTGTCGCCGATGCCGTCCGCCAGCAGCACGCCCATCGCCGACGCCGACCAGACCAGGCCCTTGGTGCCCATGCCGGCCTCGGTGAGGCCCAGGTGCAGGGGCTGGGTGGTCTGCTTCGCCAGCGCGCGATACACCTCGATCAGGTGTCGAGGCCGCGAGACCTTGCAGGAAATGATGATCTGATCGGGACGCAGCCCGGTGTCGATCGCCAGTTCGGTGGACTGCACCGCCGACAACACCATGCACTCGTTGATGATGTCGTCGGATTGCTTGCCGAGGCCCCGGTCGGTGTTCTCCTGCATCTTCGCCATCACCAGCTCCTGGTTGAGGGAGCCGCCGTTGACGCCGATGCGCACCGGCTTGCCGTGATCGATGGCGACCTGGCAGATGGTGGCGAACTGTTCGTCGCGCCGCTTGCCGGTGCCGACGTTACCGGGATTGATGCGGT
>JBDTMB010000289.1:0-7684 GCA_039934485.1 Vicinamibacterales bacterium
GCCACCAGGCTGATCTTCGCGAAGTGCTCGATCGTTTCCATCCGGTAGTACGCCGAGAGCACGTCGCCGGCCAGCGCCAGCGCGCCATGATTGGCAAGCAGCAGGCCATCATGCGCCTTGATGAACTTGCGGACGGCGGCCGGCAACTCTTCCGTCGACGGCGTCGCATACTCGGCGATTGGAATGCTGCCGAGAGTCGTAATCACTTCCGCGAGCACCGCGCGGTCGAGGGCAATCCCCGCCACCGCGAAGCCGGTGGCCGTCGGCGGATGCGCGTGCACGACAGCCCGCGCGTCGGGACGATTGCGATACACCTCGAGGTGCATCTTCAGCTCGGATGAGGGATCGCGCTCGCCGGAGATCTTCTTCCCGTCGAGATCGGTGACGACCATCATGTCGGGGGTCATGAACCCCTTCGACACGCTCTTCGGCGTCGTGATGATCCGCTGCTCGTCGAGGCGGACGCTGATGTTGCCGTCGTTGGACGCGACGTAGCCGCGCTCCCACAGGCGGCGGCCCACCTCGACGATGTCGGCGCGGGCTTGCTCTTCGGGCTTCATCGGGATTGATACTCGGCGCGGCACTTGTCGCTGCAGAAGAATTCGGTGCGCCCGCCGACGGTGGCGCTAATCGCCTTACCCGGCACGACGTAGGTGCCGCACACCGGACACGGCGCCATCTTCACCGGCGTCGGCGCGCCGCGGCGTGACGGGCCGCGGCCGCCCTGCGGACCGGACGTCGTCGCGCCCCGCACCACGCCTTCGAGCAGCGTCCAGAACGCCCGCGCGATCACCCAAAACAAGATGAGGAGCAGCAGCGGACGCAGCAACACGGCCTACTTGCCCCCGGTGGCCGTCGTCTGGTGCGCGCTCTTGAGACCCTCGAGGCCCTTCTTGGCCGCCTGTCCTTCGGGCGTGTCCGGCGAGATCGCCACGACCTCTTCCCACGCCTTCGCGGCGCCGGCGAGATCCTGCTTGCCGAACGCCTTCACGATGCCGACGTTCAGCAGCGTCTTGATGTGCTTGGGATCGATCTTGAGCGATTGATCGAACTGCGCGAGCGCGCGATCCGGCTGGTTCGTGTAGTAGTAGGCCACACCCAGGTCCGTGGAGACGTTGGGGTCGGAGGGGCTCAACTTGATGGCTTGCTCGTACCACGAGATCGACTGGGCGTACTGCTCGGCGTCGAAGTACATGTTGCCGAGTTGAATGCGCGGCTGGGCGTCCCCGGGGTTCTGCGCCGCCACGGCTTCGAGCGCCTTGACCCGCTCCGGGTCAATCGTCGCAGGGGGAGGGGTGGCCGATTGCTGTGCGGCGGGAGCGGTTTGCGCGACCGGCGCGGCGACCCGCGCCGTCCCGATCGCCTGCTGGCTTCCGAGCACCCAACCGATGATGAGCCCAAACAAGGACCCGGCAATTCCGAAGACGATGGCATCTGCTCGCATGTGGATGTTTCAGGATAGCAACGAGCGGCGCAGCCAGTCCACCAATGCTCGGCCTATCTCGCGGTCCGCCGTCAGCAGCGCCATGCCGTGGACCGCCCCTTCCACCAGCCGTTGTTCCCGGCCGCCAGACCCAGAAGTGGTGAGTTCCTTGAGCGTTCTGAGGGAAAACGGGTCTTTTGTGCCCGCCGCCATCCAGACGGCCAGGCCGGCGGTCTTCCTCAAAACCCCCGCATCAATCCGCAAACCCCGATAATCGAGCGACGGCGACAGCAAGGCAACCGCCCTGACGAGCGGAAGCTCGACGGCGGCGAGGAGCGCCAGGTTGGCGCCAAGCGATGCCCCGACGATGCCGATATTGCCGGGCCGGACGCCCTGACGCGCCGACAGCCACTGCACCGCGCCCTTGACGTCCTGCACCATGGCCGGGAGGTTCTCGCGCGACCCGGACGACCCGCCGTGGCCGCGCAGGTCGATCGCGAGCGCTGTCAGTCCGGCGTCCCGCAGGTCATCGGCCAGGTCCTTCCAGTCAGCCTTGTTCCGCGACTGCATGTGAACCAGGACCACGCCCGGCGCCGGTCGAGACGATGCCTCGTAGATTTCTCCGGCGAGGCTCGTGCCATCGATCGAGGGGAAGGTCACGGCCTTGCCGCTGGCGCGGACGTCCGCCGCGCAACACACCAGCGCGACCAGCGCCAGGGCCAGCGCCGCGAGGTATTCGCGCACCGTGCGGCTCAGGCCGACGAACAGCGCGCGGCTGATCAACGCATGGCCGATCGAGACTTCGTCCAGGTGCGGCAGCGTGCGGAACAGCGTGAGGTTCTTCAAATCCAAATCGTGCCCGGCGTTGACGCCCACGCCCAGCTCGTGTGCCAGTTGCGCGGCCTCGGCGTACTTCGCAAAGCTCGCCGCGGCCGCATCAGGCCCGCGTTCAAACGCCCGCGCGAAAGGCTCCGTGTAGAGTTCGACGCGATCGCCGCCCATCTGCTTTGCCCAGCGCACGGCCGCCGGCTCGGGATCGATGAACAGGCTCACGCGGATGCCGGCGGACTGCATGCGCTCGATGATCCCGCCGAGTTCGCTCCTCGGCGTATCCGCCGCCCACCCGGCTTCGCTCGTGATCTCGCCCGGCTTCACCGGCACGAGCGTGCATTGATCGGGTCTCACCGCCAACACCAGGTCCACCAGGCCCGGACGCGCATCGCCCTCGATGTTGTATTCCACCCGGCCCTTGAGCGGCTTCAACTCGTCCGCGATGGCGAGCACGTCCTCGGTTGTGATGTGGCGCGCATCAGCGCGCGGATGCACGGTGATTCCCGGCGCGCCGGCGTCGATGCAGGTGCGCACGGCCTCGATCACCGACGGCTCGCGTCCGCCGCGCGAATTACGCACGGTCGCCACCTTGTTGACGTTTACGGATAGCTTCGCCATGTCAGGCTTCGGGCTACGGGCTGCAGGCTACGGGGGCTGCGGGCTACGGGGGCTGCGGGCTGCAGACTGCGCGGGCTGCGGGGCTCGGTCATGTCAGGTGCTCTTTCACTGCACCAGCGATTTCATCCGCAAACGCGTGGATGGTGTCGTGGTCCTTGCCTTCGAGCATGATGCGCAGCAGCGGCTCGGTGCCCGAATACCGAATCAACAACCGGCCGCTGCCCTCGAGGCTCGATTCGACGCGACGGACGATGCTGGCGATTGCCGGCACCAGCATGTAGTCGGCGCGCTCTTTCACGCGGACGTTGACGAGCACTTGCGGATACGAGACCAGGGCCCGGGCCAGTTCGTCGAGCTCGCGGCCCGTCGCCGCCATGATGCTCAGGACGTTGAGCGCGGTGGCCATGCCGTCGCCCGTAAACAGGTGCTCGGCAAAGATCACGTGCCCCGACTGCTCGCCGCCGAGCGCCAGCCCGCGCCTGACCATCTCTTCCATCACGTACTTGTCGCCCACGGCCGTGCGCACCATCTCGATGCCGTGATCGCGCAACGCGATCTCGAGGCCGATGTTGCTCATCACCGTCGCGACGACGGCAGGACCGGGCAGGCGGTTCTCGCTCTTCAGGTGCAGCGCCGACATCAGCAGGATCGCATCGCCGTCGACGACCTGGCCGCGATGATCGACGAAGAGCGCGCGATCGCCGTCGCCGTCGAACGCCACGCCCAGCCGGGCCGACGTTTCCACCACTTCGCGGGCCAGGCCCTGCAGGTGCGTGGAGCCGCAAGCCAGGTTGATGTTGCGGCCGTTGGGGGTTACGCCGATCGCCTTGACCTCGAATCCCAGCGAGGCGAAGAACTCCGGCGCCAGCTCGCTCGTCGCGCCGTTGGCGCAATCGATCGCGATCGGCGATCCCGCCAGCGGTCCCGCATCGTCGAGAATCGCTTCGAGGTGCTGGAGGTAGTGGGTCGCCAGGTGCGGCCGGCGTTCGAACGTCACCGCGCCGGCGGGCACGCTCCACGACAAGTCCGCCACCGCTTGCTCGATCTCGGCCTCGAACGCCGCCGGTAACTTTGCGCCCGATCCCGAGAAGACCTTAATGCCGTTGTCCTCATACGGATTGTGTGAGGCGGAAATGACGAGGCCCGCGTCGAAGCCCTCCGTGCGCGCCAGGTAGGCCACGCCGGGCGTGGGCAGCACGCCGGCGCTCACCACCGTGGCGCCGCCGCTCATCAGGCCGCGCGCCAGCTCCTCTTCGATCCACGTGCCCGACTCGCGAGTGTCGCGGCCGATCACCACCCGCAACCCCTTGGTCGAGAATTCTCGCGTCAACGCGGCGCCGACCCTGGCCACCGTTTCGTGATCGAGCGGTGGGAGACCCGCCTTGCCGCGAATGCCATCCGTGCCAAACAGCTTCATGGTTTCTTCACTGGTTCGATCGTCACGGTGACGACGGTGGATTGCGGCGCGCGCAACCGGACGCTGGCGTCGGGCACGCCGACGGTCACGGTTTCACGCACCGTCCGGGTCTGCCCGTCAATTGAAATGGGCTCGGTGACCGCAGCGGTAAGGCGTCTCAGCGCCGTTTCCGGCCCGGCCACGGCCACGGTCGACGGTTCGGCGACGACGCTCGTCACCTCGAAACCTGACGCCGGCCGGCCTTCCAAGGCGGGTTCCACGGGGACCGTCCGCTCCCCCGAGGTCTCAAACTCCATCATCACCGTGGATGGTCCGACCTGCACGACATCAATGCCGTACGGCACCGTGACCTGCGTCGGCGTCAAGTGAAACAGCCGGCGTCCGGGTCTCGCCGATCGCAAATCAAGGAGGGTGGACATGTCACCGGGACCGATGCGGCTCAGCGCGCCGCTCGATCCGCGGACGCGGACCTCCACCGTGTCTGGCGGGCTGCCGACCAACTCCAGCCCGGTGGGCAGGTTCTGGAATTCCACCGGCGCCCGAAGCACACGTTCGACGACGCGCTCGCCAGAGACAGTGAGCCACAGCAGTCCGGCGATGCAGACCGACAGGAACTTCAAGCCGAGGTTGCGAAAAGGATGGTACGCCATCAGCTCATCGAGTGTTCCGTCGCGGCGCGGCTGAGGTCGGCGCGCCGAATCTTGATTAGCGACTTGAGCCGGGAGCGCAGCCCATCGGGATCGATGTCCTGCTCGAGGTCGCCATCGTGGACCAGCGAGATGTGCCCGGTCTCCTCCGACACCACGATCGCCACCGAATCGTTTTCTTCGGTGACGCCGATGGCCGCGCGATGGCGCGACCCGAGTGTTCGGCTCAGTCGTGGATTGATGGTCAGCGGCAGGAAGCACGCCGCCGCGGCGATGCGGCCGCTCCGCACGATCACCGCGCCGTCATGCAGGGGCGAAGTGGGTTGAAAGATGCTCACCAGCAAATCGTAGGTGAGCTTGGAATCGAGGGGAATCCCGCTCTCGACATAGTTGCGCAGGCCGATCGACCGCTCGATGACGATCAACGCGCCGACCTCGTCCTTCGCCAGCGCGGTCGCGGCCACCACCAGTTCTTCCACGGTCTCATCGTCACTCACGCTGCCCTGGAAGCGGCGGAACAGGCGCGCGCGACCGAGGTGCGTCAGGGCGCGCCGGATGTCGGCCTGCAACAGCACGATGGCCGCGAAGACGACGTAGCCGACGATGTTGCGGATCAGCCAGTTCAGGGTTTCGAGCTGGAAGCCGCGCGAGAAATAGAACAGAACAACGATCAGCGCGATGCCGAAGGCCATCTGCATGGCGCGGGTGCCGCGGATCAGCTTGAGGATCTCGTAGATGATGACCGACACGATCGCAATGTCCAGCAGGTCCCACCAGGTGATGGGCGGACGTTGCAGCAGCTCGGTCAGGAATTCGAGGGACAAAGCACCACGATCCTACCGTAGCCCTAGGCCGGGATGACGCAGATTTCGCTGGACCTAGCCCGGGGCCGCAGATGACGCAGATCACACAGAACCTAGCCAAGGCCGCAGATGACCCAGACAGGGCTGGCCTTGGCCCCTCGTCCCGTCCAGGATCGGCGCCATACCGCCCGCAACGCGTCACACGGGCCTGATCAGCCGAGTTGTGTGAAATGGTTCCAGCGTATCGATGGCGTCTGGACTAGCCGTCTTAACATCCCACTTGAAGATGCGCAGATCGATTCCGTCCGGGTGGAAGTCCGCCACCGTGAAACCGTGCTGCTCGATTGGCGCCACTTCCTCGCGCAGATCGAGATGGGTGGGCGCGGTCGCACCGACGCCCCTGCGTGCCGACGGCCACCCGCTGGGCCTTGTCCCCACTGGACCTGACAGCACAGTTGTAATCGGATTCGCTTCGAGGTTGTGCCCGCCGCACCGCAGCATCCTGCCGACGCCAATTGCGTGCAGGTCGCCGCTCACGATGAGCGGTGTCCGATCACGCATCGCGGTAAGCGATTGCATCAGTCGATCGTGCTGCGCGAGCCAGCCAGCCTGCCAGTACGGCTTCGGCACCTTCGTGGTGAGCTTGCCGTCCGCACCCAGAATGTCGGGATACCACTCGCCCCACTTGCCGGCGCTCCATCCCGGCGGATTGGAGGGCGCGTGCACGAGGTGTGTCATCTCGGTCGCGGCCGTACGCGCGTGCAGCCAGCGCTCGACCTCCGGATCGACAAACACCGCACTCGGCCCCGCCATCGTCATCGTACGCCGCACGTCATAGAGCAGGATCTCGGCGAGCCGGCCGAACCGAAGCGTGCCAAAGCTCTCTGACAATCCGGGATCGCGATCACCGAAGGACGACCACGGGAGTCCGGCCGGACGCGTGGCGTCCGCGAGAAACTCGGGATAGTACAGCTGCTGGCTGGCGCGCGCGAGTCGGAGCATGAAAGCCGACGGTGGGAACGTCACGATGGTGTCGTCCGCGTCGTCGTTGTCGAAGTAATCGTGGTCGTCCTGAAGGAAGAATACCGGCGTCGAGCGGAAGTCGGTGCCGTAGACCGGGATAATCTGCGGACCGGCGGCGAGTTTCAGCACCGTCTCGTTGGTATCGCCGAACACGAGCGACGATCGCGAGAATGAACCAGCCAGTCGTTTGGCTTCCGCCGATGCACCCAGATTGGGGGCGCCGACGGGCGACAGCAGGTCCCAGTAGACGTGATCGCCATTGGCGACAACCGCATCGGGCCGGAATGTCAGCGCGCGCCGGAGCAACCGGCTCCGAGTGGCTGTCGGCAGGAACGTCAGCCCTTCGTGGCCCCCTGCACAAGTGAAGAACAGCACGCGGAAACGGTCGGGACGCGAGTCAGCCGGCGGAAAGGTCGACAGCTCCCACGGGGAGCAGAGGGGTCGGCCGTCGGCACCTTTGAGTGACAGCGTGTACCGGCGGCCCGGCTGCAGACCGGCGGCGTGGAACTGCCAGAACTCGCCTTTCGAATCGTTCAAGCGCCCCCGCACCGTGGCGGTACCAATTCGCAGACTGGGCGCGCCGGTGAGTGGTCGGGCGAACGACACCTTGATCAGCGCGGCGGTGTCGCTCACGGTCGGCAGCAGATGCCGCACCTGCCCTTGATCCCAGGTCACATCGGGGGGCGGCGGACTTGGCTCCGCAAATAGGTCGGCCGGCATCGACGCCAGCACGGTCGCGCCGAATCCACCGAGCAGAAACCGACGACGATCGACGCTCATCACCTCTCCGAAATTGAATGACGCATCAGTCAGTGTAGTCTTGCCGGCCTTGGATTTTGGTTCTGCGTCATCTGCGGCCCTGGCCTTCTGGTTCTGCGTCATCTGCGGCCCTGGCCCTCTGGTTCTGCGTCATCTGCGGCCC
>JBDTMB010000290.1:0-7643 GCA_039934485.1 Vicinamibacterales bacterium
CGGCGCGGCGTTTGAGCCCGTAGTGTGCGTAGGTCCGGAGCAGGGGTTCCGGCGTGCGCCCGTTCTGCTTCACCAGTTGCGCTACCAGCTCCTCTTCCGACGCCCACCCGTTCGCCTCCTCCTGCACACGCCGCGCAAAACCCGAGGCAATGTCCTGCGGACGCTCGGGCCCGACGTCTTCGACGACCACGGCCGAGACGAGTTCCGGATGCATCCCGGCGAACACCTGCGCGACCCGCCCACCCGTCGAATTACCGAGCAGCGTCAGATTCTTGAGGCGGAGCTGGGCGACCATCGCCTCGAGGTCCTTCACGTAATCCTCGACGAGATACGCGCCTTCGGGACTCCACGCCGAGTCGCCATGTCCGCGCAGGTCGACGGCGATCACGTGATAGTCGCGCGACAGATCGGCCGCGATATGGTCGAAGGTGTGCGCATGGCGCGCGATGCCGTGCAACATCACGAGTGGCGGCTTCCCTGCGCCGCCCCAGTCCAGATAGTGCAGGCGCAGGCCGTTGACGGTCACGAACTTGTCCTCGGCTGCCGGTGTGGCCTGGGCGGACGAAGCCCTCGGCGTGGCACGAGGCACGAGGGGCAGGATGATGGCAGAAGGATGGGCGGCGTCGTGGTAAATGACGTTCTCCGCGATTTGCGTGCGGAGGTTCCGGCCGAGTGGCTCGCCGGTATTCGGATTGACGTCGAATCGCGGGAAGTTGCTGCTCGAGATGTCGACGCGAATGCGGTGGCCCTTCTTGAAGACGTTGGCGGTCGGGAACGGTTCGATCGTGAACTCGTAGACCTGGCCGGCCTTCAGCATCTCGGCCCGGTCGGGCGACTGGCGGTAGCGCGCGCGGACGATCCCGTCGGTGAGGTTCATCGAATACCCTGCGGGATAGTCGCTCGACGGCGGGTAGACGTCGACGAGCTTGGCCGTAAAGTCGGTGTCGGGCGCATTCGACGCCGCAAACAGCTTCACGACGATCGGGCCGACGACTTCGGTGTCCTGCGCCAGCGGCTCGGTCTGGAAATCGATCACGTCGGGACGGTCCTTGAGCGCCAGGTAGGGAGGCGTCGACCCGAAGATCTTTTGCCCCTCGCGTTGATCGAACGCGCCCGACGGCGACATCTCCGCGGTGCCCGAAAAGGATCCGCCAATGGTCGGCACCGGCCTGGCGGGATCGAACACGTACTTGGTGGCCGCGTCGGCGGCCGCCGGCCGCGCGGTCGTCAAGGAGCCGTCACCGTGAAAGTAGTAGCTCGTGAAGGTGGTCTCGGGCAGCGGCCACGCGGTCGATTCGCGCCAATAGCCGCCGTGGAAGAATCGCCCGTTCGCGTCCTTGTGCCCGTCGCCGGTGCCCATGACGAAGAGCTTCACGGCCGGGTCGCGGTCGGCACCCGTGTCGCGTCCCTTCAGGAAGTGGTCGAACCAGCGCAGGTGAAAAGCCGAGTCGAAGTCACTCATCGCCGCCGCCGATCCGAATTCCACGTCGCCGGCGGCCGAGCGAGTGTTGCCGCCGTGGACCCAGGGACCGACGATCAACTTCATTGGCGAGGTCTTGATCTCTGAGAGGTTCTGAAAGTTGAGAATGGATCCGGTGGTGTAGGAGTCGTACCAGCCGGTGAGGTGCATCATCGGAATGTCCGAGGTCTGCTCGTAATAGAGCGACCAGTTCCGATCGGGCTGCTTCCAGTAGTCGTCGTAGTCGGCGTGGGTCATGATCTCGAAGTAGTAGTCTTCGAAACTGGGCGCCGTGGCGAGTGGCGAACTGCCCCGGGCGCCCGCCATGCGGCCGATCCAGGGCGCGGCTTTCGCCGGTGTGGCGAGCTGGCCGAACGCCCAGGTCGTTTGTTGCGCCAGTTCGAACGCGCCGTGATTGCGAACCTTGTACAACCACCCGTTGTAAAGCCCACCGCAGTTGAGCACGGCCGTTCGCAAATGCGGCGGATGGAGAATCGCCGCCCCCGCTTCGGTGTGCGCGGCGTAGGAGGTGCCCCACATCGCCACCTGGCCATCGGTATACGGCAACCTGGCCAGCCACTCGATGGTGTCGTAACCGTCCTGGCCGTAGCCGATGTACTTGCTTTGCACGCCCTCCGAGTGAAAGGCGCCACGCTCATCCTGGAGCACGACGACGTAGCCATGGCTGGCGAAGTTGCGGGCTTGTGCCACCGCGCCCCCCGCCACCTTGTTGTAGGGTGTTCGCTGCAGCAAGATCGGCAACCGATCCGGAACCGGCGCGCCGCCCGCCGCAGGGCGATAGATGTCGGTGGCGAGTTTCACGCCGTCGCGCATCGGAATCATCACGTTCGATTCCACGACGACAGCCTCCGCGGCAACGCCAACGGTCGCGGCGCGCGGTCCGGCGTCGCGAGGCGCCTGCGCGGCCGCCTGGCCACTTAGCGAGCCCGCACCAGCGAGCAGCGCAACGACGCACACGACGGACAAAAGCGGCGGACGGCGGCGCCTGCTGGTCATGTCACCCTCACCTGTTCCCGAGCGTTAGTTCCCGGCCTTGGCCATCAACGCCGCGAAGGCCTTGTCGAGGGCGGCGGTGGCCGCGGCAATCGCGTCGCGCTGCCGCCTGGTCCACGCCGAATCGGACGCCAGGCGCGCGCGGTGCTCGGAGAGCATGCGCTCGATCTCGCTCAATTGCGGGCCACCAAGCCCGTGCCGGTTGAAGACCATGTTCTCGGCGCTCAGCGCTTCCTTGAACTGCGCTTCGGTGAGCGGCAGGGTCTGTCCCTCGGTGGCTTCCTTGTAGATCCGCTGCGCCTCGGCATACGGGATCTCCTTCGGCGTCTTGCGGTTGGCGCGGCCGTAGTTGGTCAGCTCCGACGCGAAGTGGTGCCCGATCCGGAACGGCACGTTCGAAATCCGCAGCAGCGAGTCGGCCACTTCGGTCATCGTGGAGTAGTCGCCGTTCACTTCGTCGAGCGCCCGGTCGACGCGGATGTCGAGGGCGTCGACCACGTCGGCGAGCAGCGAATACATCCGCTGTGCCGTCGTCGCCGCCTGCAGCGCGTGCTGAGGGCCGCGGTAGTCGCTCATGCCGGTCACCGTGTTGTGCTCGACGAAGTAGACGGTCTGCGCCTCGCCGATCACCGTGCTGCTGATTTCGCGCAGCTGCTCGAGCGCGCTCGGGTTGCGCTTCTGCGGCATGATGCTGCTGATGCCGGTGAGCGGCCCTTCCTTGAGGAGGATCCAGGGGACCGGCTGATGGTACTGCGTGTGCAGGTCCTGCACGAAGTGGCCGACGCCAATGGCGGAGGTCGCCACGACGTTGCTCAAGTCAATGTTGGTTTCCTGCGGGGACCAGTGGTTGGCGTCGTAGGAGTTGTCGACCACGCCGTCAAAACCGAGGAGCACCGCGAGGCGCTTGCGGTCGATCGCGAAGCCCGAGGTGCCGAGCGCGGCGGCGCCGAGCGGACTGAGGTTGATGTCGGCGTACGCGGCGCGAAACCGTTCGCCGTCACGCTGCATCGCCGCATCGAACGCGAGCAGATAGTGGGCCAGCGACGTGGGCTGCGCCTGGACGCCGTGTGTATAGGCGGGGATGATGGTCTTCTGGTGCAGAGCCGCCAGCGCCAGGACCCGCTCGCGGGCGCGGTTCAACCGTTCGAAGGTGGTGAGCAGGCCTTCACGCAGGAACATCCGGCCGGAGGTCGACCCCATGTCCTGGCGGCTTCGTCCGGTGTGCAACCGCGACGCGTCGGGCCCGGCGGCCTTGAGCAAGTCGGCCTCGAAGACCAGGTAGTCGGCCGGCCGCCTGGCGCCGGGCTTGGCCTGGTCGGCGTCCACCTGCTGGATGCCCCTGGCGATCTGGCCGCCGAGCGCGGGCGGGACAATCCCGCCTTCGGCCAGCATCACCGCCGACGCTTTGTTCATGAGCGTCATGTAATAAAACGCGTCGTGTCCGGGGGCCGTCTGGCCCGACAGGCCAATGGAGCTGGCCCCACAAATCAGCAGCGCGCCGAGCGATCCGCCGATGAGTTTCCTGCTCATTTGTCCCGCCTCCAGGCCCGCATCCTACCCCAGTCTTCGCCGTCCGGATCGTCTCCTTCTGCGGCTTCCGGACTGATACGTACTGCGACAGTTATTCAATTACCAGATGGTATAGTTTCGAGGCTTCGACGCCGGAGTGGCTGTTTGCTGCGAGCCGGGCGCGAAAGAATCAGGACCCATGGTCAGACGCTTCTCCGTCGTGTGTGGAGTCTTCGCGCTGGGCGTGACGGCCGTGGTGGCGTCCGGCCAGAAACCCGGCACGCTGCAACCAGTGTCCGCGCATCAACAAACGCCGGGCGCCGCACCCGCATCGACGGCGCCGGTCGACGCCGCGCAGGCGGTGATCGGCCGGACGTGCGCAGGCTGCCACAACGATCGCACCCGCAACGGCAACGTCTCCTTTGACGGCTTCACCGTCGCGACCGCGGCCGATCACACCGAGGTGGCCGAGCGGATGATCCGCAAGCTGCGCGCCGGGCAGATGCCTCCGCCCGGTAGCCGTCGGCCGGACGAGGCGTCCCTGGTCGGGCTCGCGGCGGCGCTCGAGGCGCAGGTCGACGCGCAACGGACGCAGACCGCGCTCGGCCGACGCACCTTCCAGCGGCTCAATCGCGCCGAGTATTCGCAATCGGTACGCGACCTGCTGGCCGTCGACGTGAATGCCGGCGACTACCTGCCACTCGATACCAAGAGCGCCAACTTCGACAACATCGCTGACGCGCAGATGCTCTCGCCGACCTTGATGCAGGCCTACCTCACGGCGGCGGCAGAAATCAGCCGGCTCGCCGTTGGTGATCGCAACGCGACGGCGCGCGAGGTGACCTACCCGGTGTCGCGCTGGACGTCGCAACGCGAACATGTCGAGGGCGCGCCCTACGGCACGCGCGGCGGGCTGTCGGTCGAGCACACGTTTCCCGCCGATGGCGAGTACCGCTTCCGGGTGTCCTTCTTCCACGAGACAACCGGTGCCCTCTACGGCAACGGGCGCGCCGCGTTGCACACGGCGCAAGCACCCGAGCGAGTCGAGATTTCGATCGACGGCGCGCGCGCCGCCCTGCTCGACCTCGATCGCTGGATGAACACCTCGGATCCGAACGGCGTCAACCTGGGCACGGAGCCGATCGCCATTACGGCGGGTCCGCACCGCGTTTCGGCCGCCTTCATCCAGCGCCTGGAGGGACCCGTCCAGGATCTCATCACCCCGCTCGAGTGGTCGCTCGCCAGCACCAGCATCGCCGACGCCTACGGCTTCACGACGCTGCCACACTTGCGCGACCTCGCCATCACCGGGCCCTCCAAGACCTCGGGTGTGTCCGACACGCCGAGCCGCCAGCGGATCTTCACGTGCAAGGCGACCGGCAGCGCGTCGCAACAAACCGTGTGCGCGCATGACATCGTGTCGCGATTAGCTTCGCAGGCGTTCCGCCGCCCGGCCGCGGAGCGCGACGTCAAGGCGTTGATGACGCTGTATCAAGAAGGGGCGGCGCAAGGCGGCTTCGAGGCGGGCGTCCGGATGGCGATTGAGGGAATCCTGGCGAGCCCGCGCTTCGTGTTCCGCTTCGAGGAGCGGCCGGCCGGGACGGTCGAGGGGCAAGCCTATACGCTGAGCGACCTCGACCTGGCGTCGCGGTTGTCGTTTTTCCTGTGGGCCAGTGGACCAGATGCCGAGTTGTTGCGGCTGGCCGAAGCCGGACGGTTGTCGGCGCCGGCGACGCTCGAACAGCAAGTACGGCGCTTGCTCGCCGACCGGCGCGCCGACGGGCTCGCCACACGCTTTGCCGCGCAGTGGCTGCGGCTCCAGGACCTCGACAAGATCAATCCCGACGTGCGCGTCTACCCCGACTACGACGACCAGCTCAAGCGGTCGATGTTGCGGGAGACCGAACTCTTCTTCCAGGATTTCATCCGCGCCGATCGATCCGTGTTGACCTTGTTCTCGGCCGACTACTCGTTCCTGAATGAACGCCTCGCGCGCCACTACGGCATCCCGAATGTGATCGGCAGTGACTTCCGCAAGGTGTCGTACCCGGATGGACGGCGGCGCGGCCTGCTTGGGCAGGGCAGCATCCTGACCCTGACCTCGGTCGCCGATCGCACGTCGCCCGTGCTGCGCGGCAAGTGGGTGATGGAAGTGCTGCTCGGGACGCCGCCACCGCCACCGCCACCCAACGTGCCCGACCTCGACGCCACCGCCGATACGGAAGACGGTCGCCCGCGCACGGTCCGGCAGCGCCTTGAGCAGCACCGCGCGAATCCGGCCTGCACGTCGTGTCACCGCATGATGGATCCGATCGGCCTCGCGCTCGAAAATTTTGACGTCACCGGCGCCTGGCGGATCCGGGACAACGGCATGCCGATCGACGCCGCCAGCGCCCTTTACGATGGCACGCCGCTGTCAGGGCCGGCTGACCTCGAACGGGCCCTCATGAAACGATCGGGCGTCATGGTCCAGGTTTTTGCCGAGAACCTGATGACCTATGCCCTCGGGCGTCGCCTCGACTACGCCGACATGCCCGGCGTCCGTGCCATCGTCAAGCAGGCGGGCGCGTTCGACAATCGGCTCTCGGCATTTGTCGTCGGCATCGTGAAGACACCGGCGTTCCGGATGAAGAGTGCGGATCCCTCGACGACGGCCGTGGTGGCCGGCGGTCGGCAGTAGCGGGGATCAGGGATCAGGGATCAGGGATCAGGAGACATAGAATTATGGCGTTCATTACCGGGAAACACCTGCATCGGCGGACAGTGTTGCGAGGACTCGGCGCGGCGATGGCGTTGCCCTTCCTCGATGCCATGGTGCCCGCACGTGGATTCTGGTCAGGGACGGCCGCGGCCGCGGCGCTTGGCCGCACCAGGTTCGTCGCCATCGAAATGGTGCACGGCTGCGCCGGCGCGAGCGAGTGGGGTGCCAGTCAGCATCTCTGGTCACCAGCAGCGACGGGCACGGACTTCGATCTCTCGGCGACGTCGCTCAGTCCGCTCGAGCCGTTCCGCAAGCACCTGACGATCGTGAGCAACACCGACGTGCGGGGCGCTGAAGCGCTGACGCAGCCGGAGATCGGCGGCGACCACTTCCGGTCGAGTGCCGTGTTCCTCACGCAGTCGCATCCCAAGCAGACGGAGAGCTCCGACGTGCGCGCGGGGATTTCGCTGGACCAGCTCTATGCCAACAAGTTCGGACAGGACACGCCGATTCCCTCGATGCAGCTGTGCATCGAGAACGTGGACCAGGCCGGCGGCTGCGCCTACGGTTATTCCTGCGTCTACACCGACATGATCAGCTGGGCCTCGCCGACCGAGCCGCTGCCGATGATCCGGGATCCGCGCATGGCGTTCGACCAGCTCTTTGGCGCCGGGGGATCGATGGCCGAACGCGCCTCGCGCCGGCGGGCGACCGGCAGCGTGCTTGACTACGTGAGTGGCCAGGTCGCGGACCTCAACAAGCATCTGGATCCGAGCGATCGCCAGCGCATGGCTCGCTACCTCGAGGACGTGCGTGAAATCGAGCGCCGCATCCAGAAGGTCGAAGCGCGCAACGCCAGCGGCGAGGGGCGAGAGTTACCGGGCGCGCCGGCCGGCGTGCCCGACTCGTTCGAGGAGCACGTCAAGCTGATGTTCGACCTGCAGGCGCTCGCGTTCCAGG
>JBDTMB010000291.1:0-7622 GCA_039934485.1 Vicinamibacterales bacterium
CTTGACCTCCATCTCCTCGATCTCGAACGGCTTCTGCACGTAGTCGAACGCGCCGTGCTTCATCGCCTCGACCGCGGTGTTGACCGACCCGAACGCGGTCATCAGGATCACCGCCGCGGTCGGGTGCATCGTCTTGGTCGTGCGCAGCACGTCGAGGCCGTCGGAGCCGCCCATCTTGAGGTCGCTGACGACGACATCGAAATAGCCTTCGTGGAGCTTCTCGATGGCGGCGTTGCCGTTGGGCGCTTCCTCCACCTCGTGGCCGGCCGTCGTGAGGGCGAGCGCAAGTCCGCGCCTGAGGGCGTCGTGATCGTCGGCAACCAGAATGCGAGCCATGTCCCTGTTACTCCCTTGGGCGCTGTGGCGCGCCGCCGTGCTTGTACGGTTCCACCGGCAGCGTGACGCGGAACAGCGTGCCGAGTCCCGTCCCCGTCGCGACGTCGATCCGTCCTTCGTGCGCGTCCACGATCTTGCGGACGATGGCCAGCCCGAGGCCGGACCCCTGCGGCTTGGTGGTGAAGAACGGATTGAAAATCTTTTCGGTGATCTCCGGCGCCAGGCCAGGGCCGTCGTCAGCGATATCGACGATTACCGTCGGCACCGGGTCATGGCCGTCCGGCACCAGCGCGCCCTCGCCGGCCGTGGTGACCAGCCGCGCCGAGATGTCGACGCGGCCGCTGCCGCCCAGCGCTTCGTAGGCATTGATCAACAGGTTGGCGAAGACCTGGGTCAGCTGGTAATGGTCGGCGCCGACCAGCGGCAGGTCGCCGGGCACCTGCTTGTGGACCGCGATCGTCCCGCGCTTGGCCTTGCCTTCGGCCAGCGACACCGCGCTCGACAGGGCCTTGTTGATCGAGGTGTAGTCGACCTGCAAGCGCACCGGCCGGACGAATTCCAGCACTTCCTGGACGATGGCGTTGGCCATCTTGGCCTCGCCGATGATGTCGCTCACCAGCGCCTGCACATCGGGGTTCTGCGGCGCCTTGCGGCGCAGCAAGCCGGCCAGCACCTCGATGCCGGCGAGCGGGTTCTTGATTTCGTGCGCCACGACGGCCGCCATCTCGCCGACCGCGGCGAGCCGATCGCGCAACCGCTCGCGCTCTTCGATCTGTTCGACGTGGGTGAGGTCCTTGAAGAAGAGCGCGGCGCCCACCGCGTGGCCGCCTTCGTCGCGCACGAGCGACAACGTATAGCCAATCACCGTGTCGGTGGACTTCAGCCGCAGCTCGGCCCGGTTGGGCAGCGAGGCCATCTCGAACGCGCCACCGAGGACGCGCAGGATGTCCGGATGTCCGGACAGCACGTCGGCATACGGCCGGCCGGCCAGGGCGCTGCCCGGCGGCAGGTTGAACAGGCGGCACGCCTCGTCGTTGATCAGGACGACCTCACCGGTCCGTTCGATGGCGAGGACGCCGTTTCGCATGTTGCCCACCATGTGGCGGAAAAACATGTCGGTATGCCGCGTGGGCTTGGGTGCGCGTCTGGCCATCAGCATGGTGCCGGGGTCCATGGGAGCAAAGCCCGTGCCCCGTATCAAAAGTCGCCGACGACGCTCTAAGTCGTTGCGATTACAGAATTTGGATTATGCACTAGGTCGGAGGGTGATTACGAAAACGTAACAGAATTACGAATTTCGCAAGTCGGCGAAAGTCTCGGCCTCGTTTTGCAGCATCTCCCATTGGCCAAGCAGTTCGCCGACTTCCCACATCAAGCTCTGGTGCTGAGCGAGCACGGGTTTGGAGGCGTCGTGGTTGGCGTAAAAATCGGGTACGGCCATCAGCTGTTCGACGTCCTTGATGGCGCGCTCCCGATCGGCGATGCGGGCTTCGAGCTCGGCGAGGCGCGTCTTGAGCGCCTTGAAGGCGCGCTCGCGCTTTCGCTTGTCGGCCACTTCCTGCTTGCGCTCTTCGTGGCTTGGGGCCTGCTTGTCCACCGTCTTGTCCACCGTCTTGTCCACCGTAGCCTTGGCGGAGGTGGAAGCCTTGGCGGAGGGGGAGGGCTTGGGAATTGCCGGAGCCTTGGCGGTCTTCGCACCCGAGGCACCCGAGGCACTTCGTTCCTTGCTCCACAAGAACTCGGAGTAGGTCCCCGGATACAGAATCGCGTGGCCGCTCGCGACTTCGACGATCTTGGTCGCGAGGCGTTCGACGAAGTAGCGATCGTGCGAGACGAAGATCATCGTGCCGCCGTAGTCGGCTAGCGCGTCGAGCAGCACTTCCTTGGAATCGATGTCGAGATGATTGGTCGGCTCGTCGAGCAGCAGCGTGTTCGATGGCCGCAACAACATCCGCGCCACCGCCAGCCGGGTCCGCTCTCCGCCCGACAACACGCCGGCCTTCTTGTAGACATCGTCTCCGGAAAACAGGAAGCCGCCGAGGATGTTGCGGATCGCCGGCACCATCGTCTGCGGGGAGCCGGCTTCGAGCGTTTCGTACACCGTGAGCGTGGGGTTTAGCCGGGTGGCTTCGTCCTGCGCGAAGTACTGCATGACGACCTGGTGGCCCTCGACGCGTTCGCCGGCGTCCGGCGCTTCTTCCCCCGACAGCATGCGCATCAACGTCGACTTGCCGGCGCCGTTGTGGCCGACGAGCGCGATGCGGTCGCCGCGTTCGATGTGCAGGTTGACCTGGTCGAGGATCACCTTGCGGCCGTAGGCCTTGCGCACGCCTTTCAGTTCCTGGACCATGCGGCCGCTGCGGGCCGAGGCGGGGAACTGGAAGTGGATGCGCTTGCGCTCGGGCGGCACCTCGATGCGCTCGACCTTCTCGAGCATCTTGATGCGGCTCTGCACCTGGGCCGCCTTGGTGGCCTGGTAGCGGAAGCGGTTGATGAATTCCTCGACGCGTCCGACCTCTTCGTCCTGGCGGCGCTTGGCCTCGCGGAGCCGTTCGAGCCGCGCGTCGCGTTGTTCGAGATACTTCGAATAATTGCAGTGGTAATCGGTGATCGTGCGCAGCGACAGGTCGGCGATGTGCGTGACCACCGCATCGAGGAAGTAGCGGTCGTGCGACACCAGGATCACGGAGTGCGGATATTCGACCAGGTACTCTTCGAGCCAGTTGCGGGCCTCGAGATCGAGGTGATTGGTCGGCTCGTCGAGCAGCAGCAAGTCGGGTTGGCTGAGCAGGAGCTTCGCCAGCGCCAGCCGCATCTGCCAGCCGCCGGACAGGTGATCGCTCAGCTGTTCGGTGGCCTCGCCTTCGAAGCCCAGGCCGCGGAGCACCGTGGCGACCTTCAGTTCGATCTGGTAGCCGTCCGAGAGCCGGAACCGCTCCTGGGCGTCGCTGTAGCGATGCAGCATGGCGTCGTGTTCCTCGGCGCCAATCTCGGGATCGCCGAGCCGCGCTTCGAGCGCATGCATTTCGGCCTTGAGATCGAGGAGCGGCTTGAAGGCCAGGCTCGCTTCATCCACCACGGTGCGGCCGCTGTGCGAGAGGCCGTCCTGCGGCAGGTAACCGAGCGTGAGGGCGTTGGGTTTCTGGATCTGCCCGAGGTCGGGTTCGTCGAGGCCGGCGAGCATCTTGAGCAGCGTGGTCTTACCGGCGCCGTTTGGCCCGCACAAGCCCACGCGATCGCGGTCGCCGACCTGCCAGGTGACGTGCTCGAGCAGCGTCTTTTCACCGAATGACTTGGTGACGTCTTGCAGCTGGATCATGGGGGAGGGCTTGAAGGCTTGAGGACTTGAGGTCTTGAAGGCCAAGCCCTCAGGACCCCAGGACCCCAGGACCTCGTTATTCCCCTAACGCGCGCGCGGCCGCCGCGAGCACTTGCGGCACGCGGAACGGTTTGGTGAGGTAACCGGCGACGCCGAGGTTCACTGCTTCGATTGCGCTCGACTCGGTCGAGAACCCGGTGATGATGATCACGGGCAAGTCGGCCTTGAGGCGTTTGGCCTCGCGGATGAGCGTGAGCCCGTCCATCCCCGGCATCTTCAAGTCGGCGATCAACAGGTCGTAGTGCCCGAGGCGCAGGCGTTCGAGCGCCGCGCGTCCATCGGGCGCGGTGTCCACCTCGTACTCGGCGAGCGCCAGCGTCTTGGCCAGCAACTCCCGGATGCTCGACTCGTCGTCGGCCACCAGCACGCGAGAACGGCCTTCCCGGGTGGCCGGCCTGTCGGCCAGGCCGGTCGGGGTGGCGCGTTCGCCGCGGGGCCGCTGGGTGTCGAGCCACGCATCGATGTCGCGTTTACGGAACCGCCATTGGCGTCCCACGCGGACCGCAGGGATTTTACCGGCCTTGATCAGGCGATAAACCGTGCGGAGGTTAACCTGGAGGTACTCCAGGACTTCTTCGGTCGTCAGGAAGATTTCGTCGGTTGGAAAGTTAACGCCCACTAAGTGTCTCTGAAACCGGTATTTTACCCGGATATACCCCCGTTGCAATTTCTTAAAGCGGATTTGGACACGATTTCCACGATTTCCGACTTTCGGCGGGGCCCGGCCGTCTTAGACAATAGCGGCAGAACCAGTGGATTATTGACATTACCTTGATGGTGGCCACCGACGAAGAGCTGGTTGCACGGTCCATGGCCGGCGACGCAGAAAGCTTCAACCAGCTTGTTTTGCGCTGGGAACGGCCGATTTATGCCTTGGCGTACCGCGTCATCGGCCGGGACGAGGACGCGCGGGACGTCTGCCAGGAAACCTTCCTCCGGGCGTTCCGGGCCCTGCCCGGGTTCAAGGGCCAGGCAAAATTTTCGTCGTGGCTTTACAGAATCGCGCTGAACTTGTGCCGCGACTGGATTCGCCGCAAGAAGCGCACCCCGCTCGTGGAGATGCCCGAGGGAGTCGACATCGCCGAATTGGCCGCGGAGCAGGGGCCGGTCGAATCCATCGAAGACCTCGTCTCGCGGCACGAAATGAGCGGGATCGTGGCCGAGGGCATGAAGTTGCTGCCCGACGAGCAGCGCACCGCCATCGTCCTCAAGGAGTACCACGGGTTGACGTTCCAGGAAATCGCCGAGCTGCAAGGTTGCCCCCTGAGCACGGTGAAGACGCGTTTGTATCAGGGGCTGAGCGTGCTCAGGCGCCACTTGGAGAGCCGGGGCATGACCAGCCTGCATAACGGAAGAGCATCATGAGCGACCCATTTGTGTGTGACGACAAAGACACGTTGATTGCCTATCTCTACGACGAGATCGATCCGGTCGTTCGCCGGCGCGTCGAGGAACACCTGCGCGTGTGCGCCGCGTGCACGGCTGAAGTGACGGCGCTATCGAGCGTGCGCGTCGAGCTGGCGTCGTGGACGGCGCCCGAAGTTGAACTGGACTTCCAGTTCGTCCGGAAATCTGCGGCGGTGTGGCGGCCCGCCGCGTGGTGGTCGGGTATTCCGGTGTGGGCCCAGGCAGCCGCGGCGATCTTCGTTCTGGCCGTGAGTGCCGCCATCGCCAATGTCCAGGTGCGGTCGGGTACCGATGGCCTCGTGGTCTCCACCGGCTGGATGGCGCCCGCCAGCGCGGCACCGGCGGCCGTTGCGGTGCCGGACGAGGTGGCCCACGTCGCCGCGGACGAGGCGTGGAAGCCCGCGCTGGCCGCGCTCGAGACCCAGCTGCGCAATGAGATCCGGTCCGGCCGCGACAACGGCACGAACCTCGTGCGCGCCAGCGCGCGGACCGCGGATGACGCCACGCTCAAGAACATCGAGCTGATGATCGAGGCAAGCGAAAGGCGTCAACGCCAGGAGATGGCGTTGCGGCTCACGCAGTTCAATCGCGACGTCAACATGCAGCGCCAGGCCGATCTCGTGAAAATCGATCAGATCATCGGACAGTATGCCGCCACCTCCGGAGCGGAGTTGGCGCAGCAGCGGCGGACGCTGAATTACCTGACGAGGGTGTCCAATCCTCAGCAATAACACGGCAAAAACAACGAACAACAAAGGCTTATGAAGAAGCAGACTCGCACACTCATTGTCCTCACCGCGCTCGCCGCGGCCGCGCCGGCCTGGGCGCAGGAGCCCGCGCCCAAGCCGATGGATGCGGCCGCCTTGCGCCATCACATCTACGTGATGGAAGGCGCGCTGGCGCGGGCGGTGGACTACGGCGCCAAGACCCTCAATCAGCAAATCCGCACCGTGATGCCCGATGTCTTCATGCTGGCGGGCGAAGCGCAGGCGCGCGGCGTCTACCTGGAGGGCTACGGCGTGTTCTTCGACGTCGAGGTGCCGATGCTGCGCCAGAGCATGATGTGGAGCCTCCGCATGATGCTCGACCAGGACGATTCGCAGACCCAGGCCGCGATCACCGCGATTCGCAAGCACCTGCAGGGCATTTCCGATCCGGCGACGCGCGCGCCGCTCGAGGCGTCGTTGAAGTTGCTGGAGCGCCAGGCCGCGCCGGGCGGCGCGAGCGCTCGCACCACGGGCGGACGCGACCCGGTGGTCACACCCGGCATCGTGATGCCGAATAACGCGATGGAAACCATGGCGCCGCCCCGGGTCGCGGTCGCGCCGGGCTCCGACAAGGCGTGGATGGCCGATCCCAACCGCGCCTACACCGACGCGGTGCAGCGGGCCCTGGTGGACGCCATGCTCGATTTCGGCGGACCGTTGCAAATCGGGCCCGACCAGTGGCTCACCGTGGCCGCGCGCGACAACGAACGGCGCGATACGCTGGCGCCGCAGGATCCGTTCGAAGAGGTCGTGACGATGCTCTATCGCATCAAGGGCAGCGACCTGACCGCGTATCGTTCGGGCAAGATCGACCAGGAAGAGGCTCGCCGCCGCGTCAAGATCGGCGAGTTCTGACCACCCGCGCGCGGCCGCGGCGCGGGGCCCGGCGCGGAACTTTTCCGGGCCACGGGTGTCTTACAATAGCGACGCCATGACGTTCCTCTCACCGCGCTCATCTGGCCTCGTTCTGTTCGCCGTCCTCGTCCTCTTCTCGACGGGTTGCAGCGGTCCTTCCAGTGGCGCCGTCAAGGCACTCGAACCCGTGGACGTCGTCACCGGATGGTACGACGACGGCATCATCGAGGGCGGCATGAACAAGCTCGTCCCCAGCGTCACCTTGAAGTTCCGCAACAAGGCGGCCGGGCCGGTGTCGTCGATCCAGGTCAACGCCATCTTCAAGCGCGTCGGCGAGAAAGAGATGTGGGGCGAGTATTTTGGCTGGGCCGTTCCCAAGCAGCCCCTGGCCTCCGGCGCCGAGACCAATCTCCTCGTGATGCGCTCCGGCCTCGGTTACACCGGTGTGCAACCGCGCATGCAGATGCTCCAGAACAAGGAGTTCGTGGACGCGAAGGTGGAGATCTTTCTCAAGCAAGGGTCCACGGTCTGGGCCAAGCTGGCCGAATACCCGATCGAGCGCCAACTCCTCACCCGCTGATCGGTCGGGCAAGGCTGAAGGCTGGCCCCATAGGCAGGTGGAGGCAAACCTTTAGGTTTGCCTGCGAATATAATCGCCCGCGATGGCGAGTCCCTCGAATTCCACCCTCGAACGCCGGCTCGGACCGCTCGATGCGGCGGCGATCATCGTCTCCAACGTCATTGGCGGGGGCATCCTGTTCACACCACCGCAGGTGGCCGCCATGGTGCCGGGTTCGTGGTGGTTCCTCGGGATCTGGCTGGTCGGCGGCGCCCTCGCGTTTGCCGGCGCCATGGCCTACGCCGAACTGGCTTCGGTC
>JBDTMB010000292.1:0-7575 GCA_039934485.1 Vicinamibacterales bacterium
CGCCTCGGCAATGGAGGGCGATCCCGAACTCATCGATCGGTTCGTCTATGCCGAAGCGGATCGCTTTCCTCCTCTCGTGCCTGGCAGTGTGGGCGGGAACGGTGTCGCCGGCCGTGGCGCAGCCGCCGCCGCTTGAGGTACGGGAGGACGCCGCGATCGGCGGCCACTCGGGGACGCTGCGGGTCGGCGACGCGGGTGTCACCTTCGACGCGCGCGACGCCAAGCGCAGCAGGCGGTGGACGTTTGACGAGATTCGCCAGCTGCGCGTCGAGTCGTCTCGTCACATCATCGTCGAGACCTATCAGTCCCGAGGATGGCGCCATCTCGGTCACAGCCGGACCTACGAGTACCACACCACGACGCCGGTGACGCCAGAGTGGGTGGCTTTCGTCCTGTCGCGCACAACCCGTTCCGTGGTCACCTCGGTGATCCCGCCGCAAACCGCCCCGCCGCAGTTCGCCGTCGAGGTGCACCACGAAGGAACCGATACCGCGGGCCGCCTTGCGGTTTACGCGGACGGTCTGGCGTTTGAAACGCCTCGCGACGGCTTCGCGCGATTCTGGCGTTTTGCCGACCTGGATTCCGTGTTGATGCAGGATCGGTATCAGCTGCTCGCCGCCGCCTACGAGGGTTCGCGCGAGCACGTGCGCCCCTTCCTCTTTACGCTGAAGCACGACCTGCCACTGGGGGCCTACGATTTCCTGTGGCAACAGATCAACGGGCGTCACCAATCCCGGTGAGTCTGCATCTCTTGCAGAAGGGACCGTGTCGGGCCCGGAGGATACATGTCCATTGACCGACGTTCGTTCTTGCGCGCGGGCCGAGCCCCGCTGGCATTGGCTGCGGGATGGCAGCTCTTCCGCGCCATTCCCCTGGTCGCGCGATCCCCGGACCTGGAAGTGCGCCTGGTCGCCGCAGCAGCCGACATCGATGTCGGGGCCAGCACCGCCTGGCGAACCTGGGCCTACAACGGGCAGGTGCCGGGTCCAGAGATTCGGGTCACCGAGGGCCAGCGGCTTCGCGTCACGCTCGAGAACCGATTGCCGGAGCCGACGACGATTCACTGGCACGGCCTCCCGGTCCCCCCGGACATGGATGGCGTTCCTGACGTTTCCCAAGGTGCCGTGCCACCGGGGGGGACGTTTGCCTACGAATTTGACGTTCCGGCCAGCGGGACCTTCTTCTATCACTCGCACGTGGGACTCCAACTGGATCGCGGGCTGTTGGGCCCGTTCATCGTCACGCCCCGCGATGGGGCTGCCGGCGATCGTGAACATGTGCTCGTCTTCGACGATTGGCTGAAGAACGCGCCCCAGCCTGATGGATCTGGCGGGTCGATGATGGGAGGCGGAGGACCGACGTACGACGGCTATTTGCTGAACGGGCGCGCGGGCACAGCAGCGGCAGCGGTGACGATCGAGCGCGGCGAACGCCTCCGGCTGCGGTTCATTAACGCGTCCGCCGCGACGACGTTTCGGGTGGGCATTACCGGCCACCGGCTTCGCGTGACCCACGCGGACGGTCAACCGATCGCCCCGATCGAGGCCGACACCATCGTGCTCGGCATGGGCGAGCGCTACGATGCGACGGTGACCGGCGCCGATCCCGCCGCCTGGCAGATCGTCGCAGGGCCGGTCGACTCGGTGGTGCCGGGGGTGGTGGCGCCCTTCCTGTATCCCGGATATCAACCGCTGCGTGTGGCGCCGTCCGTGTGGCCCGCGGCGTTGAGGACCGGCCACACGCTCACCTACGAAGACATCCAGCCCGAAGGCGGGCTACTGGCGCTCCCGTCTCCAACTCGAAGTCTTCCCCTCGTGTTATCGGGCAGCATGGGCATGATGGCGGCCGAGGCGTGGATGATCAACGGTGAGCGGTATCCCAACGCGTCGCCGCTCCTGGTGCGCGAAGGCGAGTGGATCCGGCTGGAGATGCAGAACCGCTCGATGGTGCGGCATCCGATGCACCTGCACGGTCATTTTTTTCGCCTCGTGAACGGTCGCGGACGCTCCAGCTTGAAGGATACCGTGCTGGTGGAGCCGATGGGCCGCCAGGACGTGATCTTCCAGGCCGACCATCCGGGCCGCTGGATGTTTCACTGCCACAACGCGTACCACATGGAGGCTGGAATGGCCCGCGTCGTCGAGTACCTCTAGGAGCGCAACTGAATACCGCCAACGCCGCCGTGAAGGCCGCCACCACACCCAGGAGATTCGCGATGACCGCATGCCAGTGCAGTGAAATTCATCAACCGAAACGGGTCGTGCTGACGGGGGGCCCGGGCGCCGGCAAGACGGCGCTGCTCGAGTTGATCCGTCAGGCGTTCTGCGTGCACGTGAGGGTCCTGCCCGAGTCGGCCGGCATCGTCTTCGGCGGCGGCTTTCCGCGGGAGAGTGACGACGTCTGCCGGCGCGCGGCGCAGCGGGCGATCTTCCACGTCCAGCGCGAGTTGGAGGTGACCGGCGGCAACCACAATCCGGCGATCGTGCTGTGCGATCGCGGCACGGTGGATGGCGTGGCCTACTGGCCGGGATCACCGGACGAATTCTTTGCGTCGATGGGCTCAACACTTGAAAGCGAGCTCCGCCGATACGATGCCGTCGTCCACCTGCGCGTGCCCGCGTTGGAGCATGGCTACAACCACACCAACCCCCTGCGAACGGAGTCGGCCGCCCTGGCGGCAGCGATCGATGTCCGGATTACCCAGGCCTGGGCGTCGCACCCGCGGTTGTTCACCGTCGAGGCGTCGCTCGACTTCATGGACAAGGCCACACGTGCGATTCAAATCCTCCGCGATGAGATGCCCGCGTGCTGCAACAGCCACGCCTTGCCGGTGTCCAATTGAGCACACCGCTGCGGTCGGTCTGCGTGTGACCATCGACTGAGGTTGTCAATCCAGGTGGAGTCACACATGAGCATGAATCGAATGGTGAGAACGCTGATGGCAGGTTGCGCGGCGGTCGTCTTTTCGGCGGTACCGGCAATCGCGGCGCAGGCGGCTCCGGAACATCAGCACGCGGCGATGGACAAGGCGAAGCCGGCCGCCGGCATGGACGCCAAGTGCAAGGCCATGATGGCCGACCACGAGAAGATGATGGCCGACATGAAGGCCGCGGATGACAAGCTGGACGCTCTCGTGACCAAGATGAACACCGCGTCGGCGACCGAGACCCCGGCAGCCACCGCCATCGTCGTCACCGAAATGGCGGCACAGCGCCGGACGATGCGCGACGGCATGATGAAGATGCAGGAAGGCATGATGACCCACATGATGGAACACATGCAGGCGGGTCCGGCCTCGATGGCATCGTGCCCGATGATGAAGCCAATGGGCGACAAGAAGCCCTGAATCTGAAGGGGAGAACGGTATGAAGAAAGCACTCATCGTGGTCGTGCTGGCGGGGTTCGCGGCGGCATGTGGCAGCACGTCGTCAATGGGACCGACGGGGCCGACGGCTCAGACGGCCATGACCGGGACCTGGGCCGGCAGCGCCTCCGACTCGAGCAGTACGATGGGCGCGGGCGCCATGATGGGCCAGGCCGGGATGGGGACGATGACGTGGCCGCTCACGCAGAGCGGATCCACGGTCACGGGCTCCATGACGTTCGCCGGCATGACCGGCCGAATGCCCGGTGTCTTCTCGGGCACGATGTCCGGCGACGACATGACCTTCACGATGGATATGCCGGACAGCCGCATGATGTCGTCCGGCTGCACGGCGCGCGCGACAGGAACAGCGCACGTCGACGGCACCAGGATGACGATGACCGGCACCTATAGCGGCTCGAACTCGTGCACTGGGGCATTTGTCAACGGTCAGATGACGATGGCGCGGCGATGAAAGCAAACACCGCTGGAGCCGTCGTCATTGGCCTAGCGATCATCGCGCTCTTCCTACTCTTCGGCGGCGGCGCGATGACGGGCGGAAGAATAGGCGGAGGCATGATGGGCGGAAACATGACAGGTGGCGCATGGATGGGCGGAGGCGGCTGGATGTGGATCCCGGCGTTGCTGATTGTCTGTCTCGTGGTGATGGTGGTCTTGGGGCTGTTCGGGAAGAAGCAGATATGAGCCGGTTGACCACATCTCGGCCCCATACGCCAGTCACAACCAACCATTCGTAAAACCCGCCCGCCGGAGACCCGTCACGACGTAGGGGCATGCCCGCATCAACCGCCAGAGCAAACCGGTGCGGTAGTTGTCGCACATCAACACGACCGGACCAAGGTTGATCCCGTAATGGTAGGGTGAGGTCCAGCCGACGGCCCCATCGGGCTCGTGCGGGAAGGTCAGGTTGAAGCTGCAGCGAAGGCAGTACTCGCCTGTGACTTGTGGATACACGTCCTGAAAATGTTGAACCGTCGGCAGCACGATCTCCGGGGCGAAGGGGAGCGAGGCGACTGCCGCCCACGGTGCGACTGTCCCATCGTCTGGGCCATGCGGCGCACCGCGTGCCACGTAGTCGAAAAAGCGGCGTTCGATGCCGCGAACCTGCGTCGTGATCCAGCCTGGGCCGTCGCTCGCGGTCAGTCCCCAGAAGTGCTGGCCGTAGCCTTCGAATTCAAGTGGGTTCCGGATCGCGTACGCCTGTTGGACGTAGGTCGCGCGGCGACTGTTCTCGCAGTAGTCAATGCCCTTGTCTCGCGCAAAGGCGTCCTGGATCCCGCGAAAGTCCACAAAGACGTGCGAGTACTGGTGGATGAAGAGCGAACCGCCATACAGCAATTCGCAGCCGTAGATGTTTCGCCACTGATAGCTGGAGGTCCACGCCGCGTAGCTCTCCGTCGGCAGAGGATACGTCGGCGAGCCCAGACCGAGCGTGTACAACAGCATGGCCTCGTCGTAGCCTTCCCATCGGTATGGCAGAAAGCCGCTCTCGGGGTTCCACCCATGAGTGATCGTCGCCCCGCCGTCGCACGCCCATTTCCAATCCGTGCGGCGGTAGAGTGCGTCGGCCAACGTCCGGACCTCGCGCTCGGCCTCGCTGTCCTGATCGAAATACACCGCGGCAGCCAAGATGCCAGCCAGCAGGAAACCGGTATCGACCGTCGACAGCTCGCACCGTTGGGCGCGCGCTCCCGTCGTCATGTCGAGAAAGTGGTAGTAGAACCCTTTGTAACCGGTCGAATCGGCCGCGGTTCCCTGCGGGCTGGTCCAGAAGAACCGCAACAACGCCAACGTTCGCGCGATCGCGTCGGTGCGTGTCATCCAGCCACGCTCGACCCCAACCGGATAGGCCGCCAACGCAAAGCCGACCGCGGCGATGCTCGCCGGAGCGCCCGGCTGCGTTCTGTCTGCCACCAGACCGTTGGCGGGATTGGTCTCGTTCAGGAAGTACCCGAACGCGTGACGCTGCAGCGCGTCCAGCCTGGTTTCACCGAAGTCAGGTCGAAACACACGGGTCGTCGCCTACAATCTCTGCCAGCAGTTGCGTAAGACAACGTGCAACCGATATGAAGTATCACGATGTGTGGCTCGGCTGGTCGAGTGGATTTCTTCTTCCTTGGCTCGCGCTCTACGTGACCAACCCGCGGTTTCGGCCAGTGATGTGGCGAGTCAGTCTCGTGACAGCCGTGTTCGGCCTGAGCGAGCCGATCTGGGTGCCCGAATATTGGACTCGCGGCGGGCACGATCAGTTGCACGTCGATACCGCGGCGGCCAACGGCGGCGAGCGCCTCAGTCACTGGCGGTGTCGGCACGGCATACTGGTTCGTGATGAGCACCTCCAGCTGCGCCGCGTCGATGGCCGCGACGAGGGCCTGTTCAGTACAGCGCCGGCCCGGTTCGTCCGCCAGCACGCGAACCGGCACGTCGCCGGCCGCCACCGACGGCGACGACGGCGGAGCCCAGGCGGCACGGCGGCGCCAGGTCAGGGCAAACCCGTCCCGCCAGATCCGTTCGAACTCGTCCGCCGCCTGCGCGGCCGCGCCTCCTTCAACCAGCACGACCGAGTCGCGTCAGGTGCACTGCCGAACGCAGTTGCCCAGCCACACGTCGGCGACGCACAGGCCGCCTGCGACCAACCTGGCGCGATCCTGGACGATGAGCTTGTGATGATCGCGCCAGGCGCGCAGGTATCGAAGTGTCGGTCGTGGAGGGTTATAGACGCTGAGCCGCGCGGGGGAGCCCCAGAACTGCAGGTGGAGAGACAGCAGGCTCGGCGGGTCGCCGAAGGAACGTGGAGAACGCGGACCTCCATGCCCGCCTGCGCTCGCGTCGTGAGCACATGCCCGAACGCTCGACCCACTGCGTCGGCCCGGATGATGTAGTTCTCGGAGACGGCCGGATAACTGGGTCAGCCGCTTCTGCAGGCGCGGATCGAGCGGCCCGATCGGGTCGAGACGTCCCGGAGACTCGACCGCTTCGAAGGGGATCGCCGCCCGCCGGTCACACGTGTGCGTGACCGGGGGCGCACATCCGGCAACACTGCTTCAGAAGCGCCCGGACGCGGACGGCGGGATCGATGATTGATTTGGTCAGGTCCGGCTCCACGTGGAAGGCCGTACCATTCTCGCAACGCTAACTACCGCCCGGTCGGCACGCCCCACCGGTGGGTGAGAACATTGTAGACGGGAACGAACACCAGTCCGCCGTAGACGCGTCGAGAAAGCTCTCGATCAACCCCAGGAAGAAGCCCCCAGGGGTCAGCCACCTGAACGCCGGTAAGACGGCTTCCAAGGCGGAGGCCATATGGAGGCTCGGCGGCACGATCAACCCGTCGATGACGCCAGAACCCGTTAGCCGTAAACCATACCATCACGTCTCCCCCCTATCGCTTCCACTCGACATCGAGTCCGAACACCCTTGCCAAGACTGATCCTTCGCCTCGAGGCACGCGTCGTTAGGGGTTTCCACCGCCGGCTTGCTTACTCCAACCCATGGGCGCTGACGGTGCCGCAGCAGCTGCCAGCGCTGTTCACGACGGGCAAGCTCGTCGCGCGATGCGCGTGAAGTTTTCGGCGCGCCTCGTTCACGGGCTCATCCGCGCCACAACACGTCGACGCCGGCCGCATGATCTCTTTGACGGGCACCTCCGAGGCGCGCCGGTCGTCCGCCGCCACGCCGCAACACACGTCGCCCTCGGTGACGACGCCGACCAGCTTGAGATCTTTGGTATCTTCAACCACGGGCGCGCAGCCGCAGCCGGAGGTGCGCATGGCTCGCGCGGCGTGGGCCGCCGTGTCTTGCGGTGTGCAGCAGGAGGATGCTTTGATTGGTTTCATCACGTCGCTACAACAACTCATTGGCTTTTCCTCTTTCGGTTACTGACGCGGACCCTCACGCGGCCGCCGTCTCGGCGGGTTGGCGGAGGCCAGCCAGCTTGGTGCGTTTCAACATCAACGCATTCATCGCCACGATGAGGGTACTGCCGGACATCGACAGCGCGGCGATTTCCGGGCTTAGCAAGAAGGGGTAGAACACGCCGGCCGCGAGTGGGAACGCGATCGCGTTGTAGCCAACCGCCCACCACAGATTCTGGTGCATCTTTCGCAGGGTGGCTCGCGACAGCTCGATCGCCGCAACGATGTCGTACGGATCGCTCTTCATCAGCACGACATCGGCGCTTTCCATCGCCA
>JBDTMB010000293.1:0-7511 GCA_039934485.1 Vicinamibacterales bacterium
AATAACCAATAACCAATAACCAATAACCAATAACCAATAACCAATAACCAATAAAGAATAAAGAAGAAACAAGGAGAGGTCATATGCAGCGCGTCGCTCTCATCTCGTTGTTCTCTCTCGCACTGGTCGTGCCCGTTGTGGCGCAGAGTCCGTCGGCGGGAGCCGCAGGCGGCCGCGCGCCGAACGTCGAGTTCGACATGATGACGTGGCCCGAAGTGAAGAAGGCGCTGGCCGAGGGCAAGACCACGGCGCTCGTCTACAACGGCGGCACCGAACAGCGCGGGCCGCAAAACGTCAACGGCGGGCACACGCTGATGGCGCGCGAGACGGTGCGCGCGATCGCGGTGAAGCTGGGCAACGCCATCGCCGCGCCGGTGCTCCCCTTCTCGCCCAATCGCGCGAGCGCGGATCTGCCGGGCACGATCGGCTTGACCAACGAGATCTTCCAGGCGATCAACGAACAGGTCGCCGAGGAACTGATCAAGACCGGCTTCAAGAACGTGGTGTTGATGGGCGACCACGGCGGCGGCCAGCAGCAACTCGGCGAGGTGGCCAAGAAGTTGACGGCGAAGTACGCCGCACAGGGCTTCAAGGTAGTGTTCTGCGACGAGGTCTACGCCAAGGCCAACGACGACTTCGACAAGTGGCTCGTGTCGCAGGGCTACCCCACCAGCTCGCACGCCGGCATTCCCGACACCTCGGAGATGCTCTACCTGGGCGGCGACAAGGGCTGGACCCGCAAGGACCTGGTCAAGGACGCGCTCGGGGATCCGGTGCTGCCGCAGGGCCAGCGCCCCGACCCAGTCAAGCCGCGTGTGAACAACGGCATCAGCGGCGATGGCCGCCGCTCGACGCCGGAGCTCGGCAAGAAGCTCTTCGACATGAAGGTCGATTACGCGGTCAAGCAGATCAAGACGCTGGTCGGCTAGCGCCGTGCCGGCGTCAGGTACGGCTGGTGCCGGGCATAGAGTGCGCGCCGCTGGCTGATGGCCGCAGCCACGCGCGCCTCTGGCTTCAGGGCAATGGCTTCATCCGCCACTGCCTCGGCGCGCGCGAACTGTCCGCCCGATGCGTACGCGGCGGCCAGTACGTCCAGCACACCTGCGTCACTTCTCTCGGTCAGCGCCACCGCACGCTCGGCCATCTCGATGGCTTCGGCGGGCGCCCGCTGGCCTGCGGCGGGGGACGTCGCTAGCAGCCAGGCGAGACTCGACACGGCGGCCGGCCACTCTGGACGCAGTTGGACGGCGCGACGAAACAGCGGCGCGGCCTGGGCGACGTCGCCGCGTGAATAGAGGACACTGGCCGCGTTAAAGTGGGCGTCCGCGTTCGCCGGATCCGTCCGCATCGCCTCGCGGAAATGCTGCATCGCTTCATCGACCGTCCCCGCCCGGGCAAGCACGCTACCAAGGTTGTTGTGCGCCAGCGAGTATTCCGGACGAATCCGGATCGCCATGCGGAATTGATCCGCCGCTTCCATTGCGCGCCCTGCCTCCGCTAACGCGTTTCCAAGATTGTAATGCGCGGGCGCCGAGTCGGGCGCCAGCGCGAGCGTCGCCGCGAAGTGTGCGATGGCCTTGTCCGGTTGCCCCAAGTACAAATAGCCGTCCCCCGCGTCGTCGTGCAATGACACGCTCGCGGCATCGGACCGCAGGCGCGCCTCGTACCCGATCACGTCTTCGGCGACCATCTTCGGCTCGATGCTCGCATTGAGCGCGCGACGGTCGGCCTCGGTTCGAGTGAGCAACTGGATCCACAACTCGCCCATCTCGCTCGTCGCCTCTTCTCCCCAGAAGACCCGGCGTGGCGGCAGCTGGGGATTGCGCGGGTTGTCGACGGAGTTGTCAAATGTGAACCGCATCTCGATCGTGGTGCCCTTCGGCATCATCATCGGGGCGGCGTATTGATAGAGGTGCTGCCACCGTACGTCCCAATCGGCGATGTAGATTAGCGGCTTGATGGTGCCGTCCGGAAGAGTGGCGGTGCTGATGATCGAACGGGCGCGATAGTGTGCGTGCGGCTGCACTGCCTGGATCTCGGCATCGACCGGCAGCACGAACGAATCGCTGCTGACGTAGGCCGCGTTGCCGGCAGGAATATCGAGGTTCTTGCGTCCAAGCCTAAGGATGGCCGGCGTGCGCTCGGGCGGGTCGGTCGTGAAGTAGAGCCCAATTGACGGCGCCACGCGCTCGACCATACCAGACGGTACCATGTGCGTTTCCACCACCAGATCGACGCCCGGCTCGAGCCGCCAGGCGAGCCCCTTGGGCAGCAGCGGGCCTGCCTGTCCGGGCGTCCAACCGAGGAAGTGGCCGTCGGGATAGACGGCGCTTCGCAAGATCAATCCGTCATAACCCGGCGCGGGATCCTGGTCGTCGAGCCGGCGCGACGCGGGCGTGCGATCGATGCGAATGCGCGCATGGTGAACGGTCTTGGTGTTGCCTGGCCGGAACTCCAGGCCCTTCACGAACCGCAGGGCGCTCACCGGCACCGGGAACACGAATACGCGCCACACGTCGGCGCCATCGGCGCGGAGCGTGAATGGTTGCGCCAGGTTCAGCACGAGATCCGGCGTGCCCAGTTGCCATCCCGGCGTCCACGAAGGGGGCCTGATGCCGGTGGGGTCGCCTTCGAGCGCGCCATCACTGACCCATTTTTCGATCGTGTCGATCTCGGCATCGGTGAGCGGCGTCTGGCCGATGAACTCGCCATAACCCGGCTCCGACTTCCACGGCGGCATGGCCCGGCTGGCAGTCACGTTGGCAATCTGCGCGGCGCGGCGCCGCGCTTCTTGGTACGAGGCGAGACTAAACGGCGCCGGGCCATCAGGGTGATGGCACTTCACACATCGATCGAAGAGGAGCGGCGCGACATCCTTTGAAAACGTGACTTGCGGCGGCGCCGCGGCCGGCGCCTGCGCCACCACCGCCGCGGATGCGACCACAGCGGCAAGCCCGGCGCTGACCCACCAGCGCCTACGAAACGCGCATTGCACGCTACACATCACGGCCATAACTTACGCTTGACCACCTCGATCACCTCGCCTATGTTGAGCGAAATGGAAGTGCGGCTCATGCCAAATTCGCGGCGTCCTGGCGTCGGCTTGCCGCCACGCCGGGAAAGCCAGCGGCCGCTCCTGCCGCAGCACGCGCGAATGTGTCCCGTGCTTGAAGCCGGCAATGCCGCGGGCGTCCTGGTGTTCCCTCCGCTCGCGGACACTGAGGCGTTTCGCATCGAGTACGAAGGCGAGGGCGCCTATCGCTTCACGTTTTACCTGGGCGCGGCCGGCGCCAACTGGCAGTCGCTGTTCTCGATCAAGTTCTCGCTGCCGATCGGCGGCGTCGGCTCGATGCGCGAAGACGTTGAATTCCACGTGAACACCCCGATCACGACGGAGGGGGCGCGACAGATGTCGCGCATCTTCATCGTGCCGGAAGACATGGGCACGCCAACCGGTGCCGTCACGCTGCGCGGCGCGACGAATTTCCACACTCCAGCCGGCTGGGACACGATCTATTCGGCCATCTTCAACAACATCGAACGGCCGATCGCGCCGGTGCTGGTCGTGCGCGTCGAGACCGATTGGTTCGCCCACGATACCGAGTTTCGTTACGTCCTCCAGCCTGGCGAAGGCATCCACGGTTCACACTCGCAGCCGGTGGGCCAGGTCATGTTCGTCCCACGCGAGGAGGTCACGATGCGGGACTGCACGCCGGAAGAACTGGCGACGTTCGAACGCACGAAGAAGAAGTTCTTCCAGGAAAAGGCGGCATCCACGCTCGTCACCCCCTACGGCCTGCAATACAGTCCCCACTACGCGCGCAAGAGCCGCGCCGGCAAGCCCTAGCCGCCAGGTTTCGGCTTCAGATATTTGTCGTAGTGCGCCGACACCCGTTGCAGGGCATCCTTCAGCGTGGCCGGACGCCACGTGTACCAGCCGTGCGACTCGTTGCTGTAAGCCACGTACTCCACTGGCACGCCCTTCGCCTTGGCGAGGCGATAGTACTCTTCCGCCTGGTTGGCAGGGACGCCGAGATCGCGGTCGGCGAACAACAGCAGAATCGGCGTCTTGATCCGATCGACGTTGTAGGTTGAAGACCGTTCCCGCCAATGCTCGGGCGCCTTCGCCGGGTCTCCGCGGTCGCCGCCAACGCTCTCCATCATCATCCCGCGCCTTCGCGTGCCTTGATAGAACTCGTGCAGGCTCACAACATTGGTCGGGCCATACAGATTCACGGCCGCCTTCAACGCCTCAGGGAACCGCACGGCCGTCTGCATCGTGCGATAGCCACCCGTGCTGCCGCCCTGCATGACCACACGATTGCGATCAATCAACCCGAGGTGATCGAGGTAATCGATGCCGGCGATCGTGTCGTCGATGTCGAGGCCTCCCCAATCGCCGCGATTGGCGCGCGCGAACGTCCGGCCCAGGCCAGTACTGCCGCGGACTTCCGGCGCCAGCACGACGAAACCGCGCGAGACGAAGTACTGGACGAACGGGTAAAAACCGTTGATATACATTCCACCACCAAACGAGTGCGAGTACAGCAGCAGTGGCGCCTTGCCCGACGGGTCCGGGTTCTTGGGCTTGTAGAGAAACGCCGGGATGTCGACGCCGCCCTTGGACTTGTACGAGACCAATTCAGGCGCGATGAAGCGATCGGGGCGCAGAGCAGCAGGCATGTGGTTGGTGAGTTGCCGGGGCGATCCGCCGTCTGATGGAATCAACCACAAGTCGCTGGCCGTGGCGTGATCCATGAACGTATAGGCGATCGACTGCCCGGCCGGCGCCCATCGAAACGTCCCACGAGCGTTTTGCCCTTCAAAGCCGGCGTTGACCCCTCTTCGCTCCGTCAGCTGCCGCGCCTGGCCGCCATCGGGAGACACCGTCTTCAGGAAGAAATTCCAGTCCTTGTTGGCGACATAAGCAATCGCGGTTCCGGCTGGTGACCACTGCGCATTACCATTGTCATTGGTGTCATTCGTCAACATCCGGGTGGCACCAGTCGCGACGTCGGCGACGCCGATATTGCGCCACTCGGTATTCGCCGACGCGAACACGATCCGCTTGCCGTCGGGCGACCACCGGCCGCCATCGGCACCGGCTACCAACAGCCGGGCCACGCCGCCCGAAAGGGGCATGACCCAGATACCACTCACCCGCGGCCCGCCCGGATTTTCGCTGCGGGCGGCCGTGAAGAGCAGGGACTTGCCGTCGGGTGAAACCCGCGGGTCGTCTTCGTTCTCCGGAGATCCGGTGGGGAAGGTAATGACCGGCCGGCCGAACGGAATGTCCGCCTGGAGGATGCCAATTTGGCTGAAGCCGTTGTCGCCGTAGTACTTGACGAACACGATCGACTTGCCATCCGGCGTCCATTGCGGCTCCGGACCGCCGCGCCCGTAGGTCAGGTTGATCGGCGTCATCGACCCGTCGGCCCTGGCGAGGAAGATATCGGCCCAGCACCCGGTCCCACAGTGGTGCGTGACATACGCAATCGACCTGCCGTCCGGCGACCACTGCGGCTCTGCTTCGGCTTCGGGGGCGGCATCGGTGATCGCGTGCGCGTTACTGCCATCCGAGTTCATGACCCAGATGTCGGCGCTCCCGTTCTGCGACGAGACATAGGCGATCTGGCGGCCGTCCGGCGAAAACTGGAACTGCTCGATCTTGGCGTTCGTCTTCGACAACAGGTCGATCAGATCGTCGGTTCCGGACTTGCCAGCGGCCGGCGGCTCCAACGTCCGGGAGCACGCAGCGAGCAGGACAGCTAACAGTACGATCACGTACATCGGACCCTCCACGCGACGGCGGCGCTCTGGCGAAGCTGGCGGCTGCATTGGACTCTGCCGATCACCACGACACGCGGAAGCCGACCTTGGCCGTCCTCGGCGCCAGGATCGCCGTCGGCCGCTGGAAGGTCGGCCCAGTCGCAACGCTCGTCGTCTCGGCCGCATATGCATTCAGCAGGTTGAAGCCGTCGACGAACAGGTGCAGCTTGGCAAATGACGACAGGCCCAGCGTCTTCTCAAAACGCAGATCGAGGACCGACACATCGTCGGTGGCGAAGGCGTTAAACGGCGTCACCGGCTGGTTGGGCTGGGTAAAGGTGCACGCGCAGGCGGCTGGTGCCGACACAGACAGGGTCCGCGCATAGTTGGTGCCCGCCTGGAAACGGTAGGCCGCGCTCAGCAGCACCTGAAAGGGCAGGTTGTAGGTGGCATTCGCCTTGAGGCTCCAGATCCGCCGGGCCTCGTCGAAGGGACCGTTAGCCGTGTTCGGATAGCCGCCTGGAAAGTCGTGCTGCCAGGTGTAGCCAAATCCTGAGCCGGCTGACCAATTCTTGCTCCGTCGCCTGTTGAGCGTGATCTCGATCGACTTGTAGGTGCCGTTGTTTGGCACACTCGTCACGACCTGCGTGGTGGGAAAACTCGCGAGCTGGCTGTTCGGGACGCCGAGGTACGTGAGCGCGCGATCGTCACTGGTGCCGACCACATTGTCGGCGCCGCGGTCCACCACCGTAAAGGGCACCGTGTAGGCGCTTGGGGGACGATACGCCTGATAAGTCGCCACCTGGTCCCGCACATTGAAGTAGACAAAGCCGACTCGCCCACCGAGATCCTGCGTCAGCTGGCGCTCGAAGAAGAGGGAGGCCTGGGTTGACGTCGGTTGTTTCAGCGTGGGACTGAGTTGAATGTTGTTGGACAGCGTGCTCGCGAGGAGATTCCCTTCTTCGCCGGGCTGATAGACTCCGTCGCGGGCGATACATGCGGCGCACGCCGCGTTGTCGGCCCAGGCGTAGGTCACGGTCTTCTGAAGCTGATTCTTGTTGGCGAGTCCACCCAGGCTGATGCCAGGGTTGAATGCGAACAGGCTATAGTTCGCCTTGACGACGGTCTTGCCGTCGCCGGACAGGTCGTAACTGACGCCGATGCGAGGCACCACCTTGTTCCAAGTGAAGTAGTGCTGCTCCGGAAACGACGCCGCCGGCAGATTCACCGGTCCAAAACTGTACGGAAGCTGGATCTGATCCGGACTCCACGCGTTATACCGATCCCACCGCAGCCCGAGATTCAAGGTCGTGCGGCCCACCTGCCATTGGTCGGTCGCGTACATGTGGGCAACCCCGAGGCGATCGAGCGTCGTCAGGTCGTCCTTGTTGACATCGGCCGCGTCCTTCCCGACTCTCAGCGCCGTCGGCACGTCGAGTACGACGCTGACTGGAAGGCCGTTATTCATGTTCTGTTTGACATTGCCGGACGCCAGCTGGGTATAGCCGTCGTTTCTCAGCTCGGGCTGGATGCCGCCACCAGCCTTCAAGGTGTGCGATCCACCCCGGCCATCTTTGAAGTACGACACGGTCGCATCAATCTGGCGGCGTTGAGGCGTGTACTGTCGCTTTCGTTCCCCGCCGGTCGCGGTACCGAGAAAGCTGTCGACGATCAGAAAAGCGCGTGTATCGGTCTGAGCGAGGTTCGATGAGGTCAGGTTACTCCCGCCGTAGCGGCCTTCG